>CAXQRK010000083.1:0-33166 GCA_964226535.1 Polaribacter sp.
AATCGTCCACAAATATTTAAAGTGGCGCAGGAAGAAGAAGCGATTTCCGAGGCTCTGCGTGAAGAACTGCTCAAATTGCGCATTTTCGCCCGCAACCTTACCGATGCAGAAAGGCTTGAGCGTCGTGAAGCCGGCTATGTGTACACCGCACAGCTCATCGTCGATGAGTCCGCGCCGATCAGCGCCTACGAAGTCGCAGTGTCGCGCATTTCAACCGAGACCGCGCAGCGAGCGGTCGACTATGCCAAAGAACTGATGGGTGAGGATGAATCGAGCTTGGCCGCCATGGGACAAACCATTGATATTGCATTCGAAGAATTTCTCGACGCAAATCCGGATCTGGATGGCTTGCCGGATGAGTTTGCCGAGTATGTGTCGACTGCAAGTACTGAAACGGCGGTGGCCGCCTATGATACTGCAGATCGCTTGAATCAACTATTTGCTATGATTGCCCATATGGGGATTACTGAAACGGAGCTTTCGATCTCACGCCGCAACATTTTGAGCCGCTTAAAAGTCAGAACTTTGCGTGGACGTGAATTAATCGAATTTTTTGATTCTTTTGATTCTTTTATGCTTGTCAATCAAACCGAATTTACATTGAATTAATCATAATTGACAAATTTATGTATTTTAAATGATCGATCTAGAGCAGATTATCCAACCAATTGCAGGAGCCAATCCCTGTGGAATAGATTTGGAATACGATAGTCGCTTTCAAGCGATCAAAGACTTAGTCGATGCCGGAACCGAAGATAATCCGACCAATTGGAAGAAGGTTCAAAAGGATTGTGTGGAGTTGTTAAATGATGGCCGCAACGTAGAGTTGTTGGTATTGCTTGCGGTGTCACTCGTTGTTACGGATGGTTTCGTAGGCTTGCGAGATGGCCTACACATACTGGCACAGTCGGTGCAGGAATTTTGGGATACGATTTATCCAGAATTGGATATGGACGAGCCGGAATCCGAGCGTTACGAGATTCGGCTCAATACGCTTGCACAATTAGGTGAGCAGCCACGCAAGATGGGCGATAAACTGTGTTTTGTTGAACACGTTCTACGCGCACCTTTATCACCCAGCAATGCACGTGGGGCTCCTGGTTTTTGGCCGGTCTGGGAGCATGAGTCGGCCGGTGGCGAGGATGCCTCCGAGGCGGGCACCGTGCAGAATTATGGCGGCAATCTGTCGCCAGAAGATCGCGCTGCCCTGTTGGAGTGTATCGATCAAAGTATTCAGCACTTGCGCGGCGTGGGTTCCTTTTTGATGGAGCAAACGGGAATGGCTTACAGTGCGCCGTTCGACGAGCATTTATTGCCGATTTTGCAGCAAATTCACCACTTTTTAGATTCAGGCGAGGCAGCCACAGTGCCAAACGATGAAGCTTCGGCAGCACCAGCTGATGCATCTGCCAACTCCGCTGCTGCTGCGGCGGCAGCACCGTTGGCATCGGCAGGTACAATTAATTCGAGTGACGATGTTAGAAAAGTATTAGACAAAATCATTGCGTACTATCGTAAAGCTGAGCCCAGTAGCCCGGTGCCGTATTTGTTGATGCGTGCACAAAAACTGATCGCTGCTGACTTCATGGAAATTGTAAAAAATCTCAACCAAGACTCTGAACATCAGTTTAGAACAACCTTAAATATAACAGAAAGTGATTAATTATGGGAAAAGACAGCGGAGCTAAATTCATTGGGCGCAATCGTGCCCCGCGCGTGCAAATCGATTATGATTGTGAAATTTTGAGCGAAAAAAAGCGTGAGTTGCCTTTCATCATGGGGGTGATGGCCGACTTGTCCGGCAAGCCGGAAGAACCTTTGCAAGCCTTAGGGGATCGCAAATTTACCGAAATTGACAATGAGAACTTTGACGAAGTGCTAAAGAAAAATAAGCCCCGTGTCGCCTTTCAAGTGGATAATACGCTTACCGGTGAGGGTAAAATGAATGTCGATTTGACCTTCGAGAGCATGGCGGACTTTTCACCTGATGCGATTGCCAGAAAAGTGGAGCCCTTGCGCAAGTTGCTGGAAGCACGTACTCAATTGTCGAATCTGGCATCCTACATGGATGGCAAGGATGATGCCGAAGCCGTTCTGCAGGGATTGTTGGGCAATGAAGCACTGCTTAAGTCGCTGATGGAAAGCGCTGCCCCCGAAGCGGAAAGCTCTGAAGAAGACGAATAATATTAATACGCTATTTACTATATCATGCCCGAAAAAAAACCAATCTCTCCTGCTCAAGTTGCTGAAGTCACTGAAGTATCTGAATTTGAAAATTTGTTGAGTGGTTCGTTTGCCGTCAAGGAAGGTTCCGAGAAGGAATCAGCCGTCAAAAATGCGGTGAAGACCTTGGCTGAGCAAGCCCTTTCAAATGAATCGCTCATTTCCGAAGATGCCTTAAAGTCAATTGAGTCTTTGATTGCAGCCATCGATAAGAAGCTGACCGAGCAAATCAATGTAGTTTTGCACCATGCCGACTTCCAAAAATTGGAAGGTGCTTGGCTAGGTTTAAAGCATTTGGTGAGTAATACAGAGACCGATGAAAAGCTGAAGATCCGCGTGCTGAATATCACCAAGAAGGAGTTGAGCAAAACGTTTAAAAAGTTTGCCGGTACACGTTGGGACCAGAGCCCGCTGTTTAAAAAGCTGTACGGAGAAGAGTTTGATACCCCCGGTGGTGAGCCTTATGGTGCGATGATTGCCGACTATCAGTTCGATCACTCAGCGCCTGATGTCGAAATTCTTAAGGGTATTTCGACTATTTGTGGTGCCTCGCATATGCCCTGCATTACTTCACCGGCGCCGTCCTTGTTCAGCATGGATAGTTGGACCGAACTCAACAACCCTGCGCAATTGAGGCCACAATTTCAGCGGCCCGAATATGCAGGCTGGCGCTCCTTCCGCGAGTCGGATGATTCCAAGTATATTGGTATGGCCATGCCGCGCTTTCTGGGGCGCATACCATATGGACCCGATACCAATCCAGTCGATTCATTTCACTTTGAAGAGGCAGTGGATGGCTCGGATCATAGCCGTTATTGCTGGGCAAATTCCGCCTATGCGATGGGTACCAACATCACGCGCTCGTTTAAGTACTTTGGTATGTGCACCAGCATTCGAGGTGCTGAGAGCGGCGGTGCGGTCGAGGGCTTGCCAGTGCACACCTTCCCGACTGCCGACGGCAAGAGTGAAATGAAGTGCCCGACTGAACTCGCCATCGGGGATCGCCGCGAGAAAGAATTGTCCGATTTGGGGATGCTTCCCTTGCAGCATTGGAAAAATACCGATTATGCGGTCTTTGTCGGTGGTCAATCATTGCAGGAGCCGGAGATATATACGGACGATGTGGATTCAGCGAATGCTCAGTTAGCGGCTCGATTGCCGTATCTGTTTGCGGTTTGTCGCTTTTCTCATTATCTGAAAATGATTGCTCGCGAAAAAATCGGCTCTTTCATGGAGCGCGATGATATGCAAAAGTTTCTCGCAGATTGGATTAATCAATATGTGGTTAGTGATCCATCCGCCACTCAAGAAACAAAAGCCAGATATCCTTTGGCGGAGGCTGAAGTAGTGGTCGAAGAAGTTCCCGGCAATCCAGGTTACTACACGTCACGTTTTGCAATGCGTCCACACTATCAACTTGAAGGGCTCTCTGCATCATTGAGTCTTGTAAGTCAGCTCCCTTCCACCCGGAAGGGCTAATTAAACTAACTAACTAACTAAATAAGAAAGGTAAAATACTATGGCAGCAGATATATTCTTATGCTTGACAGGAGCAGCGACAGGAAATATTAAAGGAGAATCAACAACTAGTGGTTTGGAAGCTTGGATTGAAATAACCAGTTATGATCTCAGTACGACGCAAGCAGTCGAGGGTTCTCGTAGTACCAGTGGTGCCCCAACTAGTGGCCGTGCAGATCATGAAGATGTTGGATTCGCGAAGCAAATGGATGCAGCGACTCCTGGTCTAATGGCTGCTTGTTGCGCCGGTGACATAATTGAGAAGGCTGATATCCTACACTATTCAATGGTACAAAACAAAAAGACACTGTTTGCGGCATTCCATATGGAGTCTGTAGTCATTACCGAAGTTTCATTGAGTGGTTCTGATGGTGTCCCCGAAGAAACCTTAAAGATAAACTATGGTTCAATTGTTTGGTGGTACAAGGCAATTGATCATACTACTGGTGGAGCATTTACAGGGGCAGTTGGTGCGGGTCCATTCGTAAATTATTGGGATGTTATTAATAATACTTCTGCAAAAGTTGGTGATATTGTTTCAAAACTCACAATATAAAGTATTTAGCAAATCGTTGTAAACTATTCAAAGTATTTTTCATCTTCAATTAGTGGCAACATAAACTTGTAGATACACTTTAAGTATATCCGCAATTTCAATCAATGTATTGAAACTAGATTCAGCGTCTAATGCATTCAGAAGAACTACTCAAAAGTGAAAATTTGTCTCGAGCTTTGGCTGCGTTAAAAAAAGAAGTCACTGCTGAACCGTCGAATGCATCGCTTCGCTGGTTTCTGTTCCAACTCTTTTGCTTCTCTGGTGAATATGAGCGGGCACAGAATCAGTTGAATGTAGCTGCCGAGTTGGACAAGGAATTCCAAAGTGCCGCACTGATTTATTCTCGGGTAATGGCAGCGGAGTTGTTGCGTTCAAAAGTTGCCGCAGGTGAGCAGACCCCGGTCTTGTTAGGTGAGCCCGAACCTTGGTTAGCCAAGTTGTTCGAAGCCAATCGTATGTTGGGTCAGGGGCAGTTAGACGCTGCCACTGCCCTTCGTATGGAAGCGTTTGAGGCACAGCCCGCGGTTGCAGGTAAGTGCAATGAGACTGATTTTGAGTGGATTTGTGATCAGGATTCGCGTTTTGCGGGCAACTTGGAATGCTTTCTCAACGGCAAATATTATTGGATCCCGCTTTCGCAGGTTAAAACATTAACGCTTTCAACGGAATCCAAATCGTATACAGATTTGTTATATCCGCGTGCAGAGCTTGTGTTGCGCACCGAGGCACAATTAGATGTGATGCTGTTTGCCCGTTATCCTGGTGAGTACTCGCCGGATGCCTCCGACTTGGCGATGAATCGCTTGACTGAGTGGAAAGATATCAATGATTATACTGTGCTGGGCTGTGGTCAGCGTATGCTGTGTGCTGATAGTGGTGAATTTCCGCTACTTGAACTGTCGATGCTGACGTTTGATTAATGGCCGACCTGAATGCAATTGATCGTCTGCAGCCCTGCGTGCTGGATCGTTTGTTTGATGACGAACCGAGGCAAACGTCTGAAAGCATCAAAGATAAAATTGTCTCCGTGAAACGATTTAAGGAAGGCGTCAAACGTGATATCGAGTGGTTATTAAATTCGAAAAGTTGTTTCTATGATCTGGAGGATGGTCGGTTTGCTGAGGTCAAACATTCGGTGCTAAATTATGGAGTTCGCGATTTTGTAGGCATGACTTTGGAAAATCTTTCCTTGGATGCCTTCGTAGGGATGATTCGTACTGCCTTGATTGAGTTTGAGCCGAGGCTGATTCCTGACGAATTGCGCGTTCGTTACATTGAGTTGAATGAGTCGACGTCTCAGTTACAACGAATGAATATGTTAGAATTTGATATTTCCGGTAAAATTTGGGCGGAGCCGCTGCCCCAGGATTTTTCCTTTCGTACCGAAATTTCAGTATAGGTGATGGTTTCACTATTTAAACTTTATGGATGAGGCATTTCTCAGTTATTACAACGAAGAGTTGAAATTTATCCGTCAAATGTCGGGTGAGTTTGCCAAAGATTATCCCAAGGTTGCCGGGCGCTTATCATTAGATGCGGCTGGCCAGGATCAGTGTGCCGATCCTTTTATTGAACGCTTGCTTGAGGGGGTGGCATTCTTAACCGCTCGCGTCAGACAAAAGCAGGACTCAGAATTTCCCAATTGGACACAGGCATTTTTTGAGAGTGTGTATCCCGGCTATCCGACCCCCCTGCCTTCGATTGGAATCGTTAAAGTCACCCCGACCTTGGCTGAAGCCGATTTGGCTTCGGGTGTGCGTTTGCCGCGTGCCACTTCATTTCGTTCGAAGCTGAACCCTGGAGATGAAACCGCCTGTATTTTTAAGACGGCTCACGATGTATCGCTGTATCCGCTGGCAGTGCAGTCCGCCGATTATTATGATCGTACCTTAGATCAATTGGGCATCCCGACCGCTTATTTGAGCGATGTCGCAGCGGCGGTAAAACTTAATTTTCGGTCCACTGCTGGTTCGGATGAGGAGCCACTGCCGATCTCTGAATTTGAGTTGGATGTCTTGGATATACATTTGCGGGGCAATGGTGCGATCCCGGTTAGAATACTTGAATATCTGCTGTCCCGCACGGTGCGCATTTTGGTGCGGCCGCTCGGTGGCGGCGCTGGCTCGGAAACCGTAGTGGATCTGGATGCGCTTACGCCGCTTGGAATCGACTCAGATCAGGCCTTGCTGCCGTGTGACGCGCGTGTATTTGAGGGCTATCGTTTGTTGCGTGAGTATTTTGCCTGTCCGGCACGGTTCCGTTTCATCCGGCTTGCTGGGTTGTACAAGGTATTACAAGAGATTGAAGCAGGTGGTTTTGAGGTTTTATTCTTAATGGAGCAGACCGATGATTACATTCAGAAACATCTGGATGTGGATAATTTTGATTTATTTTGCGTGCCGGTAATCAATTTGTTTGAAAAGCGCCTGGATCGCATTGATCTCAGTTATGCCAAGCATGAATACATCGTAGTGCCAGACAAAACCAAGCCATACGATTTTGAGGTATATACAATTCAATCGATTGAGGGCATTGGGCGTACATCAACAGACTCCAGATGGTTTTATCCCTTTTATCGGGTGACTGATAATTTGCGCGATGCGGAGGCCTTTTACACCACCCGGCGTGAGGTGCGCCGATTGACGGCTACTGAGGAGCGCATTGGGCGCAAGTCGTCCTACCTCGGCTCACAGTTATTTGTATCGTTGGTGGACCGACAGCAAAATCACTTGGAGACCTCGTTGCGGCAACTTTCGGTGCAAGCCTGGTGTACCAATCGGCATCTGCCGCTGAGTATGGCGCGTGCCGAGGGCAGTGATTCCGATTTTGAAGTCGAACATGATATGGTGGAAACGATTTGTTTCAACGGGAGCCCGACCCGGCCTAAAAATGCGCAGGATCAGGGCACCTTGTTGTGGCGCATGATCAACCAGTTGCATTCAAATTACCACTCGATTATTGATGACGATGTCAAACAAGCCGGGCAAGGCTTGCGCGATGTGTTAAGCCCATTTGCGGAATCGATTGATCCTGATTTAATCAAGCAGATTGACGCTCTGGTAGAAGTCAAGGCTAAGCCAATCACCCGGCGTGTGCACACCGAAGGGCCTGCCAGCTTCGTGCGTGGTCAGGAAATTGAGCTAGTGTTTGATGAAAGTGTTTTCGGCGATAGCGGGATTTTTGTGCTCGGCCAACTAATCAGTGAATTTTTACGACGCTATGTGATGATCAATGCCTTTGTAGAGACCGTTCTGGTGTCCAGGCAGCGTGGCGAAATCAAACGATGGAAACCGAAAACAGGCATCAAGCAGATTCTATAAAAGAAGCGATTTGCACGCACTCGGTCGAATTTGATTTTTTCCGTTTGATGTGCCTGATCGAAGCGCGCGAAGGACATCCTGTCGGAACGATGCCCTCCCCTAAGCGTGAGCATTTCCGTCTGTCTCAAGAGATCTCATTAAAATTTCCATCCTCCGCAGTCGCCTCGGCTAATTACACGCCCGATAATGACCGTATTGCGGTGGTGATTCGTTGTTTGGGAATGTTAGGTGCCAATGGTGTGTTGCCTAGGGTCATGACCGAACACATCGAGCGTCGTGTGCGTTCGAAGCGTGATAAAACCCTGTATGCATTCATCAATATATTCCAGCATCGCCTGTTTACTTTGTTCTATCGCGCATGGGCCTTGAATCAGCGTTGTGTCGATCATGCTTGGGGCGATGCAGGCAAGCATGACAGATATGTTTCTGCACTGGTGGGACTCAAGCCTCATCAACAGGACTGTCGCAGTCGTATCGAGTCTCGGGCATTGATGTATCACTCCGGCACCTTTGCCGCCTTTACCGCAAACCGAGATGCATTGATCGCATTTCTACAAGATTATTTTGAGGTACCCTTTAAATTAATCGAATTTGTCGGCAATTGGATGGTCATTCCTAGAGATGATCGCGCGCGGCTCGGACGTGTGCGCAGCACGACTACCCTTGGTGTCAATCTGGTTCTGGGTGAGCGTATCTGGAATGCTCATCTGCGCTTTCGCCTGCATATAGGACCGCTGGATCATCAGGACTTTTTACGTTTCTTGCCCAACCATGCCACATTTTACAAACTAAAGGATAGTTTGCGTAAATACGTGGGCAATCATTATGATTGTGTCCTATCGATGACACTGCGGGCTGAATCGGTGCCATCTGTGTCGCTCGGCAAACAATCGTTCCTTGGTTGGAACTCCTGGATGGGCAAGCGTCAACAGCAAACCGATGCCAGCGAATATTCAGTCACTCTTAATCACTACACCCCCACTCATTATGGCTTCAATTAAACGAACTGCACTCTTTGGAAAACTTAATCCTGCCTGTTATCACTCAGTTGAAGGGGCGACCGTCTTTTGTAAGATGCGTGGCAATCCGTATGTTGAACTGGTGCACTGGGTGCAGCAACTGGTGCAAGCGGATAATAATGATTGGGGGAAGCTATTGGATCACTACAAGGTCGATCGTGCCCGCCTGGCAAATCATATTACTCAGAGCTTGGACGAACTGCCTCGCGGCGCGACTGCCATTTCCGACTTTTCCCCGCATCTGGAAGAAGCAGTCAAGCAGGCCTGGGTATTTAGTACTTTATTGTTCGGATATTCGCATATTCGTTCAGGTACTTTATTATACGCCTTGCTCGAAACGCCTTCACTCAAGCAACTGCTGTTGAAGATTTCAGTGGAGTTTTCCAAGGTCAAATCACCCGAATTATCCGAGCATTTTGCTGATTTGGTCGAAGGGTCTACCGAAAACAAGGAAACCGCTAAGGATGGATTTCAATCCTCATCAGATGTGCCAGGACAGGATAGTCAGGCGATTGGACCGGCTGAAATGGGGCGTGGTGAGGCGCTGAATAAGTTTACCACAGATCTGACCCAACAGGCTAAAGACGACGAATTAGAGCCCATTTTGGGGCGCGATGAGGAAATTCGTCAAATCATGGACATTTTACTACGCAAGCGTCAAAACAATCCGATTCTGACCGGTGAGGCGGGGGTCGGGAAGACTGCGGTGGTCGAAGGTTTTGCCCAACGCATCGCCAAAGGCGATGTGCCGCCGGTGTTACAGGGTGTACGTTTGTTGTCCTTGGATTTGGGCTTGCTGCAAGCGGGAGCCAGCATGAAGGGGGAATTCGAGAATCGTCTGCGGCAAGTGATTGAGGAGGTACAATCCTCCGAAACGCCAATTATTTTGTTTATTGATGAAGCACATACCTTGATTGGTGCCGGTGGTGCTGAAGGGCAGAATGATGCAGCCAATTTGCTCAAGCCCGCCTTGGCTCGCGGTACTTTGCGCACGATTGCGGCCACCACATGGGCGGAGTATAAAAAATATTTTGAGAAAGATCCGGCGCTGACTCGTCGCTTCCAAGTGGTGAAAGTGGAAGAGCCGGACGTTCCCAAGGCGGCGATTATGATTCGGGGGCAAATGAATCGATTGGAGCAACATCACCGTGTAAATATTTTGGATGAAGCGGTCTCTTCGGCAGTCGCATTGTCGCATAAATATATCCCGGCGCGTCAACTTCCGGACAAAGCCATTTCCCTGATTGATACGGCTTGCGCGCG
The DNA here is from genome assembly GCA_964226535.1 of Polaribacter sp. Classification (GTDB taxonomy): domain Bacteria; phylum Verrucomicrobiota; class Verrucomicrobiia; order Opitutales; family Coraliomargaritaceae; genus Lentimonas. The sequence continues at coordinate 9,900 of CAXQRK010000083.1, forward strand.
TGTGGCGATTACGCAACATGCCACGCCGGCTGAAATCGAAGACCTTTCGCGACGAATTGATTACCTTGAAACAGAGTTGCGCATTTTGAATCGTGAAGAGATCACCGGTGCCGATCATTCACTGCGTAAATCCGAAATTGAAACATTGTTGGCAAGTTGCATTGAGGAGAAAGCAAGGCAAGAGGAACGCTGGAATAAAGAAAAAGAATTAGTACAGCAAATTGATGGATTGAAGGCATCGCTGCATGATTCGGTGCAGTTCGAGCGCGTGGATGCTGCGCCTGTGCCCGCCACAGATGATGCCATTGTTGAATCGAATGAAGCAGCGGGTGTGGCCAGTCCAGAACTCACTAAAGAGCTGAATCTGCCGACCGATATGTCGGCTCCCTCAAGTGATGAAACCGGCAGCACGGAGCGACACGAAAGCGTAGAGCCCACTGCCGGAGCGGAGGACACTCCGGCTGCAAATGCGCAAGGTGCCAGCAATCAGCAGTTGACTGAGCAACTGCGTGCCCTCGAGCTTGAATTGGCTGACTTGCAGGGAGAACGTCCGTTAGTCCATCCCGAAGTGGATGAAAATACAGTCGCTTCGGTGGTTGCCGACTGGACCGGTATTCCCGTAGGACGGATGGTCAAGGATGAAATTAAAGCGGTACTGGAACTTACGCAGAATTTAGAGCGTCGTGTGCTGGGGCAGACGCATGCGCTTGAAGCAATCGCCAAACGTATTCAAACCTCACGGGCGAAGCTAGATAATCCCAACAAGCCAATTGGTGTTTTCCTTCTTGCCGGTACCAGTGGGGTCGGCAAAACCGAAACCGCACTGGCACTGGCTGAAACGCTGTATGGGGGAGAAGGCAACATGATCACAATTAATATGAGTGAGTTTCAGGAAGCACATACCGTGTCGACCCTCAAAGGAGCGCCTCCCGGTTACGTCGGTTATGGTGAAGGCGGAGTGCTCACCGAGGCCGTGCGACGCCGTCCATACAGTGTTATTCTACTGGATGAAGTCGAGAAAGCGCACTCCGATGTGCATGAAATATTTTTTCAGGTGTTTGATAAGGGCGCTATGGAAGATGGCGAAGGGCGGATGATTGATTTTAAAAATACGATCATCATTTTGACGACCAATGCCGGCACTGAGATGATTGACAGCATGTGTAAGGATCCGGAACTGATGCCTGAAATCGATGCGATTTCGGCTGCCTTGCGTCAGCCCTTAATGAATGTGTTTCCAGCGGCACTGCTGGGTCGGATGATTACCGTGCCGTTTTTTCCTTTAAGTCCTGAGGTGTTGCGTAAGATTATTCTATTGCAACTTGGCCGTGTGGTGAAACGCGTGCAGGCAAACCATAAAGCGACGCTTGAATATGATGATGCGGTGGTGGAATTGATCCTGTCGCGCTGCACTGAAACCGAGAGCGGCGGTCGTATGATTGATGCCATCCTGACCAATACGTTGCTACCGGCAATGAGTCATCGCTTCTTGGATGCGATGATGGAAGGGCGCGAAATCAGCGAGGTGCAGATTTCCGTGGTAGACAATGAATTTAATTATACGGTGAATTAGTCGCCGTATCAATCATCAATTATAATGTCGTATACCCAAGATAATCGTGCAGCTGCGATCACCACACCTTTGGGGAAAGATAAGCTTCTGCTCAAAGGTATGATAGGTGAGGAAGCGATCAGCGAACCGTTCAATTATACTGTTGAAATGTTGAGTGAGGACGGCGACCTCAAATTTGAGAAGTTGATTGGCGAGAAAGTAACGATTCGTCTCAACCATGTGAAAAGTGGGAAACGTTATTTTAATGGGATTATTGCGGATCTGTGCCAGAGTGAACCGTTCGCTGGTTTGCATTGCTACCAAGCGCAAGTGGTCCCGTGGTTTTGGCTGTTAAATAAATCGTCTAATTGTCGGATTTTTCGAAATGAAACGATACCTGATATTTTAACTGAGAAAGTATTCAAGCCGCTTGGGTTTAGTGGTTGTTATGAATTAAGAGTATCTGGTAGTTATCCGAAGCTTGAGCACTGTGTACAATACAAGGAAACAGATTTTGCGTTTGCCTGCAGGTTAATGGAAGAAGTGGGCATTTATTATTATTTTACGCACAAAGATGGTGAGCACACTATGGTGCTCGCCGACTCCAAGTCTGCGCATGACCCTTGTCCTGATTTTGGTACGCTTAAATATATTGGTCAGATCGATCAGGCACTTGCACCAAATGAAATTATTCGCTGGCAGCAGCGTAAACAAGTGGTTTCCGGTGCATTTGAGCTGACGGATTTCAATTTTGCCAAACCTAAAGAGAAACTTGCCCCTGAAAAAAAAGATGAAAAAAAGCACAGTCAGGCAAATTTTGCGCATCATACGTATGAAGGTGAGTACATTGAAGATGGTGGGAATGCACCGGCTAGTGCGACTAAATTTACCGATTTAGCCAAGATACGTCTGGCTGCTTTACAAGCCGAACATGCGGTTTACTATGCCGACTCTGATTGTCGAGGCCTACAGGTTGGGCACACCTTTAAGTTGACCGATTGCTTTCGTAGCGATCAGAATGGGGGTTATTTGATTACTTCCATGAGTCATCAAATTGCGCTGGATGATTACGTTTCCGGAGGCAATCCAGGTGCGAATAAAGAATATACTTGTACAATTAGTGCGATTCCGGATACGGTTGAATACCGTCCGATGCGTGTGACGCCCAAATCTCGTGTCGCTGGACCGCAAACGGCCACAGTTGTGGGCAAGGATGGAGAAGAAATTCATACGGATGAATTTGGTCGGGTGAAAGTGCAGTTTCACTGGGATCGTGACAAAGATCGTGACAAGATCAAAGATACAGAGGGTCAGAAGCCCGAAAATAGAAGCTGCTGGGTGCGCGTGTCGCAAAACTGGGCGGGCAAAAAGTGGGGCGCTTTTTTTCTGCCTCGAATCGGTCAGGAGGTCATTGTAGATTTTCTCGAGGGGGACCCCGATCGCCCAATTATTACCGGGCGTGTGTACAATGGCGATGCGATGCCGCCGTATGAACTCCCGACGCATAAAACAATTTCCACCATCAAGTCGAATAGCTCTAAAGGAGGACAAGGCTTTAACGAACTTCGTTTCGAAGATAAGAAAGATGGTGAGCAAATCTTTTTGCATGCCGAAAAAGATATCGATACCCGTGTGCTCAACGATCACCGTGAAGCCATCTTGGGCAACATGGATTTACGTATAGGTGAAGGTAAAAAACACGAGAGCAAGACTGATGGCGGCAATCGCAAAGGTGTCGGCAACCGCACGACTTGGATTGAGACCAATGAGCAATTGATGGTGCTCAAGGACCGCTTTGAATCGATTAAAGAAAATCATCATGAGACCACCGGTAAAGATAACTTTCAAAAAACAGTTGGTTCTCAGCATCTGACGATTGAAAAAGATGAAAATATTAAGGTAAACGGTACAATTTCCTGCGAAGCCGGTAAGGATATTCAAGAAAAGTCTGGTAGTAATTATGCATTGGATGCAGGATCTGAGATCCATTTAAAGGCAGGTAGTAAGATTATTATAGAAGGTGGCTCGCAGATCAGTCTTAAGGTGGGTGGAAATTTCATTGATATTGGACCGTCCGGTGTTTCGATCAAGGGAACTATGGTAAAGATCAATTCCGGTGGGTCTGCCGGTTCTGGAGGAGGAAGTTCTCCAACTAAACCGACTGCACCCAAAGCGCCCGAACCGGATGCGTTCAAAGCGAAGGAAGCCGAGAAAGCAATTGATGATCAGCCGATAAAATTCAGCAAATAAATCATATGGAACATCTTTTGCCGATTACCCTAATATTTAATTTTATACTGCTTGCAACCAGTGCGATCTTATTGATTTACTGCATCAAGCGCAGTACTCGAATTAACCAACTGGAAAACCTGCTCAATGAAGCCGGGGGAGTGGCTGCTTCCTCCAAGCGCTCAGTTGAATCCATGCAGAAAACGCATCAATCCGAGCGTGAGCGTTTACAGACGCTCCGATCTGATATGGAAGTGCTACGCGCTGAATTGGAGGCCTGCAAGCAATCTGCTGTGGAAAAAGATCAGCATATCGAGGAGATAAATGCAGGATTAGCGGCACTGGAGCCCGCTCGCAAGCGTGCCGATGAAGCGGAACACAAAGTGCTTGCCCTGCAAAAGGAAGCCGCCGTTTTACGCAGTGAGTGCGCGCAGTCTCACAAGCGGGTGGAAACCGCCGAATCCGCGGCACGGGATAAGCAGATACAGTTCGAGCGGATTGAGGCATCACTGGAAGCGAAAGATCGGGCTTTGTTTGCCAAGCAACAAGAGAGCGCGGACCAGGCGCGCGAGCTCTCCGACCGGCGTAGTGAAATTAGCGATTTGATCGTTGAGCGTGATCAACTTAAAAGTATGGAGGCGGCGCTTGCGACGAAATTAAAAGATGCGGACGAGTCGCTTAAGGAGGGCGAACGGGCCCGGCAACGACTTAATGACGAACTTGCGGATCGAAAACTTGAGTTGAGCGAGACTCAGGAGAAATTGACCCGCATGCAGCAGATGGCGGATGAACAGGCTGCCATTGGTGGAAGCGAAGCCGAGCAGCGTCGCAAATTACAGGATGAATTGCTTGAAGTCGAAGCGAAGCTGGCACGCAAAGAGGCGGCGCTGGTCGATCTGGAGCGGGCGCATGCCGATGCCGAACGTGAAGAACCCTACCAAGCACATCGTCATATGCAATGGACCCTTAATCACTTTGATCCCAAAGCGATTACCTTTAAATTTACCAATGAGGGGGCCAAGGTACATTTGGTCGCAGTCGATACCAATGTGCCTCAACTGCGCTATGAATTCGAAACCGGTCGCGACCTGCCGCGCGGCGATTTTGAAGCACGGATTAAACTGGCGATTAAAAAAGCAGAGCAAAAAAATATGGAGCAGCTGCCGGATGAATTTGATATGACGGTGCTTTATGCGCTCAATGTATTCCCGATTCATTTCAAAATTCGCCCACGTGAGGGCCAGCGAATTGAGCGGATTCAAGCATCATAATACAACACAATGGTCACTCGCTTTGGAAAAACAAGCGATCATACCGGTCCTTGGCTAATAAAACAACGACACTCCAAAGGCCGCTAGCGCGCCGCCGATAAATGCGCCGACTCCTGCACAAAGCGGCGCTCCCGGGCCGCAAGCAAGACCTGCGGCGGCACCGCCGGCGATGCCCCCACCGATTCCAGCGCTCGCAAATGCTATTTCCTGGCCAGCGGCAGCGACTGTATCATCAGCTGTGGCGATATTATAAACTGCAATTCCAACAGATAAAATAATCAGACCCCGGCCGACGTGGGATACATTGCGCATAAGGACGTTCACACGTGTATTTGATTTTCCCGCAGACTCAACGATGGCTCGATACACTTTATTTTTCTGAGGTTCCGTTAGACGATCAAATGAAGCACCTGACCCAAATAGCTCCCGCATCTTAGCGGCCACCATCTCATTGAGACCACGCCCGCTTACTTTCATCTTTTGTGCCATGGCACGTCCAACCGGTGTACTACGCGAGCGCATCATATCCATCACGGCATTGCGCGTTTCATTGGCTTGTTTGGCTGCGATTCCCCAAGAAATTTCATTGGTCAGCGCACGATGACGCAATTTATTGGCCATAGTGCAAATTTCCCGCTCATACAACATCCTGGCATGGCTATCCAGACTCATGTGAACCGCGACATTGACCAACTCCGCTTGGAAGACTTCAATAACACGTTCAAAATGGTCACGTTCAGCCGGTTCGCTCATGATCGACAAGTCAAAAATGTGTGCAACAAAATCAAATATTTCCCCACAATAAAAATTCAAAGAGACGTGTCAGTCAAGTGCAATTGCCTCTTCACGAGGAACTCGTAGATCTAGATCTCGTATGATTGTCGACTGATTTAAGCGGATCAACAACCGGATCTAACCATGGGAACTATTATGACGCGCATATTGAAACAGCATGTGTTTACGCTTTGGCTGTGTGTCGCAGTGGGTCTGGCGATTTGTTTTCCGGTACCCGCATCCAAGGGTGGGTGCTTGCGTCCAGAGTGGACCACGCAGTGGGGAGTTGCGCTAATTTTCTTTCTGCAGGGCGTAGTGCTCCCCACGCGTTCACTGACCGCCGGATGTCGACCCCGGCGGATTCACCTGTTTGTGCTGTCATGGAATTATTTATGGTTCCCACTGGTAACGGGGCTGGTACTATATCCGCTGTCTGCTCTGCTAACGCCTGACTTACGTCTTGGCTTTGGCTTGTTGGCGATTTTGCCAACCACAATTGCATCGGCAATCGTATGGACTGCAATCACCGCCGGTGATACCGCCATCGCGATTGTTGCGACGATTGCTTCGAACCTGCTGGCGGTGTTGATCGTGCCGATAATTGCGGTGGCCTATTTCGCTAGTCAGACAGTGCTTGAAATTGAATGGAGTGTCCTTTGGGTGAGTCTAACGCGTCTATTAATCTTGCCGCTATTGCTCGGACAAGTGCTGCGTTATTTGCTGAATCGGCCATTGGATCATCTTTCTGTGCCGGCAAAAATGGTGAATCATGCGATGATTCTGTTCATCGTGCATGCGGCATTTGCCCAAGGTGTGAGTTCTGGCTTTTTAACGCAGCTTTCGCCTAGCGTCTTGAGCGCGGTCCTGCTCGGCGTGGTGGTTCTCTTGCTCGTGACAAGTACGCTGGTCTGGATCAGCGCGGCCTGGCTGCGGATTGACCATTCGCAACGAATGGCGGCGTTCTTTTGCGCGAGCCAAAAGTCACTGGCATCTGGGCTACCACTGGCATCGTCCATTTTGCTGGTTGTACCTGGGATGGTCGATTGGGCTGTGGTGTTGATCCCCTTGTTATGCTTTCATCCACTACAATTACTATTTGCCGGAGTAGTGTCGCAGCGATTATCAAGTGAGGGGTAAAACTCGCCAATTCATATTGGCTTTAAACGTACTTAGAAAGTCCATAATACAGAGTTCTGAATTTGAGTGAAAAAGCGTTTTTTACATCGCTTTGCATGCCTTGGCTGTTAAGTTAAAGGTCTGTTTTAATTTTAGCCATTTCCTATGACTACCAACAAAACTCCGGTTATTTTAGTCGCTGTCGTATTACTTGCCCTGATCATTATCCCGCTCATTGTGCTGATGGTTTCGCGAGGGGACAATTCGACCAGCACCTTGCCGCATACTCAAGAATTGGGCCCCATTGATGCGCACACGACGGTGGCGGTTGATTATGAGCTTCGTCAGCTGGTCGAGCGTGCTGAGCATTTAGTTGGCGATGATCTAGCGGTTGCCTTGCGTCAGGGCGATGTATCGCTTGATTTCATGGCCAATTTGAATGCTGATATCGAGCAGGCGCATGAGGCGCTTGCCGACGGTCGGCTTGAAGAGGCAGAACGATCTTATACCAGCGTGGTAGAGCTGGCAGAAGCCAAACTCGGTGCATTGCAATTGGCCGATGCGGCGCGAACGCAGAGTGAAGCGACATATGCTGAACTCAAACGGCTCGACTATTTACAGGCTGTTTTTGCCAATACCTATGGTGAAGCGGTGGAACGCTATGATCAAGGGCTGCATGATCTAAATGCGAAGCGCTTCAAACAAAGTCTGGATGCTTTTGCAATGACCGACGCCATTTTAGGTGATCTGGAAAGTCGCTCCATTCAACAAATTGGCGGGATGCTGGAAGCCGCTAATCTCGCAGTGGCAGAGTGCGATGTGGCCGCCGCTCAAACAGCGTTTGAAAAAGTACTGCAAATCGATTCGACCAATACCGCTGCCATCGAGGGGCTGGCAATGGCCAATGCCCTGGCCGAGATTTCCGCAGACGTACAGACAGTTCAGTCGCTCGAAGCATCGGGGGAATTGAATGCCGCCCTGGCGCAAGTAGATGAATTGCTGGCACTGCACGCGAATAATCTATTTTTGCTCAATGAGCGACGCAGAATCGAAGCTCTTATTGCGGATCGAGACCATCAAGCAGCCGTTGACGCGGCTAGGCTCGCGGAACGTTCAGGTGATTTGGCGGCGGCGGTGAGCGCCCTTGAAACTGCGCTGGCGATTCGCTCCAGCCCGGAACTGAATGATCAGCTTAAGCAACTCAAGGCGCGAGAACGACAGGCTCGTTTGGAAGTGCTGCTGGAGACGGCGTATAACGCTTTACAGGCCGGTAACTATGATGCGGCGCGAAAAGGGTACAAAGAAGCACTCGCGCTGGCACCTGAATCCAAAGAAGCTCGTACCGGTCTGGAGAAGGCATCCGGGCTATATTTGGCCAATATTCGCTACAGTCAGAACCTGAACTCGGCCGCAAAGTATTTACTAGAAGGGCGTTTTCCGCTCGCAGCTAAGTTTTTTAACGATGCGATGGCAAGTCGTCCCAGTGCGGTGCCGTCCGGTCAGGCATTAGAGGAGTCGCGTATTCGCCGTGAATTGGCCTTACAAAGCGATGAAGTTGACATACGCATTGTTTCCGATAAAAAGACTTACGTTAGTTTGATCGGAGTATTTGCCCCAGAACGTTTGAGGTCAAAGGATCTAAAGCTGTTTCCAGATGTCTATACCTTAAAAGGTACCCGCAAGGGGTATCAGCCGATTGAAGTGGAATTTAAATTAACCACAAACAGCCGCAAAGAGTTTGAAGTGATTTGTACCGAGAAAAAATGAGTCTGCATGTTCAATCAGTGGCAGCTGTATGCCTTTGGGGGGGAGTGCTCCTGCTTGTGGCTGTAGGCCTGACGGCCGCACCGGATCCGGATCTTTTTGACGGACGTGTGGCAGTTGCGCTGCCGAAGTCATCCGTACCGGATAGTCGCCAGACCGAGGTCTCTGATGAGGTCGTCGAGCAGCCGGCTAGCAACGGCTCTGCAAAGCGAGCCTCGCACTCGCGTGATTGGAGTCAAATGGATCGTGTGAGTGCCGGTCAGCCAGTTAGCGTGCAACATTCGAAGTCTGGCACACCGTCCGGCGGCGGAGCCGTCGTGAACTCGCCAGAGGCTGGTGCAGAAGCCAGTGCGGTCTCGGGTGGTGTGACAGTGGATTCGGCTGCAGCCATGGATGGGGCCGGCGATGCAACCAGTGGGCGAGCCGCATCTGTTCAACGTCGTTTTGAAGCGTTTAGTTTTGGCGCAACCAACAGCGAGTCCAATGGTAGTGTTACAATCAATCGTTCCAAGAATATTACAGTGCCCGCGTCGGATGCTTCAGCCAATACCGTACCGGCTAATTCAAGTCCACCGGTGTTGCAGAATGATGCGTCCGGTGCTACCCCAGCAAGCAAAGCGAGCAGTGCTGATTATGGTTCTCAGGTGCCCTCGGGGCTATAAGAATGAACGATTTCCAGCGCACATCCGGTATCCTGAGCAGCGGCGTTTATGCCTGGCTGGTGCTTGTGTTATGGATTGGCTCTGTGAATGGTTTTGCGCAGAATCCTTCGGGGATACGCGTGATTGAAGAGACGGCGATCCCTTATACTGGATTTTTATCCAAGGCTAATTTTGATCAACGCTTTCCCGGACAGTGGAAGTCCGGTCCGGATGAACTCGATCGGGGCTGGTATGTCATTTATGCGCATGAGCATTTGAATTATTATTTCGGCCCGATTTTATTAGAGTCCACCGGCAAGGATTATCTGGCTCAATTAACTCGGATCGTCGAGGCGGCCGTGTTGCAGCGGCCATCGATTACCGCATATCGACTGGAACTCAGTTTTGAACCTTCGTTGCTACCATCCAGTAGCGAGTCCAAACATGCAGACTCTGAGATCGGTACTGATTCACCACCGCCCTCGGCGACCTTTAATATCTGGAATTTAGTGCGGCGTATTTTCGGGCTGTAGTCCAACAGTCGGTCACGTGTCAGGACCGAGGAGCTTCTCAATCTCCCGGCGATCTTTCTTTGTTGGGCGTCCACCTCCCTCGTATTTGAATCGTCGGGTATGGGCATGTTTTTCGAGTGCCTGGTCAATTGCTTCTTGAGGGCTGTGGTCTTCTGCAAATTCGGGCACGCGTGGTGCGCCGACCCGCTTTTCAGTCAGCCCGACTACGTGTAAGGTGTATGTTATCGCTTTGGTACGTGCGATGATAGTGTCACCAATGCGGACTTTGGCGGATGGCTTGGCGATGGTGTTATTCACACGTACTGCCGAGCCTCGACAGGCTTCAGCCGCTGCAGCGCGGGTCTTGTAGAGACGCACCGCCCATAGCCATTTATCCAAGCGAACCGAATCCATTGTTTCGAAATGAGAACATCGAACAAGGCTTAAGCCGAGCTTATTTTGATTGATGATCAGACATCCTTGCGGCTTAGTTTCTGTATGGATCATGCACTCAAAATTGCCCAAATGTCAGATCTGCATCTTTCTGCAGACGCGGGCCCTCATCGTGACATTCCGGTCAGGGAACAGTTTGTCCGCACCCTTGAGCGGGCATTGCAAGCGCAGCCGGATGCGCTTGTGTTGTCTGGAGACTTGGCGGCGAACCACGGTGAAATCGGTGCCTACCAATTTTTGCAAGACTGTCTCGACCCCCTCAACATTCCGGTTTTTTTAATGGCAGGCAATCACGATGTTGCGGATACCCTGAACGAGCTGTTTCCGTTGTCGGGTAGCGGGCAGCAGAGGCAGGAATATAATTACCAGATTGAGTTGCAGGGGTATCCGCTGATCTTTCTGGATACCTCGACCAAACGTGTCAGCCATCAACAGCTCGATTGGCTTGAGGCAGTCGCCACCGCTTATCAGGATAAAGAAGTGTTACTGTTTCTTCACCACCCCCCGGTTGACTGTGCATGCGCATTTATGGATCGTAAATATCCACTGCAAAACAGAGACGAGACCTGGCGGCTGATTCGCCGGCTCAAGAATGTCAACCGGATTTTTTGCGGACACTATCACAGTGATAAAATCGTGCAGGCCGATGAGAAATATATTTATCTCTGCCCTTCAACAATGATGCAGATCCATACGACTAATCCGCATTTTGAAATTGCCAGCCAGTGCCCCGGCTGGCGTGAAATTGTTTGGAATGGCCGTGAACTGACTACCCGCTCACAGTTTATTTGATCCGTGCTTAGCCCTGATTAAACTCAGGTGAAAGTAGCCTCGAACAGTCATTTTAGCGAATTCCTGACTTGACCGATCCGCGACTAAGATGACATGTTACCGCTTCTAAGGCATGCGGGTATAGTTTAGAGGTAAAACATCTGCCTTCCACGCAGAGGTCGTCGGTTCGATTCCGTCTACCCGCACCAAAGCCGCCGGCACTCCCGCAGTCCACAAACGCGTATGCATTCTCTACGCGAGGGTCACTGAACCCAATACCAGCCCCAAGGCATGGCACATTCTACCCTGATGAAGGTACGTAAACAACGTTTGCACCGTCAGACTAGAGCACTTGATGGTGTCTTGGTACCTGCTAGGACAGACATTTCATAGGGCAAACATTACGATATGCTAGTCCACGGCATCACCTTTGCCTGCCGGATTGATTGTTTCCCGACTGCCCGAAATCTTTTCGACCAGGGTCTGAATGACGAAATACATCATCGGCACAACAATCAAGCTAAGCAAGGTGGCTGCGACCATCCCACCAAATACGGCAGTCCCCAAAATCTGTCGTGACGCTGCTCCTGCTCCAGAAGCAATCAATAGGGGAATCACACCGAGAATGAAAGATAAGGCTGTCATCAACACCGCACGAAACCGAAGTTTGACCGCCTCTACTGCGGCATCAAAAATACGCATCCCTTTTTGCCGCTGCACACTTGCAAATTCAGTCAACAAAATTGCGGTCTTGGTCGACAGGGCAATCAGTAAAATCAATCCAATCTGTGTATACACGTTGTTCTCCATCCCGCGCAGCTTAACCGCAATTACCGCACCCAGCAGAGCGGTTGGCACAGACAAACAAACCGAGACTGGCAAGGTCCAGCTTTCATATTGAGCCGCCAGCAGCAGATACACCATCAATACGGCAAATCCAAACACAAGGGTGAGGCCGGCCGCTGCCTGCTTTTCCTGATAAGATAACTCGGACCAGTTAAAGCTCATGGACGAGGGCAAACTCGTCACCGAGAGGGCTTCCATGCCTGCCATCGCTTGCCCTGAACTGTAACCTGGAGACGAATTTCCAAGCACCTTCACGGATGGCATCATGTTAAACCGGATAATATTTTGAGGCCCCAGTGTCTCTTCCAGAGAGGCTACTGCGCCAAGCGGAATCATTCGCCCATTGGCTCCCTTGAGTGCTAATTGATTAATATCTTCTGGAGCCGCTCGGAACGGACTATCCGCCTGTGCCACCACCTTGAAAATACGCCCGAATAAAGTAAAATCATTCACATACAACGATCCTAAATAGACCTGCAAAGTATCAAACACCGCGGTCATGGAGGTTCCTGTGCGCTTGACTTGCTCACGATCAATATCAACAAAAATTTGCGGAATACTCGCGCGAAAAGTTGTCCGCGCACCAGCGATGGCCGGATCTTGATTTGCTTCGGCAATCAAACCATTGGCAACTTCAGCCAACTGTTCGAGACCGCCGCCCTCTATATCCTGCAACATATAGGTGAACCCTCCGGTCGTACCGACGCCGGGCAACGAGGGCATCGGGAAGCCAAATACGATCGCGGCTTCAATTGCCGCAAATTCGCGCTGCATCGAGGCCAGAATCCCATTTTGATGCAATTCCGGTGTTTGACGCTCATCCCAGTGCTCAAAAACCACCACGCAAAAGCCCGCATTCACCCCAGCCGCACCGTCGATAAGCGAATATCCTGAAATCGCCAGACAATCAATCACACCCGGCGTGGCACTGATAATCTGCTGCACCTGATCCATGACCAAGTCGGTTCGATCCAATGTCGCACCATCCGGCAACTGCACACCGACCATACAATAGCCTTCATCCTCTTGCGGCACAAACCCCGTCGGCAAGCTGTCCATACCTTTGATAGACATAAAAATGATTGCCGCAAAGAGGCACAGACCAATCACGGAGCCTTTCAAGGCCAGGCGCACCAAATGTTGATAAAACGTATTCGATCCCACGACTGAGGCGTTGAATAGTTTAAAGAAGCCCTTCGCTTCCGCTTGACCGGGCTTCAGCAATACCCCGCAAAGCGCGGGCGCTAAGGTCAGCGCGTTGATCGACGAAAATACGGTTGCAATCGAAATCGTAATCGCGAACTGTTTAAACATGGTGCCCGTGATGCCACTCATCATCGCTGTCGGCACGAATACTGCCAGCAGTACCAAGGTGGTCGCGATGACCGGACCGGTGACCTCTCGCATGCACTCCTCGGCGGCTCGCTTGCCACTGAGCCCTTTCTGCAGGTGCACAAAGGTATTTTCCACCACCAGAATGGCGTCGTCCACCACGATTCCGATCACCAGCACTAGGCCGAAGAGTGTCAAAATATTGAGTGAAAATCCAAGCGCCAACAGAACTGAGAATGTACCGATTAAAGCCACCGGAATCGTAATCGTGGGAATCAAGGTCGCACGCAAGTTCTGCAAAAACAGGTATACGGTCAACACTACCAAAGTAATCGTCGCAAACAGGGTAATGACCACTTCTTTAATCGACGCATCGACCACCCAAGTGGAATCATACACTACCTTGTAGTGCACATCATTTGGAAAACTACTGGACAGTTGACTCAGGGTGGCAGACACTCCCCGGGCAACTTCCATCAGATTCGACCCCGGAATTTGATAAATCGCAATTGCAGTTGCAGAGTTCCCATTTAATTTGGAATTAAAATTGTAGACATCCGACCCCAACTCTACACGCGCTACATCACCGACCCGAATGGCACGGCCATCCGGAGCGGTTGCCACGATAATATTCTCAAATTCCTGTACTTCAACCAGTCGTCCGTGCGCGCTTAAGACATATTCAAACGCCGTACCCGCTGGAGCTGGCGCGGCGCCCACGCGCCCGGCAGCAATTTGAATATTTTGTTCGCGAATCGCGTCGATGACTTGAGTCGCCGCTAAATTACGTACGCGCAATTGATCTGGGTCGAGCCAAATGCGCATACTAAATTCACCCACGCCCCAGACCAGAGCATCCCCCACTCCGGGCACACGCAGTAATTCATCTCGAATGCGCAGGTTGGCAAAATTTGACAGATACGCGGCATCATAGGTACCCTCGGGCGAAGTCAGGGTAATAAACATTACGATATCTGTGGACTTTTTCTTGACCGAAACACCAGTGCTCTTGACTTCCTCCGGCAGACGCGGTTCCGCTAGGGCGACACGGTTCTGTACCAATACGTTGGCGGTATCCAGATCGACTCCAGATTCAAAGGTCACAGTCAAATTCATACTCCCATCGTTCGCACTCACCGAACTCATGTAGATCATGTCTTCTACCCCATTGACCTCTTTCTCAATCGTTGCTGCAACGGTATCCGCGACTGTAGCGGCATCTGCTCCAGGATAATTTGCACTGACTGAAATTGTCGGTGGGGCCAGATCTGGATAGCGGGCAATCGGCAGATTGACCAAGGCCACTACCCCGAGCACTACAATAACAATCGAAATAACTGCGGCGAAAATGGGGCGACGAATAAAAAATAAACTAAGCATAGCAGCAAACTCTCAACTGATTACTTCATCCGCGGTGTCACGGGTGCACCATCGCGTGCACGCTGTAATCCGGAAACGATAACCCGATCCGATGCACTCAACCCATTCAAAATAATCGTTTGGTGAATGGCGGCTTGATCTGCACCCATAGCGGGCTTGACGATGGTTTCACCGACGTCCACCGAGCGACGGTGCACGATATGTTGATCATCCACTACCCATACATAACGACCGCCAATATCGCGCAGAATACTCTCAGCAGGAACCAACAGCGCGCGCGTCTCTTGTGGATTATGGCGGTCTGGCGCAGTCGGAATTTGCACTAAGGCATACAATCCCGAAGTCAGTTCATATTTCGAATTGTCAAATATTGCACGGGCCTGAATGGTACGGGTCATCGTATCCACCCGGTTATCAATAAAATCGATATGTCCCACGGTTGCGTAAACCGAGCGATCTGCCAGTTGGAGCTGGATTGGCAACTCACTGACATGCGTGGATACTTTTTTGTCACTACGCTGTTTTAAAAATGGAATGATATCTCGTTCCGACACCTCGAAATAAGCTTCAATCGTCGAATCATCGACGATCGTTGTAATGATCGTCGGTTCTGAATAGCCGACTAAGTTCTCATCGCTTACATTGGCTAATGAAACGCGACCACTGATCGGTGCATGCACTTCGGTATAGCTTAAATCTAACTGGGCATTATTTAAATTAGCCTTCGCCTGATTGACTGAGGCGATGGATTGAGCCAATTCGGCCGCAGCAATATCGACTTCTACTTCCGAGACCGCATTCGTCTGCAAGGCCAAATCCAAGCGTTCTAGACGTTTCTTGGCAAGCTCGCGGGCCGCTTCGGCACGCTCTAGATCGGCCTGCGCCGCCGCTACTGCCAATTGGTAAGGAGCTTGTTCGATAGTAAACAGTAAATCCCCCTTTTCCACAAAGCTGCCCTCGTTAAAATAGGTCTTTTCCAAATAGCCCCCAACGCGCGCTCGAATCTCGACCTCCGAAACACCCCGTAAAGTCGCCGGAAAACTTTTATAAACCTGTACCTCTCTCATTTCAGGCTGATCAACGGTAACCGTCGGCGGCGCTGGTGGAACCACTTCTTGGCGTGCCCCACAGCCCAGCATAAACAACAACAATAATATGCCGGCAACACCCCATACAGGTGACAATGGCAGTCTGCAGCTAAAATGGAAAGGGGTGCTGATTGTATTCATAATTAGGCTCGATGGATTGAACAGAAAGTTATTTAACTGCATGGAGCGGCGTCGACTCGTTCGGAAACCCACCCCCCAGAGCGGTGTACAAGGCAACATAGGCTTTGGCAACCAAGCCCTGACTCACCGCATGGTTATCTTCAAATCGGGTCGCGGTACGCTCGGCATCCAATACATTCTGAAAATCAACCAGGCCTTTAGAATAATTGTCCTTCACCAGCGAAACGGTTTCTTTTGCTGCCTCGGAGCCCAAGATCAATGAAGCCAATCGATCGCGCTCATTGGCAATCTGACTCATGGAGGTTTCGACTTCCGCAACCGCTTGCAGCACTGCACTTTCATAGGCCAAATACGCCTCACGTGTCCTGGACTCTTGAATATCAATCTGTCTGCGCACCCGTCCGGCACTAAACAAGTTCCACCGAAATGCAGGACCAAAGCTATAATTTCCCGAACCTGAATCAAACACGTCACCAGTGCTGGTGGATAACAGGTCAAAATTTCCATTGAGTGTAAAACGCGGATAGAGATCCGCCTCGGCAACTCCAATCCGTGCGTGTTGCGCAGCCAATCGACGTTCTGCGGCACGCAAATCGGGGCGGGCACGGAGCATGTCAACCGGCGTATGCATTTCGCTGTGTTTCGGTGGCAGGGGGATCCGCTGATGTCCGCTCAAGAGCGCCTCTGTTGCCGACGCATAGATCCCCAATAAAATCGACAATTGATTGAGCGTGGCGTTATATTGCTGGCGTAAGCGCGGCAGAAAGGACTGGGTGTCAGCGAGATTTGTTTGCGCTTGAGTAATATCCTGCTTGGGCGCAAGACCGGCGTCAAAACGATCTTGTGCCAGCGCAAGCGACCCTGTCTGGTTGTCGATATTTTGCTCCGCAAGCCTGATGCGCTCTTCAAGTGTTCGAATATCGATATAATTCTGCGCCACTTCAGCAATTAACAACACCATAAAATCCCGATGGCTTTCTATAGTCGCCTGCAAATCGGCTGCTGCGGACTCAATTGAGCGGCGTACCCCGCCCAACACGTCGAGTTCCCAGGCCACATTCGCTCCGGTGGAATAGTAGGTCTGGGTAGAACCGCCGCCGGCAGTTTTAGGCAATCCAATCGTTTCGCTGGTGCGCTGACGACTCAAGGCACCGGTCGCATCTACACTCGGCAATAAGCCACTGGTCGATATCTGTCGAGCCGCCCGCGCCTGTACTACACGTTCATATGCAATCGCCAAATCTTTATTTGCCGCAAGCGCTTCTTTCACCAGTTGATTCAAGGTGGTATCTTCAAAACGTTGCCACCAGCAATCCAAAGACAACGGCCCTCCGCTTGCCGGGCTCAAGACCAGACGCTGATGCCAGGCATCCGGAACATTCACCTGTGGTTCGACATATTCGGTTCCAACAAACTTACAGCCGGTAAGCCCAACCAGCATTAAACTCAGCACTGTGAGCACAGTCATACTCGCAGTCGCTTGTACGGCTGGCATCGTTGCGCAACAACGCTTGATTGTTTGATTCCAAACTCGCATATGTCCAACCATAATCCTAGGCACGTTCAAGCCGGTTCCAATAAGCCGACCATATACGCAGCAGGCTTGTAATCGCAGAGCAATACCACGGTTTCGCCACCTTTAATCATACGCGCTTCAGGCAGGCGAATTTCGGGTGTTTTATGCGGAGCATAGAGTACGTCATCATGCGATGCATTTGCATGCTCTTTGAATAGATCTGGAGTAATTTTACCGCCGAGATGATCATCTCGCCCCGTTGCTACATGGATCGTGCCGAGAATTTTTTCATCTTGAATATCACGCCCCGAAAACGGCAGTATTTGCGTACCAAATCCAAGCTCGCCGATCACTCCGATCATCGGATCTTCTTGCAAGCGCTGATTATGCGCTTCGATCTTGGCATAATCACCATACACAAATTGCGACTTGTGAATTTTGCCGTCCTTCACATGCAACAGGCCAATGGTACCTTCATCATACTTAAATGGAAAGACCCCATCGGCACTTTCCGGGACGAAATATACTTCGCCGGCGGGTAGATTGGCTACATCAGGCTTACCTGGAGGGCACAGCCCATGGCTTTTTTGCGCCTCCTGGCCATTGGTATGCAGCACCAATGTGTACCGCGCACTTTCCACCTCAAAGTCGATTTCAAATCGATCGGCCTGAGTCAGCCCTAAACGCAAGCGCTCGGCTTCTTCACTCACGATTTTGTAATCAACCGCGAGACCGGTATCCACAATAATCTGGTTTAAGCCATGCAAAGTCGCTCCGCGGAAGCCAAATTCTTTGCACTTGGCAGTCAGTGGCGCAGTTGCCGAAAAGGTTGAAACCGTAAGAATAATATCATAATTTGTATAAATATCGTTGTCTAGACTCAGTACATTGCCTTCGACATCATAACAAATATCCTCCATGTCAAGGTTGCTGCCACCCGTTTCCTTATATGCATAAATCGCTCCGCCGACCCAGCGCATCGCTTCTAGGCCACCGGCCTGGAAGCCCTTGTAGAAGATCTCATAGCCGTAATTTTGAATCGACAAGGTCTCATCTTCAAGAAACTTAAAATTTTCAATGTCAGCTGGATTTGGCAGATCAATCAAAATACAGACCCGCTCGCCATTGCCAGGACCGAAGCATGTAGTCAGCAAACGTGTTAAACTAAAGGGCGGGAAGGTACGTGAACTTGCATCAAGAATCATAATCGTAGAGTGTGTTGCATAGATGAACAATGAACAATTACATCGATCATGGCTGCTGTCAAAACTAGTTTTAATGGAGACCGCGCACGGCACGCTCGAATACAACCATCAACGACTCTTCACCCGACAAATTCAATGAAACGGGTCATCGATCTGGTTGTCACTATTGTACTCGCAACTGCCCTATGTCTGCCGTTGCTGTTACTGTGTTTGCTGCAATTGGTGATCATGGGCCGGCCGATTTTATTTCGCCAACAAAGGGCCGGACACAAGGGCCAAGTACTCTCCATTCTAAAATTCCGCACCATGCGAATCGGCCCAGGCAGCGATGCGGAACGACTGACGGCATGGGGGCGATTCCTGCGCTCAACCAGCCTCGACGAACTGCCGGAATTGTGGCATGTCGTGCGCGGCGAGATGAGCCTGGTTGGGCCGCGCCCCTTACCGATTCATTACCTCCATCGCTATTCTGCGGAACAAGCCCGAAGACACGACGTGCGTCCAGGCATTACCGGCTGGGCACAAATCAATGGGCGCAACAACCTAAGTTGGCAACAGCAGTTTGAATTTGATCTATGGTATATCGATCACCAAAGTTGTTGGCTTGATCTGAAGATCCTGGCACTAACAACTGCCACGGTGTTGCGTCGCGAACATATTTCTGAACGAGGACACGCAACTCGTCGCGAATTTATGGGGAACGATCAATAGCGGGCCTTATGCGCCGCGATCACCGCGTCCGCGATAGCCGCCACGGTCGTTGTTGTAAGTGCCACGAGCACCGTCATACGCACCGTTACGTGGACGTTCTTCACGCGGACGGGCTTGATTGATCGCAAGCTTGCGCCCCATGAATTCCTGACCATTCAGCGCTTCGATCGCGGTCGTCATGGATTCGGTGTTTTCCATTGTCACGAACGCGAAGCCACGCGGTCGGCCTGATTCACGATGTTTGACGATGAATACGTCGCTGACGGCGCCATGTGCTTCGAACAGCGTACGGAGATCTTCTTGGGTGGCATCGTAGGACAAATTGCCTACATACATTTTTGTATCCATTATGTGTGTGTGTGTTTATCTTTATTTGGGCTATCCCACTGCTTCGTTGCTTTTGAGTGTCCGTTGTCGAACCAGATCACCGAACTGAATACTTACGTCTCACCCTGATGACTCCCCACGCTCTGAATAGTAACATGTGTTCTAGTCAATATCGGTTATTCAGCGTTTTTGGATAAATGCAAGCAGCGATTCACTCTATTTTTGCAGCATTGAAGGGGGGCACCACACATTTCATAAC
Organism: Polaribacter sp.; assembly: GCA_964226535.1. GTDB lineage: Bacteria > Verrucomicrobiota > Verrucomicrobiia > Opitutales > Coraliomargaritaceae > Lentimonas. Next base: position 29,788 of record CAXQRK010000083.1, read on the forward strand.
GGCCTCGCAAATTTCGGTGAAAAGTCATTTTATTTGTCACCGCTTTTAGTGCTCCGTCTGACCCGTTTTTAGAATGTTTTTGGGGAGGCCGAATAACAGAACCCTTTTCTGAAAAATCCGGTTCGGAGCAACGATTCAACGTCGCTGGCATTGACCAGTTGATTTGGTGTCTGCAGTGAGAATGTATAGTGCCTGCCGCTGATGGGGCCTTTGACGAGGATAGAACTTGTTTGTAGATAATGTAGCATCACTTGATTACTACCAGCATCAGTGTTTTCGGAACGATATGGAGTCTGCCGGTTGTGAGGATTTGAAACGGAGGCTTGCTGCCGGTGAATCGATTCTCTCGCAGACGAAGGTTCTCGAGTTGCGGCTTGCTGCCGGTGGATGCGAGATGCTGTCTTTCCCGCTTGATAGCGTCTTCTACTATGTCCACAACACATAGACGGACTCCTTCTAGTGAATCTCTGCCGAATCAGTGCTCGGCGCAGGTTGAATGACCACAGGGTCTGGTTGTTTGCTTCGATAAAGTACACAGGCGCCTCCAGAAATCGCGAGCCAGACGACCACCAAATCCATCGGCTTACGCACGACATAAAATGCCAGTGGCAGGGCAATCCATATACTTAGACAGTAAAAGCAATCCATCAACTTTCCCCAAAACCCGTCCCCCAGGGCACGTCTCAGTCGCACAACGCAATCCTTTGGGCCATCCTCGCTACTAAGCATGTACGCTACACGCCAAGTAGCCAGAACAGCCACAACCAATTTAAACCATAGCCCTACCTGACTCATGGTTCAATCTAGGGAGTATCATCTTCATCTGCGCCAATGTCATTGCAAATGCAGACCGCCCAAGGCAATGACCACCTTTCATGGCAGGGAGACGGAGAGTGACTCCGAGTAATGTCACGCACATACAGTCGGAAGGTATATCCACAACATTCATCCCGCACTAGGGCAAACCCGGCAGGAGGCTTGATCGGTGCAACCAGGCTCGATGCACACACTTGGTCAAAAATGCGCAGATCCAACTGGGTCAACAATCCATAAAACTTAGCTGGGGTCACTGGAGGCGGACATCCTGCAATTGCGGCCTCACAACGCGTGCCGGGATCACCCACTCGTTGATTCCCTCGCAATGGATCAGGTCCAAAGACAGGAGGCGTTAAACCCGGCGTAATCGGTACGTTATACGTAGGCCCGCCCTGGCGTGTTATGCGGATTAAATAATAAGCGAAGTTATCGCTGGGATAGCTCAAGTCGGTATAATCAATATACTCATCGTAGGCAATTCCCAGTAGATTACTGGGCCAAGGATCACTGCAAATGGCACCGTCAGGCACAAACTGATTTAAACTTAAATCAGAACATCTTGGCAGGCCCTCAATACCTCCGAACTCCGCATGAATCGGCTTGTTGTCAAACCATACATGTTGCGTGTCGTAGTAATGGTTGCCTGCGGTGTCTTCTACATCCAGTAGCAGCGTGTATTTCCCACTGCGGCAGTGATGATTCGGGCTTGCACAGGGCGGCAGTAAGTTTGCGCTGTTGAAACAGAAGTCTTTTAACTTCCAGACCTTTATCGGCGAGCCCAAGAAATCAATCTCAGTTTCGACAAAGCGTGTGGTCAGATTACGACCGATCACCTGATTCCAGGGCGCACGTTTTCCAGCTTCATTTGGCGGCGTGTAACAGACGGGCCCATTGGGCGCGAGTAGAGAACCGGTATAATCGGCTGGGTTGAACCCGACTTGGCCGGGTCCCGGCAAAAACCCAAGTCCATAGCGCAAGTCGAAACACTTGATTTTACGATTATTGCACTCACCCACATAAGCACTGCCGCGAACTCGGACGCAACAGCCTACCGGAACAACGCTACCACCTGGATTACTGTCAACAATCGGTGAATCCGGATTGAATGGGCCAAACCCAGGCCCCGTCTTAACCGGTTGACCGGCAACATAATCAATCCACACCAGTTGCTTAAACAGGTTAAACTCAATGCAGCAGCAACGCCGGGCAATGCCGAGCTGGGTCGAATGGATGCAAACACGGATTTGGTAAGCGCCTGCAGCAAGCAATGTGGTATTGATCCAACCCAAGATACCGTTGTTGACCTGGCTCAGGCCGGTCGGGCTACCCCCTGGATAGACCACCCCATCCTGGCTCCAGCCACTGTCGTCATTACAAGGATTTCCTTCTACCTTGCGCCATTCGAGCGTATATTCTTTAAAGAATGCGCCCGCAGCCGTGCCCATTACTGGGATACTTAAGCCAGGTCCTGCTTCAGGATTAGGCGCTTCGTCAACACAACCGGTTGGCTCCACTAGTTCACAATGCAAAGGCCGAAAACAGTGCTTCAGACAACGGAAATAAAATTGTAAACAGCGGAAAACATCTAGCAAGTTGCGCGCTCGGGCAAGACAGCAACCAAAACGGATCGCGCATAAACACCAACAGCGGCAAAACCAAAAAAAAGGCTCCTGGCTCAATCGATCATATATTTCAACTCCAAATAAAGCGGGACCCACCTCAGCCGAAAACATACGCTCAAATACGGCACTCATTGCAGGCTCGCTGTGCGCACAATCAATTTGGCCATTAAAGATTTCCTCCGGGATACCAGAGGAAAATTGTACGGAAGCAAGTTGGTCTTGTAGATACGGTTGATACGCCTTTGCCAATGCATCAACCAGGACCTGAAAGTCAGCTTTTTGCTCTAAGGTCGGCGGTTGAGCGACCGGATTGCCCAGCACTTCTCGAACACACCGCCAGTACAGATACAGATAGTAAGCAAATGACTTGAAATTGCGCTGGCCACGACAGAGCAACCACCCAAAAATCATGCAGCATCGCGTCTTGCGCCAGCACCACTGCCATCGGTCTATTGGCCCAAGTAGTTCTCTCGCTTCCACCGGCAAGGACTGCAGGACCACCTTTTCAGTAAAGAACTGTTCAAAAAGCTGCTTAGCTTGTTCGACCTCTTCATCGCAATCCGGTGGATCATTCTTAGCTTCCTTGATCAATTCTTCCGGTGACTTCGCCCGCTTGAGATCCTGTTCAAGAATGGGTTTGTAGGCACCTAGTAGTTGCTTTAACACAAACTTAAACTCCTGCTCAGGAATATCGTCACCTGGCTTCATCGAGTCCGGAGGTTCGTCCTCGCTATCTTTATTGCTTTTGTTCATGGCTTGTATGGTGATGTGCTCCTATGAAGCTAATTTTATTTAGTTTAACTGGAAACTCGGTAGTACGTAGATAATAATTCCAGTCTCACTAAATTATAATTCAAAAGCAGTATTAAATCAACTAAAAATTTGTTAAAAATTAACAAATTTATTTTAAAGTACTGCCCTCCAAAATGCCCCCTGTCTGT
>CAXQRK010000084.1:0-5919 GCA_964226535.1 Polaribacter sp.
TTCCGATCTCTTTTTTTTTAAATTAAAATTGAAAATACTTTGATTCCATTTTGATTAAGTGACTGGCTTAAAACAAACGAAAAATGAAAAAAGTAATTATTACTATCACAGCGATTCTGATGCTTAACGGTTGCAGCAGGACTGCAGACGAAACCACTGATCATTCTCAACATGATTTGCAAATTGCTGATTTTAAAGTTGTTAAAATTAACGCTCCAACAGTCATCAGTCATTCAGGTAAGCATACCGCGATAACAACAAGTGTAGAAGTTGACAACAGTGACCCCATAAAACGCGTGTGGTTTGAAATTGAAGCTGAAATTGAAGCGGCTGCTACGTTTTCACTTACAGATGAACTTAAGCTTGAAATGAAAGATGATGGTGAGGTTGAAACCAGTGGTGATTTGGTTGAATCTGACAACATATTCACTGGCCGATATGTATTAACTGATCCAGCGCCAAACAGGAAATATTGGATTAATTACTACTACGAAGGTCCAGACAAACTGGTTAAGCAGATTGGACGCTCCAGTTTTGACTATTTTCCTGCAACTGAACTGGAAGTGATTGAAATTAACGCACCGTCGCAAATTACCTACACCGATCCGTCAACACATTTTAAAGCCACCGTTGAAGTGAATGTTGGTTATCCAATCACAGATATTTGGTATGAAATCCAATCTAGTGACGGCAATTTGAAATTAGTCGATGCTTTGTCGATGAAAGACGACGGGAATCGGTTACCCAGCGGAGATGCAATTCCTGACGATAATATATTTACCGCTCAACAATCACTTGGAAGCGAAGTTCCAAACGGAACCTATACGGTTAAATATTTTATGGTTAAAAATCCTCAGGACGCTCCAGAAGAAATTGGTACAACTAGCTTTACATATAACAATTCACAGTCAGATCACAGCTTTGTTATTTCTAATCCGATAATTCCTAATCAAATTGCCAGAGGTGTCACATTAACACTTTCAATAGAAGCGTGTAACAAAGACCATTTAGACGATATCCAATCTGTTCGTTACGAATTATATAGGCCTAATGGTGAACTGTTTGTCAATCCCAAAGGAATCTCCTACTTTCCTCTATTCGACAGTGGCGACTTTGCGCTTCACAGAGATAAAATAGCCAATGATGGAATCTATACTACAATGTTAACATTTCCTAAAGACGAAAAAACAGGTGAATGGACATTTATATTTTATGCAGAAGACCGTGCACACAAAGTAATCAACGAGATCATCCATATTCTTGAGGTGCAATGACACACATGATGCCAACCCTTTGAAGTATGCTATCCACACTGTAGCCAATTAGATGGTTGCAAAGTGGCAAAAATACTTCAAACGCTTTGCAGCGCGTCAGTCATACCGACCATCTGCCACACTCTGTGCGTAGGCTCTCGCGAAGTAACTTAGAATCATATCCGCACCGGCCCGACGAATCGCAAGTAAGGATTCGTCCCGACAACGCGCCAGATTGAGCCAGCCACGCGCTGCCGCCGCTTGAAGTTGAGCATACTCACCGGACACCTGGTAAGCAGCCAATGGCAATGATGTGGCCTCACGCACGTCCCGAATAATGTCCAAATAAATCCCTGCAGGCTTTACGATCAACACATCGGCTCCCTCTTGTTCGTCCAAATCAATTTCAATCAGAGCCTCGCGCCGATTGCCGGGATTCAATTGGTAGCTGCGTTTATCTAAGTGATGCGTACCGGCGCTGTCGGCGCTGCCAACCGCATCCCGAAATGGCCCATAAAAAGCGGATGCAAATTTGGCTGAATATGCCATAATACCGGTCTCAATTAAGCCATGCGCATCTAGTGCGACACGGATTGCAGCGACGCGCCCGTCCATCATATCCGAAGGTGCCACGAAATCGGCACCAGCCATGGCCGCCAGTACCGCCATTTCGGTAAGGATCTCAACCGTAGCATCATTGATTAAATCACCCGCGCCTACATCAAATAAACCATCATGCCCATGCACGGTGTAAGGATCCAGAGCCAAATCAGTGATCACTGCCATCTGCGGAACTTCAGCTTTAAGCGCTCGAATGGTACGTAGAATTAAGGTGTCGGGGTTGAGCGCCTCGCGACCATCATCAGTTTTTAAAGTATGACTCAGCTTCGGAAATAATGCCACAGCCCGAATCCCCCAAGCAAGCAACTGGCGGCATTCCTCAATCACCAGGGGAATCGTCAAGCGCGAAATCCCGGGCATCGACTCAATCGGCTCCGCGGCGCCCTCGCCATCAATTACGAAAATCGGCTGAATCAAATGATGTACTTGGAGCTCTGTCTCATTTGCCAGCTTACGCACGGCTGCCGTTCGTCGCATGCGGCGTGGACGACGAGTCAAATCCAATCGAAAGTCTGAAGACACAGTCATGAATGCGAACATGACGATTATATGCCACATTTCAAGTGAAAGTGATTTTCAAACATTTCAAACTTCACAGCGCAGCACTGACACGACACGCTACTGCGCATTCGCATTTTATTGCACTCCACCTAAGTTTATTTCATCCCTTTAACAATGCCCGTACAACTCTACGATACACTTAGCCGATCGATCAAACCATTGGCTCCTGCACATGGTCAAGTACTGCGCTTTTACTGTTGTGGACCAACGGTCTACGGCCCCGCCCATATCGGCAACTTCCGCACCTTTTTGATCCAGGATGTACTCCGTCGTGTGCTTGAAGTAGACGGGATGGAAGTGAAACATGTACGTAACCTCACCGATGTGGATGACAAGACCATCCGCAGATCAATCGAAGTCGGACTCTCATTAAACGAGTTCACGACCCAGTGGACCCAAAAATTTCACGCTGATTGTGACGCGTTAAACATGCGGCCGCCCCACATCGAACCGAGCGCCGTTGCCCATATCCCCCAACAAATCACCCTCATTCAGACATTGCTGGACAAACAGCATGCGTATACGACCGACGACGGGTCTGTTTATTTCCGCGTCAACTCGTTCGCAAATTACGGCCGCTTGTCACGACTCAATCAGCGCGAACTCAAGACACCGACCAACCATTCAGCCAGTGAACTCAACTGCGCGGATGAGTATGAACGTGACGCTGCTTGCGACTTTGCCCTGTGGAAAAGTCGCAAGCCGGAAGACGGTTGCAACTATTGGATCAGTCCCTGGGGAGAAGGACGGCCGGGCTGGCATTTGGAGTGCAGTGCAATGATTGAGAGTGCCTTCGATGGCCAGACAATCGACTTACATGGTGGTGGTATCGACCTGTGCTTCCCACATCATGAAAATGAGATCGCTCAGTCTGAATGCGCTCATGGGCATGACTTGTGCCGGCACTGGTTTCACAGCGCACATCTGATGGTTGAAGGTGCCAAAATGTCGAAAAGCCTCGGCAATCTTTACACCCTTGATGATTTATGCGCCGAAGGCTTCAGCCCAATGGTCGTGCGCTATAGCCTGATTGCCGGCAGTTACCGCCAGCCGCTCAACTTCACCTTCGCCGGCCTACACGCTTCCCAACGAGCGCTCACGCGCATTGAGCACTTTGCCGAGTCGCTACTGGCCATTACAGCCGAACAAACAATCGCCATGAACGATTATATAAATGCCGAGCCAGTTCAAGATTTTGGATGCTTCACCGAGGCATGGGATGCGCTACGCACCAATCTTAATACTGCCGCCTGCCTAGGCGCACTTTTTGGTGTAATTGGCTCTAATCCAACCGCCTCGCTTCAACCTGACAATGCACGGGCAATGCTTCAGGCTCTCGGCTCAGTACTGTATGCACTGGGCCTACAACTTTTCACCGTAAAACCAAGTACAGTGGATGCCCCCGCCGCAATCGTTGCACTCGCCCAGGCACGATGGGATGCAAAGCAGGCAAAAGATTGGCACACAGCCGACCAACTACGGGAGACCCTACTCGCTGAAGGTTGGAGTGTGAACGATCAAATCGACGGCTTTGAACTGCGACGTACCCAGCCCAACCATGCTTGAAGATTGAATCCACCATGAAAATCGGAATCGCTCAAATAAATACAACTGTCGGCGACCTGGCAGGCAACCAACAGTTGATTCTCAACGCTTACCAGCAGCTAGTCAAGCAGGGCGCTGAATTGGTCCTCTACCCCGAACTCGCCGTTTGCGGCTATCCACCGCGCGACTTGTTGTTTAAAAGCCGCTTCGTCAGCGATATGGGAAAAAGCCTCCACCACATTGCGAACACCATCGGCACCGTTCCAGCCGTGATCGGCTTCGTCGAACCGCGTGGCTCAAGCGGCACGGGGCGCTCTTTTTACAATGCAGCTGCATGGTGTGAATCAGGCACCATTCAAGCCATTGGGCGTAAATCCTTGCTCCCAAACTATGACGTGTTTGACGAAGCTCGCTACTTCGAACCCGCGGCTGAACCAACCATACACGAATGGCGCGGACGACGCATCGGGATCACCATTTGTGAAGATATCTGGGCCGGCACTGCATTACCGAGCGGTCGTCACTATTGTACGGATCCACTCGACAGCCTGGCAGCTCAGCAGATTGACCTCCTGCTTAACCTGTCAGCCAGCCCATGGCACGAAGGTAAGAATGAAGCCCGCGAACCACTGCTACAAGATGCCGCCGAGCGCTGTCAATGCCCCGCAGTCTACTGCAACTTGATCGGTGGCAATGATGAACTCATCTTCGACGGAGGCAGCCTGGTGGCTCACCCAAAGCGCGGACTCATCGCTGGTTTAGCCGCGTTTCGAAGCGAACATCAGGTAATCGACCTTGAAGCCGCTGCAACGGTCGTCGTGTCGGCACACTTTAACCTGCGAGGCAATGCCGCCACTCAGGCGGCGCTCGTGCTAGGTCTGCGTGATTACGCCCACAAAAGCGGTTTCAAACAAGCACTCGTCGGCCTCAGTGGCGGAATCGACTCCGCAGTGGTGGCCGCCATCGCAACTGAATCCTTGGGGCCGAAAAATGTCACCGGCATTGCCCTGCCCTCCGCGATTTCCAGTCAACACAGCCGTGACGATGCCGCTGCACTCGCCCAAAACCTCGGGATCCATTATCACGAAATCAGCATTGCTGATACCGTACATACGGCTGAAGCCGCACTGGCACCGCTCTTTGCAGGGTTGGCTGGCGACGTAACGGAAGAGAATATGCAAGCCCGTGCCCGCGGCTTGCTACTGATGGCGATATCAAATAAATTGGGTGCCTTACTCCTCAGCACTGGCAACAAGAGTGAACTGGCAGTTGGCTATTGTACTCTCTATGGAGACATGTGCGGTGGCCTAGCGGTCATCTCTGACCTGCCCAAAATGAAAGTCTACGCCCTCGCCCGACATATCAACCTGGAGCGCGAATTGATTCCAATCAATACCATCCATAAAGCACCATCAGCCGAACTTCGACCAGATCAAATCGATCAGGACTCGTTACCGCCCTATCCGGTGCTCGACGGCATTCTGCGCCTTTATATCGAAGCGGGACTTTCCGCTGCAGAGATCATCGAACACGGCTATGAGGAACACATTGTACGCGATATTATCCGCACGGTCGATCTTAACGAATATAAGCGCAAGCACGCGGCTCCCGGCCTCAAAACCACGCCACTCGCCTTCGGCGTTGGACGTCGCATTCCGATCGTACAGAAGTATATCGGCTGAGCTTGCAAGGATCCTAAATTCGGGAGTTGGATCCGCGATCTTTCGCAATCTTTTGCCCCACAAGGCATTGCAAGTTCGATTTGATGCACCAAATGGTGCGCCTTCACGCCTTTGCAATGCCCTGTGAAACAAAATCTTACAAAATCTCCTCGACTCCAACTCTCGAATATCAGACTTCTTGATCCCGTGTTTAGTGCCACCTGTCATTCTATGGCCTTAAAGTCTTACGCTTGATGCATTTAAGCTTGATGAATAAT
>CAXQRK010000085.1:0-26766 GCA_964226535.1 Polaribacter sp.
AGAGGGTTGACGAGCACGGATTTACTTTCTTTGTTGCACCGCCTTACTTCCCATTTGAAGTAATTCACCATATTTTATTTTAACTCACTAACGCAGGTCTCAGCAACGGAGTGGACACTCCACCTGCCTATTAGCATTATGAACATAGCCCTACTTGGTAAAAAGATAGGAATGACACAGGTATTTGACGATGCCAATCGTCTGATTCCGGTTACGGTCATCGAAGCAGGCCCTTGTCCGGTGGTGCAAGTCAAGTCGACCGAGAAAGATGGATATGACGCAATTCAAATTGGGTTTCGCCAGCAGAAAGAGCATCGCTTGAGCAAAGCTGCACTGGGACACTTCAAAAAAGCTGGGGTCGATCCGGTTGCAGAACTTAGTGAAATTCGCACCAATGGGGAAGCCAACGTAAATGTAGGTGACGTACTGACGGTTGAGGGTTTTGCGGCCGGTGAAAAGATTGATGTGATCGGCACATCCAAGGGACGTGGTTTTCAGGGGGTGGTGAAACGTTATGGTTTTGGAGGAGGTCCTGCCTCGCATGGTTCCATGTTTCATCGTCGCGGCGGTTCATATGGTATGTGTCAGTGGCCCGGTCATGTCATCAAAGGTAAAAAAATGCCCGGTCGTATGGGTAACGCGCAGCGTACGGTGCAAAACCTCGAGGTGGTCAAAGTCATTGCGGATAAAAATCTACTCCTGATCAAAGGCAGCATCCCCGGTGCACGGGGTGGCTTAGTCACCGTTCGCACCGCGATCAAAACCAAACCTTCCAAGGCATAATCAAAGGGCTCATTCAAGATGAAACTTAAAGTATATTCAAGCGACGGGACACAGAGCAAAGAGCAGGAATTCTCAGCGTTTCCAATGTTTACCGACGAGAAAGGTGTAGCTGCATTACGGCAGGTAGTTATTGCGCACCAGGCAAATCTTCGCCAAGGCAATGCGAGTACCAAGACACGTGCGGAGGTTCGTGGTAGTGGCAAGAAGTTGTTTCGTCAGAAAGGCAGTGGCACTGCTCGGCAGGGCTCCCGCCGCGTGCCGCATCAGCGTCATGGTGGTGTTGCACATGGGCCCAAGCCACGTGATTATTCGCAAAAAATTAACAGTAAAATGAAAGCACTGGCGTTCCGGCGCGCATTGTTTGATCGAGCTGCTGCAGGTGGACTTGCAGTGATCGAGGCATTTGAAGTGGCAGAGCCAAAGACAAAATTATTCAACCAAGTATTGAATGCCATGTTGCCGATCCGTGGCAAGGTGCTAATTATTGATGATGCATTCGAAAGCAATGCCGCACTGGCTGCTCGTAACATTGATGGACTTTCCATCGCCGAAGCGAGCCATTTAAACACGCTCGATATTGTTCGTTGTCGCCAGATCATCGTAAGTGCCAAGGGCATCGAGACTATCATTACTCGCGCTAACAAAGGTTAATTATGATGATTGCAAATGATATTCTACGCGAGTTTCGCGTGACTGAGAAGGCCGCTAATCTCGCTGCTAATCTAAATCAATACACCTTCGAGGTCAACCCTCGCGCTAATCGCAAGGAAATCGCTTGTGCGGTGGAGAAAGTGTTCAATGTATCCGTTACTAAAGTAAATATTCTTAACAAAAAGCCCAAAGCTAAGATCGATCGCGCTCGGCGTGGACGTCCGGGCACCAAAGCCGGTCACAAAAAGGCTATTGTTAGTCTGAAGGAAGGAGATAAGATCGAACTCGCTTAATCCAAGGAGGACATTATATACATTATGGCACTCGTAAAATCCAGACCATTGACTCCGGGACAGCGCTTTCTAACGCGCAACAAAGCCGAAGTTTCAAGCAAAAAGCCGGAGCGCCAGCTCACGACATATAAGCACCAGAAAAAAGGGCGTAATTGTTATGGCCGGATTACTTCGCGTCGCCGTGGTGGTGGTCATAAACGTGCGTATCGCATTATTGACTTTCGCCGCGACAAGTTGGACATACCGGCAAAAGTACAGGCCATTGAGTATGATCCAAATCGCTCGGCTAACATTGCGCTGCTGGCATATGCGGATGGTGAAAAGCGCTACATTCTCGCTCCACGTGGTGTGGCGGTGGGCGATACGCTGATCAGTACGACTTCCCGGGTCGAGTTTTCTGCTGGATTTAGTATGCCTCTCGCAGTGATTCCTCCGGCGACCAAGATTCACGCTATTGAGTTGCATCCGGGACGTGGTGCGCAAATCGCGCGTTCCGCAGGCCAATCTGCGCAGTTGGTTTCGATCGATGGTGAGCGTGCGACTGTGAAGATGCCTTCTGGAGAAATTCGTTTGCTGAACTCCCGTTGCCGTGCGACGATTGGTGAGGTTGGCAATCACGAGCACAGCGGTCGCAGTCTCGGCAAGGCCGGTCGCAATCGTTGGCTCGGTCGTCGTCCCCGTGTGCGCGGGGTAGCGATGAATCCAGTCGATCACCCTATGGGCGGGGGAGAGGGCCGCACCTCTGGTGGTGGTCATCCGCAGTCTCCATGGGGACAGCTTTCCAAGGGCTTTCCGACCCGCAAGAAATCCAATCCAACTAATTCGAAGATTCTCGTTCGTCGCAACGGTCGTCAGTTAAAGAAAAAATAAATAAACGTTCTTAAGCATGTCTCGTTCCATTAAAAAAGGTTTTTTTGTTGATCCGCACCTAGCTAAGAAAGTGCGGCAAGCGCAGGCCAGCGATGATCGCAAGCCGATCCAGACCTGGTCGCGTCGTTCTACCATCACTCCCGACTTCGTTGGCCTCAACCTCAACGTACATAACGGTCGTAGTTTTTTGCCCGTCTATGTGACGGAGAATATGGTGGGCCACAAACTCGGCGAATTTTCCCCGACCCGTACATTTAAAGGTCACCAGGTGGGTAAGAAGAAATAACTTAACCTATTTTGTTAAAACCATGTATCGCATGTCTGCACAACGCTTCTTAATGATCGTCAGTCTAGGCCTTTTCGCAGTCCTATGTACTGCTCCGGTGATGTTTGCAGAAGCACCCACCTTCGTCAATGAATCGATTTATAGTTCCAATGCAGCGACTGTTTCGACTGTCGTACCGTCTCTTGCAGCAGATTTAGTTATTCTTGAGGGCGGGTTAGAACAAGGTATACGCCTCGGTATGGTGTGTCGTGTAACACGCGGGCAGCAATCAATCGGCGAATTGATCATTATCGAATCCAGACGCACATGTTCTGCAGGCCTGATTCTCGCTTTGGTTGACAATTCTACTATTCAGGCGGGAGACATTGCCCGCATTAAAACTATTCAAAACAGTTAAGTCTTATGCAGGTTCAAGCCTATACCAAATATGCCCGTATGTCGCCTCGCAAGGTGCGCGATATCACTCGTGCCATTCAAGGCCGCAATGCTGCTGAAGCAGTCGAAATCTTACGCTTTATTCCGCGCAAGTCGGCTCGTTTGGTTCGCAAGACTCTACAGTCGGCAATTGCCAATGCCGAAAACAATAACAATCTTTCTTCAGACACCTTGACTATTGAGTCGGCAATTGTTGAGCAAGGGCCGACATTTAAGCGCTTCCGTCCGGCTGCTCGCGGTTCCGCCCATCCTTACAAAAAGCCTACCAGCAACATTCGTATCGTCCTTACAGACGAAGCCTAAGTTAAACACGACACCAATTTCATTATGGGACAGAAAGTTCATCCAACCGGTTTCCGCCTTGCCGTCACCCGCAATTGGGATTCGCGCTGGTATGCCTCCAAGCAAGATTTTCCAGACTTTATACGGGAAGACTTTAAAATCCGTCAATTTCTCACCGACAAACTGCGTTATGCCTCTGTACCGCGCATTTTTATTGAGCGTGCTTCGGGGCGTATTCGTGTGAAAGTGTTTACGGCACGCCCCGGGGTGGTGATCGGTCGTAAAGGTGCCGAACTTGACAAACTTAAGGATGGCTTGAACAAACTGGTGGACAAAGACATCATGCTTGATATCCAGGAAGTCAAGCGTCCAGATCTTTCAGCACAATTGGTGGCTGAAAATGTCGCACTGCAGCTAGAGCGTCGTATTGCGTTTAGACGGGCGATGAAACGTGCCGTGCAGACCACCATGGCAATGGGGGCGGATGGTATTCGTATCCAATGCAGTGGCCGTCTTGCTGGGGCAGATATTGCCCGAACCGAGCAACAACGCATGGGCAAGGTGCCATTACAGACCTTGCGTGCCAACATTAGCTACGGCCTGAGCGAAGCAAATACGGTGTATGGAATCATTGGCGTGAAATGCTGGATTTGTTTGTCCGATGACGAAGACGCTTAACCAACACCTTACATTGACATATTTTAATTGATTAAACCAAGCGAACAATGGCATATCTTCCATCTCGTACAAAATACCGTAAAGTCCATAAGGGTCGCATCTATGGCGAGGCCCAGTCGTGCAATTCAATTGCCTTTGGCGATTTTGGTATCCAATCCTTAACCCGTGGTCGTATGAATTCCCAGCAAATTGAAGCGGCTCGCGTTGCAATGACACGTAGCCTTAAGCGTAAGGGGAAGGTCTGGATTCGGGTGTTTCCTCACAAACCGGTGACCAAAAAGCCTGCTGAAACCCGTATGGGGAAAGGCAAGGGCTCAGTTGAAAAGTGGGTTGCGGTGGTTCGCCCTGGAACTATGCTGTTTGAAATTGCTGGTTGTTCGCTGAGTGCAGCTCAAGAAGCACTGCGCCTGGCCGATACCAAGCTGCCGTTTCATTGTCGTTTTGTCGTCCGCGAAGACTAATCCCTCCAATCTTATATTAGGAATCATTTAACATGAGCAGTACACAAGCTATTCGCCAAATGTCTGAAGTCGAAATCAAAAAAAAGCTGCGCGATACGCACGATGCACACTTGGATCTACGTTTGCGTAAGCAGACCGGACAGGTTGAACGCACACACGAATTCAAGCATCTGCGGCGTGAGATCGCACGCCTCGAAACTATTCTCAAAGAGAAAAAGCTGGCAGTGGCCACTGCTTAATTGCTCTAGCCCATTCATCTTATGCAAGAAGCAACACGTAATTCCCGCAAGTCCTTGATTGGCACCGTAACCAGTCATTCTGGTAACAAGACTGTTAAAGTCACGTATCTTTACAAGATCCCCCATCCATTATATCGTAAAGAGATCAAGCGTAAGACTGTGGTTCATGCGCATGATGAAGCAAATGACTGTGGCCTCGGCGATAAAGTAGAGATCATGGAAACACGTCCACTCAGCAAGCTCAAGCGCTGGCGAGTCACTAAGGTGCTTGAACGGGCACCGAAAGTCGGCGAGGAGGCATAGGTGCTTGCGCCCTACCAGAGTATTTTATAATTTAAGCATACAAGGGAAAATTTGCTATGATTCAAATGAACAGTCGCGTATTTATCGCGGATAACACAGGTGCCAAGGAGGCTGAAATGATTCGTCGGCTTGGACAAAACAAGAATACTGCCGATGTTGGAGATGTCATCGTTTGCAATGTCAAAGTCGCCGCCACGGATGCATCGGTGAAAAAAGGTGAAGTGGTTCGTGCCGTTGTCGTGCGCACCAAGGCTCCGATTCGGCGCGGCGATGGTAGCTATCTTCGTTTCGACAACAATGCAGTGGTGATTCTCAATGCGGATGGTAATCCTAAAGGCACCCGTATCTTCGGCCCAGTGGCTCGTGAGCTGCGTGCCAAATACATGAAAATTATTTCCTTGGCCCCGGAGGTGCTTTAACTATGGCTCAATCAATTAAACGCGAACAAGAAGTTGTCGTCATTTCAGGTGCTCACAAAGGTAAGCGTGGCAAGGTGCTGTCGGTCAAAAAAGGGCAGTCTGTTTTGGTCGAAGGAGTGAACCTGATCACCAAACATCTGCCCAAGTCAGAAGAAAATCCTCAGGGCAGTTCGGTCGAGCGTGAAAGCCCGATCCATTATTCGAATGTGATGGCAGCCGAAAAGTTCGACGCTAAGACAAAATAAAACAAAGCTTGCCAGATGGTACAAAAGGCTCACCATCACGAATTTTTTTATTCTCATCGATAATCCATTCATATGGCCGGGATGGAAATCCGGCTTCATTCCGATGCAAACACCAGCACTTAAGACTCAATACACCGAAAAGGTGATTCCCGCACTGATGAAAAAGTTCGGTTACACGAATCCGCATCAGGTTCCGGGCGTGAACAAAATCGTGATCAATTCAGGCTTCTCGGCCACTGCCGACAAAAATCATGTCGCTTATGTCAATGACGAGATTGCCAAGATTGCGGCACAGCGCCCGGTAACAACCAAAGCGAAACTGAGCATATCGAATTTCAAACTTCGCGAAGGTCAACCAATAGGGGTTAAGGTGACTCTTCGCGGTCGTCTGATGTATGAATTTCTCAATCGCTTGATTCAGGTCGCGTTGCCGTGTATACGTGACTTTCGCGGCGTGCCGGCGAAGCTCGACGGTCAAGGTAATTACACCCTCGGCATTGCCGATCACACGATATTTCCGGAATCAAATGCAGATGGTACTCATGCTAACATGGGGATGGATATTTGCATTCATACAAGTGCATGCAGTGATGATGAGGGGCGCGAGTTGCTTGCTCTTTTCGGTATGCCCTTTCGTAAGTCGAGTTCAGAAATTGCCGCAAGTACAAGCGCTCAAGCATAACAGACAACCGTTCCTATGGCTAAAAAATCAGCAATTCAACGCAATCAAAAGCGCGTCCGTCTCATCAAAAAATTTGCCGCTCAGCGTGCCCGACTCAAAGCGATTCTGGCGGATCCGGAAACGTCAGATGAAGCGTTTTACAAGGCGCAGGCTAAGCTCACCAAATTGCCCAAAAACAGTTCTCCGATTCGTGCCCGCAATCGTTGCTCAGTGACTGGCCGGCCACGTGCTTACATTGGTAAATTCGGTCTTTCTCGTATCACATTCCGCGAGCTTGCGACACAGGGCAAGATTCCTGGTGTGACCAAATCATCCTGGTAATTCGTCTGGGACCACTCTACTCCCTGAAAACCCATTAGTTAGACTATGGCAGTTCATGATACAATCGGTGATTTTCTCACCATCATCCGCAACGCAAGTTCCGCTCGCAAAGAGGTCTGCATCACGCAGCACTCCAAAATGCGTGTGGCGATTGCAGCCATCCTTAAGCAGGAAGGTTATATTCGTGATTATACTGAGGGCAGTGATGCACGCGGTTTCAAGACGCTTGAATTGAGCTTGAAATTCGTCGACAACACTCCCGCCATTACTGGTATTGAACGTCACAGCAAACCGGGGCGTCGTCTCTACTATGGAGTTGCTGAGATTCCTCGCGTTCTTGGCGGACTCGGTGTTGCTATCCTGACCACTTCCAAAGGTGTGGTGCGTGCCCGTGAAGCCCGAGAACTAGGGGTTGGTGGTGAATTGGTTTGCAAGGTTTGGTAATCGGAGATTTTTATAATGAGCAGAATTGGTAAACTTCCCAGTCCCGTCCTAGATAAAGCAAGTGTGACAATTAATCGTCATACCGTGCGTGTTGAGGGTCCCAAAGGCACACTTGAAAAGACCTTTGATCGTTCTACTAACATCGAATTAGTCGACAATGAAATTCGCGTGACACCTGCCGACGGAAGTCGGCATGCCAAGGCCATGTTTGGTACGGTACGTTCCATCATTAATAATATGGTGATTGGCGTGGTCAATGGGTACAAAAAAGAGATCATCCTGAAAGGGGTCGGTTTCCGTGCCTCACTGTCCGGTAAGGTGCTCGACCTTGCACTTGGATACTCACACCCTTGTGTGCTGACAATTCCAGAGGGCATCACTGTTACGGTCGCTGAAAGTACCAAGTTGACTATCGAAGGTGCAGATAAGCATCTGGTCGGTCAAATTACGGCGACAATCTTCAATTACTACCCAGCCGAGCCTTACAAGGGCAAAGGTGTGCATATTGTCGGTAAATATGTTCGCCGCAAGGAGGGTAAGAAATCGGCTTAATTTCTAAAGAGGCATCCATTCCATGAAACTCGAAAAGAAAAAATCTCTACTACAAAAACGTCGTTGGCGTATTCGCAAAAAGGTGAGCGGCACTGCCGATCGTCCACGTCTGGCCGTTCATTTTTCGAACAAGCACATCTATGCGCAGTGCATTGATGATGTGAAGGGTCACACGATGC
The DNA here is from genome assembly GCA_964226535.1 of Polaribacter sp. Classification (GTDB taxonomy): domain Bacteria; phylum Verrucomicrobiota; class Verrucomicrobiia; order Opitutales; family Coraliomargaritaceae; genus Lentimonas. The sequence continues at coordinate 8,124 of CAXQRK010000085.1, forward strand.
TGTATGTGTCGTCTTTGTGCAAAGACTCTTCATTGAAGGCAAACATCGAAGGTGCGGTCACAATCGGTCGCTCAGTTGCTGAGCGAGCAAAGGCCGCGGGCATTGATTCGGTGGTTTTTGACCGCTCCGGTCGCCGCTACCACGGTTGCATCAAATCATTTGCAGAAGCTGCTCGCGAGGGTGGCCTACAGTTCTAACTGGTATTCATCCTATGAGCAGACAAAACAAATCATTTTCCCAGAAAGACGAGGTAGAAGAAGCGCCTGAATATGTTGAAAAGGTGGTTCACATTAATCGTTGTGCGAAAGTAGTGAAGGGCGGACGCCGTTTCAGCTTTGCGGCGCTGGTGGTTACCGGTAATCAGCAAGGTGAAGTGGGGGTGGGGTATGGCAAAGCCAAGGAGGTGCCTGAGGCGATTCGTAAGGGCACCGAGCAGGCTAAGAAGAACCTCATAACCATCAAACTTCGTGGCGATACCATCCCCCACCATGTATTGGGTGAAGCCGATGGTGGCAAAGTGCTCCTGCGCCCTGCATCCGACGGAACCGGTGTGATCGCCGGTGGTGGTTGCCGCGCGGTGCTTGAGTCTGTCGGGATCAAGAATGTACTTTCCAAATCGCTTGGCTCAAACAACCATCTTGCCATGGTCAAGGCGACCATGGCTGCCCTGCAACAGCTTCGTTCCAATGAGCAAATCAAACATGTTCGTTTTAGCGAGACCGTAGTCGCGGAATCGCAAACCTGAGGAACTGTATTATGAATCTTGACAACATTCCAACAATCGAAGGGGCCACCCATCCCACCAAGCGTCTCGGACGTGGTGAGGGCAGTGGCCACGGTAAAACATGCGGTAAGGGACACAAGGGGCAGAAAGCCCGCTCCGGCGGTGGCATTCCAGTCGGGTTCGAGGGGGGGCAGATGCCACTCTATCGTAAGCTTCCACGGCGCGGATTTAACAATTTCAAGTTTCGTACAAGTTACCAACTGGTCAACGTTGGACAGCTTGAAAAACTTCAAGGTGATCAGGTGTCACGTGAACTTTTGATCGCGGCTGGTTTGATTCGTGATAATCGTCAGGGAGTTAAGCTGCTGGGTGATGGTGAGGTCTCTAAAGCATTTAGTGTGAGGCTCGACAAGGTCTCTGATGCTGCTCGGCGCAAGATCGAAGCAGCTGGTGGACAGATTATTGAATCGGAAGTGGTGCAGGCTGGGCAAGCGTAAGCATCGCCCTCGCTCATCGTTTCGTTGTTAGCTAGCACAGATGCTTTCCGCATTTACAAACTCCCTTAAGATACCGGAACTGCGCCAGAAGATTTTCTTCACGCTGTCCTTGTTGTTTATCGCGCGTGTTGGGGCGAATATTCCGTTGCCTGGGATGAATATTGCTCCAATCCGCGATTTCATGGCGGAACAGGCCTCGGCAAGCGGTGGTCTGGTGGGTCTCTACAACATGTTTACCGGTGGAGCGCTTTTAAATGGAGCTCTTTTTGCATTGGGGATCATGCCTTACATTAGCGCATCGATTATTATGCAGCTAGTCGGCGCGGTCTTTCCGACGATTGCCCGTTTGCAGCAGGAAGGAGATGTGGGGCGTCAGAAGATCAATCAATACACTCGCTACTTGACGCTCGGTATTTGTGTGGTTCAGGGCTTGTTGTTGTTGATTGCCCTGAGTACCAATCCGGGCAGTATCATCGGGCAGGGCTTTAGTCCGGAGCAGTACGGTCCAGTCGTGATTGCGAGTCAGGTACAGTTTTTAATCACAGGTACGATTTTTTTGACTGCCGGTTCGATGATTATGGTTTGGCTGGGGGAGCAAATTACCGAAAAAGGCATTGGCAATGGCATCTCCTTGCTGATTACTGTTAGTATAATTTCTGGGCTGCCTGCTGCAGTGGTATCGGCATATCAGATGTTTGTCGCTCCGGTCGGATCTGACAGTGCAGCCTTGGGGGTGCCGGAGGGTGTTTTAATGCTCGCTCTATTATTTGCAGTCACTGCCGGCTTGGTTGCCATTACGCAGGCACAGCGCAAGGTTCCGGTTCAATATGCTAAGCGTGTGGTCGGCCGCAAAGTTTATGGTGGACAGAGTTCCTTCCTGCCCTTGAAGGTTAATTATGCGGGTGTGATGCCGGTTATTTTTGCTTCTGCGATCCTGATGTTTCCGACCCAGATTCTCAGTTATCTGGGCACTGCCACCGGTATGCGTTTTTTTAACGAGATCGCCAATTCATTAGGGCGCGGCGAAACCGCTTATTATCTGGTATTTGGGTGCTTGATTTTCGTATTCAGTTATTTTTGGGTTTCAATGATGTTCAAGCCCGTTCAAATCGCTGATGATTTGAAGAAAAACGGTGGCTACATTCCTGGTGTTCGCCCTGGTGAGCCAACCGCCAAATTTCTGGATCATGTCATGACACGCCTCACTTTGTTCGGTGCCTTGTCTCTAACCGTGATTGCCTTGTTTCCCGACATTTTGCTGTTTACTTACAATGTACCGTTTTCGGTCGCAGTATTCTTCGGCGGTACCGGAATGCTGATTACTGTCGGAGTGTTGCTTGATACGATGCGACAGATTGAAACGTTTCTACTGCAGCGCCATTATGATGGCTTTCTCAAAAAAGGCAAGATTCGCGGTCGTTCCGCGGCACGCAATAAACAATTACTCGATTCAGCTGGATTACAGGATTTTTGGACTGTATGGCGCCCATTGTTATTCATCGCAATTGCACTGTTTGTGCTGGGCATCATTTCCTGGCTGCTTAATATGAGGGCTTAGATGCGTGTCGGCATTGACTGATGATCGCCTTAAGTTCATGAGCGGCACCAGTGTATTTAATTTTCTGTTCTTTGAATTATATTCTCTCTATCATCCGATGAAGCCGATTCGTTCCGACGAAGACATCCAATCGATTCGTGAAGCCTGTCAGATTGCTGCCACTGTATTGAAGCAATTGGTTGATGCTGTATGTGAGGGAATGACGACCTACGACCTCGATCAATTAGGCCGCCGGGCGATCGAGGCACTCGGAGCTGAAAGTGCTTGCTACAATTATAGCGATGGCAGGCGCGTTTTTCCGGCCTACACCTGTATTTCAGTTAATGAAGAAATTGTACACGGGATCGGTCGGATGCGTCGTATCATTCAGAGTGGAGATTTGGTTTCCATTGATGTAGTGGTGCGTTACCGTGGATTCATTGGTGATAATGCCAGCACGGTGTCAATCGCGCCGGTCGCCGATGAGCACCAGGCTTTAATTGATGCCACGCGCGGGGCCTTAAACTATGCGATTGGCTTTGCACGTTGCGGTAACCGGGTCGGTGATATTTCAAATGCTGTGCAGCGCTTTATCAAGCGCCACAACTATGGTATCGTTCGCGATTTTGTTGGGCACGGAGTGGGTACTTCGATGCATGAAGAACCACAGATTCCCAATTACGGTCGTCGAGGTAGTGGTGCATTGCTTAAGCCCGGTATGGCCCTCGCAATTGAGCCCATGGTCAATCTTGGTGGCCCGGCCATTGAGATTCTTGAGGATGGCTGGACTGCTGTGACTCGTGACCGTAAACCATCCGCCCACTTTGAACAAACCGTCTTGATCACTGCTAGCAATCCAGAAATCTTAACAATTCCTAAAAAATAACTTTTCAAACTGAATTTATCTGCTATTGTCTTTCTTTTTTTTCTGCAACTACGCAGATTTCACACTATTTTTTACTATGCCACGTATACTTGGAGTCGACATCCCTGCAAATAAGAAGCTAGAATATTCGCTTCGTTACATCTATGGCATCGGACCCACACGTGCGAAGACAATTGTCGCCGCGTCTGGTTTCGATGCAGATCGCCGTGCCGGTGATTTGAGTGAAGAAGAACTCAATAAGTTGGCCTCTTTAATTGCGGAGAAACAATACATCGTCGAAGGTGATCTGCGTCGCGAGCGCACGGCCAATTTAAAACGCCTCTCGGCGATCCGCAGTATTCGTGGTATCCGTCATATGCGCGGACTGCCCGTCCGTGGTCAACGTACCAAAACGAATGCCCGCACACGTAAGGGTGCGGTCAAGCCAGTTCGTAAGTAAATAATCAAAATTTTCCCATGAGCGAAGAAGCAAGCAAACCCGTAGAAGACGAAGAAGTCGCTGTCGATACAGTCAACCGCAGCGATGCACCTGTCAAAAAGCAAGAAACCGCCGAGGACCTGCTTAAAAGTGATCTAGATGGTGTAAAGATCCGGCGTGCCAAAGGCAGTAAGAATATTACCAGTGGTATTGTGAACGTGCTTGCAACGTTCAATAATACCAAGGTTACCTTTAGCGACACACGTGGTAATGTAATTTCCTGGTCCAGCGCTGGCAAATGTAATTTTCGTGGCTCGCGCAAGTCCACTGCATATGCCGCACAAGTGGTAACGCAGGATGCGGGTCGTGTGGCTATCTCGCACGGCATGAAGGAAGTCATTGTTAAGTTGAACGGTCCTGGCATGGGGCGTGATTCAGCTGTGCGCGCACTGCAATCTCTGGGCATGGTCGTCACCGATATCATTGATGTGACACCGGTTCCGCATAACGGTTGCCGTGCTCCAAAACGTCGTCGTGTCTAACATGCATCTGCCATGTAGATACTTATCGCCTAGTTAGCAGATAACCAAAGGAAACCAATTATGTCCCGTTACACCGGACCCACCACTCGCATAAACCGTCGTTTCGGTCAGGCTCTGTTTGCGCCGACCAAAGCCTTTGAGCGCAAACCACACCCGCCTGGTCAACACGGACCTCGGCTACGACGTAAAGCCAGCGAATACGCTATCGGCCTGAATGAAAAGCAAAAGCTTCGCTTCATGTATGGTATGACGGAGAAACAATTTCGTTTGACTTTTGAGAAAGCCAAAAACACCCGTGGTGTGACTGGTGAAATTTTCCTTCGTATGCTTGAGACCCGTTTAGATAGTGTGGTCTATCGCCTCGGCTTTGCTAAGTCACGCGCTGGCGCGCGTCAATTGGTGAGTCATGGTCACGTCCGGGTGAATGGCCACAAGACAGACATTGCCAGTTTCATCGTTAAAGAAGGCGATGAAATCGAAGTGCGCGAGCGCACTTCATCGCGTCAATTGGCAACTCGCAGCATGGAGGAAAGCCAGGGGCGTACAGTCCCAGAGTGGCTCACACTCAATGCAGACGCACTGAAAGCGACGATCAACCGTCTTCCCTCCATCGAGGAAACTGAGAACAGTATCAACGTGCAATTGATTGTTGAGTTTTACAGTCGATGAGTTGTGTTCAAGTCGCGACCCTTTTTGCCAGATAAGAGTAATTTATTGTATAATCCGTTAACACAAAGCATATCATGCCAAAGCGCTTAGGAAAATTTGAACTTCCAAACCGGTTAGTTAAAGTTGAGGACACAGCATCCGATACTTTTGCCATCTTTAAAGCTGAGCCGTTTGAATCCGGTTACGGCCACACGATCGGGAACTCTCTCCGTCGTGTGCTGCTCAGTTCCATCGAAGGTGCTGCTATCTCATCGATTAAAATCGATGGGGTGCAGCATGAGTTTCAGAGCGTCGCGGGTGTCGTTGAAGACGTTACCGATATTGTGCTGAATCTGAAAAAAGTGCTCTTCGTTTCGAATACTCGTGAATCTGCAAATTTGATCATTGATGTAAATCGTGAAGGTCCTGTCACTGCGGCAGACATTCAATTAGATGCAAATTTTAAAGTTGTGAATCCCGAGCAATTAATTTGTACCCTCGACAAGCCTCAGCGCTTTTTAGCTGAGCTTGAAGTACGTGTCGGGCGTGGTTATTGTGCGGGTGAAGATAATAAAAAAGAAGACCAGCCAATCGGTGTGATTGCAGTGGATTCTCTTTTCAGCCCGGTTCGGTTGGTTAAATATTCAGTCGAAAACACACGTGTCGGACAGGAAATGGACTACGATAAGTTAATCTTAGAGATCACCACTGACGGCCGCATCAGTCCCGACGATGCGCTCAAGCAGAGTGCTGCAATTATTAAGCATCACATGGACGTGTTCGATGAAGTCTCGCAAGAAGACATTGAGTTCCAAAGTGAAAGCAAGGAAATCAGCGAAGAACAGAATCGTTTGCGTAAGCTGCTTAACATGAGTGTGAATGAAATTGAACTGTCCGTTCGTGCGGCGAATTGCCTGAATAATGCAAACATTATTACAGTTGGTGAGCTCGCGATGAAGTCGGAGCAAGAAATGCTTAAGTATCGTAATTTCGGTAAGAAATCCTTAAATGAGATCAAAGACAAGCTGGAGCAGCTGGGTCTTTCTTTAGGGATGAAAATCGACGAGCGTCTCCTCGAGAAAGTCACTGAGATTTAATCCCGCCGTTTAGGCACAAGTCATTTGAATCATGCGTCACAGCAAAAGAAGACATAAACTCGGAGTTACCGGACCGCACCGTTCCGCTATGCTAGGCAACCTTTCGGTTGCACTGATTACTCACGGGCGCATCCAAACCACATTAGCCAAGGCTAAAGCGCTGCGTCCCTTTATCGAAAAAGTGATCACTTTGGCAAAAAAAGCCGAGACTGCCAATGATGCCGCACGCAAGTTGCATTTTCGGCGTTTGGCAATATCTCGTGTGCGCGACAAGCAGGCAGTTGCCCAACTATTTGATGAGCGCGTTACTGAGTTTATCGAGCGCAACGGTGGTTACACGCGGATTTATAAACTTGGCCAGCGTATCGGCGATGCTGCTGAGATGGCGTTAATTGAATTGATTGATGCTCAGGACGAAGGTTATTCCAAACGACCAAACAAGAAAGCAAACAAATCAGTTCAAGCCTCAGTTGATGAAGCTGCCACACTGCCTGCTGCTCAAGAAGCCTCTGAAGTGGTCGCTGGCGAAGCCTCTGAAGTGGCGCTTACTGAAGCTGCGGACGAAGCAGCAGACGCCAAAGCCGTCGAAGCAACGGTTACCGACACTGATACTGCTGAGGCCACTGAAGCACCGACAGACCGCAAAACTACAGCGGCAGATTCGGTTGACAACAATGATGCCTCCTCTGCAGAAGTAATCGACGGCGATGCTGCAAGCCCAAGTTCAGAAATACCACCGACGGCAGAGCCTAAAGACGCATAACTCAGTTGAGTGATCGGGGAGCCTTGTAAAGTCACCGTAGTGCTAGATGAGCGGTGGCCTCGCTAAAGTGTGCAAGCGACAAGTCGTATGCATGGGCACTAGTTTTATGCTTTCTTAGGTTCAACCGGTTCTAGTCCACACGAAATTTAGATTTGTGAGCAGGCCTCTGTAAACTCCACTTCATGCAGTAGGGATCAGTGTACGCGTTTCCTGTGATCGGAAATGATGTACTGTATCCATACTACTGACGCACTCGACTCACCCCTTTGCTATCGACGACAACACGCACGCGGTCGCCGACGTGAAACACATCATCGGCCTCTTGTACGATCAATACAATGCGGCCATCATCAAGTTCAACTTCAAGTTCGTGTCCGGCAACCGTGCGCATATTTTGTTCGGCTTTGGCCCCAACTGCCGCCCCGGCCAGCGCTCCACCCAGTGCTGCGAGTGTGCTGCCGCGTCCACTGCCGATGGTGGATCCTGCGATACCACCGGCCACCCCTCCGACCGCTGAACCGCCACCGGTTTGTTCCGGTTCAATCGTGACTGCCGCGACATTCAAGAGTGTGCCAGTGTAGATATTCATTTGTTGTTGGGCCTGGCCGCGCGTGTAGGTCTTACTGCCCTGGCGGGAGGTCTCGCAACCAGTCAGGGCGAGTACTGAGCAGGTCAGCACTGTGAATAGTGAAACCGTGTGGATTGGATGCTTCATGCGATTCAAAGGACTTAGGGGGGTTAAATGGGGATTAAATAAATGGGAGCGCTTTCGATACCCAGTAAATAATAATAACTATAATGCACTGATAAAATTAAGCAAACCAATTCAGAAATGTTTGGATAATCAGGGCGTTGGCAATATCGACGAAAAAACCACATACGAGTGGTACAATGATGAATGCTTTGTGTGCGGCACCATAGCGCTTCGAAACGGCCGTCATATTGGCCAGCGCAGTGGGCGTGGACCCCAGGGAAATCCCGCCGAAGCCTGAGCAAATGACAGCGGCTTCATAATCGCGGCCCATCAGGCGAAACACCACAAACAGGGCAAAGCCAAATGCAAGCATGAATTGAACGCTAAGGATGGCGATGATTGGGCCCGCCAGATCAATTAAGGTCCAGAGTTGTAAGCTCATCAAGGACATGGCGAGAAACATGCCCAGACAGAGGTCAGAGATCAGGGCTAGCGCGGGTGATCCCGATGGCCAGCTGAGCTTCGGCAATAACCGTGGCACGGTATTGGTTAGCAGGATGCCACCGAACAGGCAACAGACGAAGTGGGGCAGGTCCAGGCCCAGATTGCTGAGGCCGGTTTGGATGGCAACCCCCAAGGTCAGGCATAGATTGAGGATCAGCCAGGCGCTCAAAATCGAATACATGTCGACCTCAGCATGCTCGTTGTCATGGGTTATACCAACGTCCGGTTGCGCGCAGGTAGCCGGCTCTAAATGGTGACGTTTAATCAGGATATTGGCGATCGGGCCACCCATTAGAGCGGCCAGAACGAGTCCGAAGGTGGCGCAAGCGATGCCAATTTCACCGGCATTGCTGATTCCATATTGGCTTGTATAGACCGGCGTCCAGGCGATTGCTGTTCCATGTCCACCGATGAGGGAGGTGGTGCCGCCGAGCACGCCGACAGCAGCGTCTAGGCCAAATAGTGAGGCCACTCCAACACCAGCCATATTTTGCAGGAACATAAATACAATCGTGGCCGCCAGCAAAATGACCAGTGGGATGCCTCCCGACAGCAAGGAACGCAGGTCAGCATTCAGCCCGATTCCAGCAAAAAAGTAAATCAACAGCACATCGCGGGCATGCAGATCGAAGGAAAGTTCAATGCCGGTGCAGAGATAGAGGGCGAATGTAATACAGCAGATTAGCAGTCCGCTACTAACCGGTTCTGGAATGTTATAACGTCGCAATAATGGGATCCGAGCATTCAAGAATTTACCGAAAAACAGCACGATGATCCCGAGGTTAAATGTTGTGAGCATTTTCAGTTCCATAACCGTTTTTTTATATGGTGTGTGGACTGGTTTGAGTCGAGGCAATCTTTGTTCAACGCCGCGCAGCTCAGTCAAGCCCGATGAGCCTGCTCCCATGGACGCCGATCATTGATTGCCTGCACCGGAATCGATTCGATCCGCACACCGGCGAGAGCTGGGTGGTGGCATAGGGTTTTGTAGTTGCTGCGAGTAATTGAGAAAGTGAGGGATTGTGCGGTCTCGGCCTCAACAATTTGACGGTCGATCAAGAAGCTTAAATTGACTCGGGTGGAGCCGTATGCTTGATCGATCATCATACGACAGGTATTGATAAAGTCGGTGGCGTGAGTTTCGTGCGGGTGCAGAATAAATTGGATCCGTTGTACAATGCGTGGGATGGATTGCTCCAGGTCGAACACTTCATGGGCGGTGAGGCTCATTTCCCCGTTGCGGCGGTTAATTTGACCGTGAATGAGGGCGAGCTTGCCGTCCTCCAGGCGTGCGCCATTTTTCGCATAGGGCTCAGGAAACATAATCATCTCGTAGCTATGCGTGGCGGTGGCGAGTGTGAACACCGCCATTTGGCGGCTGTCTTTGCGAGTGTATTTAATTTGTAGGTGACTGATGATGCCGCCGAGACGAAAGGTCGTGCGATCGTCGAAATGGACTAGATCATCTGGACAGGTAAAGGTGTCGATTGCACGGTCGATGCCCGCAAAGGCGTCCATCGGGTGGCCGGAGATGTAAAACCCGAGCAGTTCTTTCTCGTAACGCAGTTTTTCCGTGGTCGGCATGTGGCGCACCTGCTTGGGGGAGGCGCCTTGGTCGGCATCGGTATCGCTGTCCATCTCCATCAGTTCAAACAGTGAGCTTTGTCCCGCCTCCCGGTCGCGGCGGGTGCTTTCAGCTTCGGCCAGGGCGGAGTCAAGGCTGTCGAGCAGGATGGCACGGTCTTCGCCGAGGGAATCGAAGCCACCCGTCTTGATCAATGCCTCAATCACGCGTCGGTTGATTGCTTTGTCCGCGTGGCGTATGATGAAGTCGTTGAAGTTGTGGTAAGGGCCGTTGACGTTGCGTTCGTCGATAATCACGTTTGCGGCGCCTTCACCAACATTTTTAATCGCAGCCATGCCGAAGCGAATACTGCCGGACTCGCCTTCAACCACAGGTGTAAAAGTAGCACCGGATTGGTTTATGTCGGGGCTGAGCACCGGCAGGTTGAGCGCGGTACATTCGGCCAGTAAGTTAGAGATTTTATCCGCATTGCCTTGCTCGGAGCTGAGTACGGCAGCCATAAATTCGATCGGGTAATTAGCTTTTAAATATGCGGTGCGATAGCTGAGCATGGCATAGGCTGCCGAGTGTGATTTGTTGAAGCCATATTGGGCGAATTTTTCCAATAGCGCAAAGATGGCGGTCGCCGTTTTCGTGTCGATATGGTTGGTCTTGCGGGCACCGTCAATGAACACCTGCTTCTGTGCATTCATTTCCGCTTGAATCTTTTTGCCCATGGCGCGACGAAGAATATCCGCGCCGCCGAGTGTGTAGCCTGCAATGATCTGTGCGGCTTGCATGACTTGTTCCTGATACACTAGAACGCCGTAGGTTTCTTGTACGAGTTCTTTGAGCAGCGGGTGCGGAACTTGTACTGTGGACGGATCTTTTTTACCCTCAATGAATTGTGGGATGAACTGCATCGGGCCGGGGCGATAGAGCGCGATCAATGCGATAATTTCTTCGAACGAACTCAGGCCGATTTGGCGACAGAGCTGCTGCATGCCGCCGGATTCCAATTGAAACACGGCGGTGGTTTGACCACTGTTCAATAAGTCGAAGGTGGCCTGATCATCTAGTGGCACCTGTTCAATGTTGAACCCAGGCATTGCCCGGGTGCGGCGCACATGGATCTGCGCATCATCGATCACGGTTAGGGTTTTGAGACCTAGAAAATCCATTTTCAGCAGGCCGAGATCCTCGCTGGGGCCCTTCGGATATTGCGTGGTGAGGTCGCCTTCCTGAAGGGTGACCGGGATTAAATTAGTAATGTCCTGGTCGGCGATGATCACGCCACAGGCATGTTTCCCAGTATTGCGGATCATCCCTTCGATCACGCGCCCTTGCTCAATGATGACTTTGGCCACTGGATTCTGCCTCAGCTCAGCAGCTAGCTCGGGTGATTTACGCACCGATTCATCTAGCGTGATGTTGAGTTCGTCGGGGATCATTTTCGCGATCTTGTTGGATTCGGCGAATTCGAGGTCGTTCACGCGAGCGAGGTCACGGACAATCATTTTCGCACCGAAGGTGCCGAAGGTAATAATATTTGCCACTCGGTCTTTGCCGTATTTGTCGCGCACGTAGTTGACCACCTCATCGCGGCGGCGCATACAGAAATCCACGTCGAAATCGGGCGGCGAGACCCGTTCCAAGTTGAGCATGCGCTCAAATAGCAGCCCGAACCTCAGCGGATCAATATCGGTGATTTTCAATACGTATGCGACGATGCAGCCAGCTCCCGAACCACGGCCGGGGCCGACCGGAATGCCGTGTTCGCGGGCCCAGTGAATGAAGTCCCAAACGATCAGAAAGTAATCGACGAAACCGGTGCCGGTAATGATGGCGAGTTCGTATTCAAGTTGCTCGCAGTAGCGCTTGTCGCTGGCGCTGGCATGTTGCCAGTCGGCACGACAAGCGTCGTAATTGGTGCCGTAGCGCTCGTACAGCCCTTGCTTGCAGAGTTCAAATAGATACAGCCCATTGGCTTTGTGCTGGGTTCGTTCAGCCTCGCTCAACTCGATGGGTGGATGCCCATCGCGGGTGAGAATGACATTTTTTTCGGTGACATAAATATCGAGCACGCGCTCGAAGTTGGTATGATCATTGCCGGATTTAATTTCAATCGGGCGTTCATAGACTGGATAATGGTTTTGATTAAAGGGCAGTTTGACCTCACACATCTCAGCCACCGCCGAGGTATTGGTGACGGCTTCAGGGATTTCTTTGAACGCCAGATCCATCTCTTCGCGCGATTTGAGGTAGAACTGATGCGAGTCGTAGCGCATCCGCTTTTCATCGCGAACTTTGGCCCCAGTTTGGATGCAGAGCAGGGAATCGTGAGGCTCCCAGTCGTTGCGGTTGACATAATGTACATCGTTGGTGGCAACCACCTTGAGGTCAAATTCAGCAGCAATTTTGAGCAAGTCGGGAATGATCTGCCGCTGCGCGTCGATGCCGTGATCCATCAGTTCAATGATGAAATACTCTTTGCCGAACAGTTCGATGAATCGGGCGGCTGCATCGCGGGCATGCTGGTATTCGCCTTTGAGCAAATATTGGGGGATGACCGCAGCCAGACAGCCAGAAAACCCGATCAGCCCTTCGCTGTGTGTGGCAAGGGTATTCATGTCGGTGCGCGGATTGCGATAAAAGCCCTGAGTGTGCGCTTTGGACACAATCTTGCAGAGATTTTGATACCCGGTGAAGTTACGTGCGAGCAGGCCCATATGGTAGGACTTTTGCTTGGCACGCAGTTCATTGATGGTAGCCAACTCATGTTCGTAAACGAGGTAAATCTCGCAGCCGAGTAGGGGCTTGATTTGATGCTTCTCCGCTTGTTTGAAAAAGCTGGTCAGGCCGTATAATACCCCGTGATCAGTGATCGACAGGGCTTTCATTCCCAGTTCAGCTGCGCGTGCGCAGAGGTGGTCAGCTCGCGAGCATCCATCTAGCAGGCTGTGGTCGGTATGAACGTGTAAGTGGACGAATTCGCGATCTGGTTCGGGCATTTTTAATCAGCTTGAGTGGCTTGCCTCACGATGCAAGCCAGCAATTCGACCGGAAGCGCAAAGACACAGATCAGAGTCTACCACACGGCAGGCTAGCCAGTATGTTGACATTGAAAATACGATGCAGGAAGCGCTTCGGTGCTATTATGGGAGTCCGAATCCCGCATAATATTCGGATCATTACTGATATGATAAAAGGCTTGTCCACCTGAAATACCGTACTCATAGTTTCATCCCGTGTCACTAATTGTCCGGTTATTTTTTATTTTTGTATGGATTGCCAAGCTGCCGCTGTCTGCGGCCTTGCCTGAGCTCAGTTCAATCGAGCCTCTAGAGTTTGATGAAGCCGCACAGCGTTTAATTGCGCGTGGGGATGCCCGATTGGACTTTCAAGACTCGCGTCTAAGTGCAGACCGTATTACCTACTATCAGGAATATTCACTTGCGGATGCGCTCGGGTCGGTTGCAATCTCCAAAGACGGTTATCGTTTGATTGCCGATCGGCTCAGTTATGATACGACAGATGGTGTGTTTGCGGTCAATACCTTACGCACCGGTCAATGGCCGATCTATATTTCCGGTGTCAATGCCGGCGGCACAACAGCACATACGACTCTTCAAGGAGCGACGATCTACTACGGCAACCCCGGTCCCCTCACTCCGGCCTTCATATCTGAGCAGATCGAATTTACCGATGCGCCGGATGGCGGTGCCTTGTCAATCAAATCGCCAACCTTTAAAATTGGCACGATTCCACTCGTCAAGCTGCCGAGTTACACCTATTACATAAACGATATTCCGTATGTATTAGATGTGAATGTGGGCTCTGATAATGAATTGGGCACATACCTGCAAACCACCACTTTGCTACCGGTCAATTCTTGGTTGCGCGCCGGTGCCAACCTTGACTTGTACAGCAAACGTGGTGCGCTCGTAGGCCCTGCCGCACAATACTCTTACAATAGCACCACTCAGACGATTACAGGTGCTCTCAGTGCCGGCTACATCAATGATCAAGACGATCCAGATCCCGGGCTATACAATGAACCGATTGATGCCGACCGCGGATTCATAGAATGGCGTCACCAGCACCATATTGGCGAGCGTATGACGATGACCGCATCCGCCAGTTATTGGTCGGATTCGGCAGTGACACGTGATTTTCGTGATGATTATTTCAAAGACAACCAACAACCCGACTCTTTTGCCGAAGCGGTTTATGCCGGTGATAACTATTTTGTATCTGCCTTTGGGCGTTTCCGGCCGAATGATTTTCAACTGGTTCAAGAGCGCTTGCCGGAACTGCGCTTTGATCTGCTCCCCGTGCCAATTTTAAAAACCGGGGCCTACCACCGCCTGTCGGCCAGCTATGCGCGCCTGCGTGAAGATTTCGGGGCCGTAGACCCCAACATCCCTATCCGTGAAGACAGTGAGGCCGACCGCTTTGATTTTAACTACCGCATCGAGCGTCCAATTGGGTTGGCGGATTGGTTGACCCTGACGCCGCTCGCGGGTGCCCGGCTCACTCAATATGAAAATCAAGCGATGGATCCGCTCGCACTGGGCATTTATAATGCACCTTTCGACCCCAATTTGTCTGAAGCCAAACTCAAGGACGATTCATTCAGCCGCGCAATTTATGAGCTCGGATTTGATCTCGAAGCACGCGCCTACGCTAGCTACCCGACCTTAAATCGGACCTGGGGGATTGATGGTCTGCGCCATTTACTACGCCCGGTACTGCGCTACCGATATTATTCCGATCCAGATTCCACCAATGAAATCGCCGCAATTGATCGTACCGCGTTCGACTTAAACCGTCCCTTGCTCAACCTCAGCGATTTAAGCAACGTAGATGCGATTGCCGAAACACATCTGACCCGTCTAGGGGTCGAAAATTTGTTTCAAACCCGAGCAACTGATTACGGCTCCCGTACCATGGCTGCGTTGAATTTCAATCAAGATATTTTATTCGAAAAAAACACCCGCTATGACGGTGACGATCAAGATACCTTTCATGCCACATGGGTTGAACTGATCCTGAAGCCGGCTCCTTGGCTCAAGTTTGATATGGCCAGCCGTTTTAAAACCGAGAGCATGACGCTTGAAGAACTGCGCACGCGTACTTCGATACGCAGTGGTGAAATTTGGGAAATTGGGCTTTCCACCGACTTTTTGCATGATCGGATCGATCAATATCGTATTGATTTCATCTGTCGTATAAACGAGCGTCACTCCGTTTTGGCGGACATACGCTATGATGCCGAAAGTGGCCAATTCACCAAAACCGAACTAGGCATCAATACTCGGATCAACCACACCTGGGTCCTTATGTATGCGCTCACCTTTCGTCAGGATGCCGGGCGCGAAAGTGATGTCGAATTCAACCTGCGCCTGGAACTCACCGACTTGTGAGCATTGATTCCAATGGACGACGCACTCGCCCCCTGCAATGACTTTGCTATTCGCCTACCGGTATTCGAGGGGCCACTAGACTTACTGCTCTACCTGATCCGGCGCAATGAAGTCGATATTTACGATATCCCGATTGAGCATGTCACTCGACAATATATTGAGGTCCTTAATTCCATGGAGACTCTCGACCTCGAAATTGCGGGTGAATTTTTTGTCATGGCCGCAACGCTGATGTACATCAAGAGTCGTATGCTGCTACCGCAACAAGATCAAAGTCAGGATCAGGCGGTCGAAGAAGAGGGTCTCGACCCGCGCTGGGAGTTGGTGCAACAATTGCTTGAATATAAACAGTTCAAACAAGCTGCCGAAGGGATCGAAGCACTCATCTTTAAAAGCAACGATTTGATCGCCCGCATCGGTCCTCAAGCAGCCGTGAAAGCGCTTGAGCGCCCACTCAAGCCGATTGAACGGGTGGATCTATGGAATACATTCAATCAAGTGCTGCGTCGACTTGCCGAACGGATGAGCAGCGGCGAGATTCATGCCGAACAGGTTACCGTGGCCGATCGCATGGAGTTTATCTTGCGGCGGTTTCAAAATAAGCCTGATTTCCTCTTTTCGGAATTGTTTGAATCGACCACCACGATCACGACCATCGTTGCTACCTTTCTAGCCGTGCTTGAACTGACACGCCTGGGCGAAATCAAAATCCAGCAGGACCGTGCCTTTGCCGATATTCGCTGCAAACGCAGTACTGCCGGCAGCTGATGCGGTTGCATTCGTGACTAATCACTGAGCAGTGACCAAATCAATCGCATCTAATTTATTTTTTTTATTAGTAAACGAGACTCGAAATAACCGTTCACATTCAGCTGAATTGGCCGATTGCCCCAAATCTGCAACCAAAAAGTTGAGATAAGCGCCGAAAAAGCGACCGCTGAATTCATTTCCCCACAGGCCTAACATTTTCTGATGAAATTTTTGTTTCAATAGTTTGTATGAACTGCCTCTGGTCCAGCTGTCCGAGAGTATTTGTGCGGCCTGTGCCATGTCGATGATGTCTTGCCTTAGAAAGCTGTTTTTACGTAGTCCAAGTTCGCCGGTATTCACACTTCCCCTGAATTGAGTAATGGTTCCCAGGAAATAATCCATATGAGCGCCTTTGTAGGGCGATGGATTGTTGGATCCATTTGCGTAATTCTTTTCAAACCTGGCTAATTGACTGTCCAGAGCGGTGAGTTGGTCTTCCAGAATGCTGCGCCACATCGGATTGGAATGATGCGGGCTGGAAATATATTTACGGAAAATCGGCGCATAAGATTGTTTTCTCAGTTCAACGTTTTGCCGCGCTTGGAAATGCTTGAACCAGGACATCGCGACAGCGCATGAAGCTGCCAATAGATCTAAGTCGTGTGTCGCCATGCGAGCGATCACCTGCCGAGACAGCTCACCATTGACACTGATTCCGGTACGGATGCTTACTTTGGTATTCGGCTTTATCGTGGCTTTGATCTGATTGTAGAGTTCGTCAGCCGCTTCGCTCACATCAATCCCAGCAAGCGCACCGTAAATGATTCCGGTGTCCAGAAATTCATGCAAATCAGCGGCTTTATGGATTGATTTGGCTTCATACGCTGCCGCCGCTCCCAAACTGTACTCTAACTCATCGGTGGTCGGGCCGGACTTGGCCAGAGCATTGTCCCTGGAGTGCGCTGTAAAACTGACTGAATAGAGTTCCCGTTGACGTGTATAAAGTTGTTCGCCGGTACGCGTTGTTTCGAGTGCGACGCGTAGCACCGGTACGACTTCAGGGGGTCGAACACTCAGATCCCGCAGAATGTTTTGGCTGAAGCGGGTTTTGCGGGAGGTTTTCAGGTTCCACCCGAACAAGGAGAATCCGATACTAAACCCACGTTGCTTGATCAGTGATTGCTCCCTGAGATAGTTGAGCAATTGGATGTTGTTGCTGTTAGACGCTTGCGCTTTTCGAATCGCACTCAGCGCCTTGTTTAAATCCATTCGGACCAGTGAGGTGCGTAGTTTCTGTAAAGTGGCCTGATCGCAGTTGAAGCGTATGATATCGCGATCCGCACGAATCCGGCTATATTCCTGTCCAAGCGCAAGTTCCAGAGTCTTTTTCCCCTTGCTGCGCAGTGATTCAAACAGTTTGTCAATCGATTCACTGAGCGCTTCCTGTAGTTTTTCGACCTGATCCAAAATAAATGCGTCCGGCTGGCCGAATATATCTTCAAGCGTTTCAAAGGGCGCATTGGCCAGTTTGGGCAACAGCTTCTGCAATGCTTTGTTACTGGTTGTGCTCAATGTTTGCTCGATTTTATCGGTAATTTTTTCCTGACCATTGGCAATGATGACATTTAATTCATCGATTAATTTTTGGATGTTGGGCGTGGCTATTTCAGCGACGTTGGCCAGCGCTTCATTGGCGAGTGTTTTCAAGTTGGTCGGATCCAGATCCGCTTTGATCCCAAGTTCGATACCAGCACTTAAACTTTTTGATTCGGTTTTGCGATACGCCACGTCGAACCGGTTCGGGGCTGATTTGGCAATGATTAGAATAAATTCATCCGTGACCGTTGCGCTTGCATTAAAGTTTGTTCCGGCACTGTATTTGACACCAATCAAGCCGCTGAATACACCCGACGCGGCGACGGCTCCGCTCAATAGGTCCGACAAGTTTATCTCCACGCCGAGTGTCAAACCACCGGCTATGCGTAAACTCAATGCATCTCCCATTGTCATGCGATTGATAACGGCATTTTTTTCAAATACATTCGGTACGGAAAGGACGTCTTGGATGAGTGCGTCTTTGATCGTGACCGCTTTGCCATCGGCATTAACAGTGGCATGTTTTTGATAATACGTGGCTGAAATTTCAGCATTTGCGTCCAATGAAACGCCGATCGATGAATGGTTTACGCCGACCCCCACAGTGGCCTTTGCAAATAGTTGGTAGCGCAGCCAGGCAGCATCTGTATCAAATTCGATCAGTGGGGTGAAGGTCAGGAATTCGAATCCATCTGCATCCTCTTGATGGGGTAGATTAAACACGCGTTCGGTATCCAGTGCAGCGTCGGCTTCATTCGATTCGTTGATCAACAAAACATTCGCACCGGCTTCTCCGCCAAGCTTGATTTTGGTGTGATTGCCGAGGTCATAGACTTTATCTGCATCCAGATCGTACGCGAACGTGCGATTGAGCTTGGTTGAAGAACTGTTGAGCTTTTTATCTCTATGATCGGCCAGGAGATCTTTTATCGTAGGCATGGTATCGCAGGGGTTCGGGATGATGGAGATCGGAAGAGCGTCGTGTAGGGAAAGAGTG
>CAXQRK010000086.1:0-7406 GCA_964226535.1 Polaribacter sp.
TCGTTGCGGCTGGTTCGACCAGTTCCAGACCCAATTCCCCCGCCCAGTACCAACGCGCACCGAGCAGTTTGGCGCACATGGCATACACTCCATTTACCACCCCGCTCTCGCCATCGCCAGCAATATAGACACAGGTCCGCTGCCGGTGAATAAAAAATCCATCATTCGATATACGTGCATGCACGACACCCGAGTCATCCAGATAAATCGCATGTTTTGGACGACTCCCATCATCCTCCAGAATCGTTAGACTAATGCCATAACACATAGCAAATAGCTGACGCAAATCCTCAGCCGCCGCCGACAAGGCCGGGCCGGCATCCGTCGGCAATACGAGTGTGCGAATCGATTCCACCGACAGCCGGGCCGAACCGGGCAGGTGTTCGACTCGCCAACCACCTGGGCGCTTGGCCGACGCCGCAACGACCAGCAGCAAACCGACACAACACAGTACACAGCATAAATATTTTGGACGCATGTCATGCATCAAACATTGACTGTTGTATGTTGTGTAAAGCTATTTTTACGGATGGATTGTATTCTTTTGGCTTGGGCAATTTATCCGACAACTCAACAGCAAATTGACCTAGTGTAATGAGTGACTCAGTCTGCTCAAGGTTGAGCGACATGAAGTCTAATGAATTGTTTTCTAGCCGCTTGAATCGGCTCAAGGCTGCGGATGATAATTGTCTCGGTGCTGCCATCTCCATTCGGTTTAGCAAGGCCGGCAGGAGCGGTCCAAATGGTTCCGGACCCATCCCCATTATAATTCCATGGACTGTTCAGATCCGCACTTACTTCGGCTCTTATATTCACTGGATCGAAGCGTATTGTTTGTTGATACTCAATCGCCAGGTAATCATCTTCTAAATCTGTAACGATAGTTAGGCGGGGTAAAATATCGTGTTCAGCCTGAAGTGGATCGGTACCGAAGCTGTACTCGAGTAGGTTGACCACGTTGTCGGCATCGGGGTCTGCGGTGTTGCCCCATAGGTCAAGCTCATGACTCGGATTATCCAGGTCTGCTGCTGAGAAGTATTGAGCACGCCAACTTTGAATCGATAGTTGAGGAACGATTTCCCAAAGGGAATAGCCCCACTGAGTCGCTCGATCCATGCATTGGATGCGAATATAGCGAGCCGTAATGACTGTGGGAAAATGTAATTTATGCTGAATGACCAGATTGTCATCAGCATTCAGAAAATGCTCGGTGCTAAGGTTTGTATCTGCAGGGAATTCAAATATAGGGGTCCATGTATCTCCGTCATTAGAGACTTCGATTGTATAGATCGCCACAGTTTGCCAGAAGAGGAGCAACTCATCAAAGTGTAGCGGAGTTTCATAGTAGATGCTTAAGTGTTGATTATCAGCGATGCTGTCATTGGGGTCAGGTCGCGAACTCCACCAGGTCAATAAATTGCCATCGACCGCATAACACGCGAAGTGTGAGGCATCCGGCTCCCAGGGTGGAGGATTAAAGTAAGTGTAGTCCTCGGATGAGGCATATGCGGTGCGATGGGCTAAGGGATGGCGTTGGATTGCTTGTTTTACCAGGTCTTGGCTCATTCCCATTTGATTGTGCAGGAAACGAAGCATATGCTCAGGCCCTTGGTTTATAATCCCGAGGATAAACGTGCTGATATTTGCAGAGACTTGTATTTTAATGGTCTTATTTGAGGTCGTATTAAAGCCTTCCCAGAGCCCGCTGGCTTCATTCAGCATTTCATGGCCTGCTGCTGTATAGAAGTCCCAAATCCATTCAAGAAATTCATTCACTGCAGTGGGTCTGAAGGGATAAGCGGCACCGACTGTATAGATAGAGGCAACATCTTCTCGAGTGCTTTCATCAAAACTGATCGCATTGATCCCTTGACCTGGATCGTAGGTGCCAGTTTCATTGATAAAGCTGGCGGATAAAAAGCCTGGAATAGTCTCTGTATACGAGAACTCAAGTGATCGATCCACATAGTCTTGGTAATGTCTTTCTAGTTTGGGGGAGAGGGTCTCTGGCATGGTCAAGGTTGGCCAAAGCATCTGGAAAGCGCCGGTGTGGTGCACAAGGGTATCGTCTTTGATTTGGTAGACAGAAGAGTAGTAAGCACTCTCCGGAATATCTTCTGGAAAGAGTAGTGCCAGGAGCAAGATTGTAGAGCGTTCCTCACTTCCGTAGAACCAGCGATGGCCAAATGAATAAATGTAGCCGGTATTACTTAGATTGGGTTTCATCGAATCATAGAAGCATCCGGTATTCGCATCATAGAGCAGCGCATAGCCCTGACGTTGCCGATCAAAAAAAGTGTCCAGCTTAGTTAAGATGCCAGATACTCCATAAATGTCTGGGTGCTGGTTCAGCGGGTCACTCAAAAGCGCGCCATAAAGGACGGCCAATGAAGTTGTCAGATTTGCGTTATCAATTAGAGCCACTTGGGTGCCATAGTCACTTCCGGCACGTTCCCAGATATTGGAAGCATTGACCTGTATCCAGGGCAGGAGCCCCTCAAAGCCAAGGCTTGCTTGGTATTGTAACAGTGCATCTGCCAAACGGTTAATTTTCTCGATGGCTTGCTCCTGGTTGATATAATCGCAGCGCAACACTCCAGATGCAATGTCGCCAAGCAGTTGTGCATAAAATCCCATTGCCGTTGGCTGTGTGTATCCATCGAGTGCGCTGTCCGGGACACGATTATTCAGAATCGTGCCTTTGCTATACCCTTCAAAGGCAAACTGAGTGCTTGGGTGGACTGTATGATCATTGATAAAGAAATATTTTAAATTCTCATCAACGAGATAGTGACTGATGGGGATGTGAAAGGTTTTGTTGATGGATAAAATACCTCCCTCAGGATTGCTTAATTCAAGAGTGACTGTCTGGTCTCCCCATCCTTGTTGAAGCCGAAACTCATGAGACTCATTGAAGGGGCTCCATGGTCTTGGAGCCGTATTGTAGGCTTCTATTTCATAGATAGAGAATCCATACTTATTTAGGCCAAAACGTCTTCGTTCAAACAATTCGAGACGAATAAAGGCAACTTCGGTGGGCGATGAGAATGAAATCGTATCGACTGCGCCGATGAGATTGCCGGCCGGCCCCGGCACTCGGATGCCATCGGAGAGAGGGTCTGCGCCGTCGTAGATCGGCTCCCAGACCTGCCCATCGGAAGAGATCAAGGCCTGGTAACGTTCGGCGTAAGCAGCTTCCCAGTGAATCACGACTTGGTTAAGTACTGCTGCTTTGGGAAGCTCCAACTGGATGAATTGATCATCGGCAAAAGCAGAACTCCAACGGCTGCCCTCTGTCACCCCATCACCAATCGATCCGTCACTCACGTAGGCTCCGCCGAGTCCCTTTGATTCGACTGATGAGGTGCTGACCTTGCTGCCTAGGGCATAATTGGTCTCTAGTGTCGTTCCGGTGATGCGGATTGCTTCAACATTTCCACGGATTGAGACTCGTGCATCACGGTAAGTGAGGCCCAAGTTATACTCTCCGACCCCTATGGAGATATCGTTTGGATCGTACGGATCCATCCCAAAAGAAATTTCGTCTTCCGTCGATATCCCATCATTATCAGGGTCATCCATACCGTGAATGAAAGACAAAGTACATGCATAGATACATACGAAAAACAATCGACAAAACCTCATGATTGTGTCATCATACATTCATTTGTAGTGATCGTACAAGGCTAGCTAGATCATTTGTCTCGAATATCAATTTTGTTACTCGTCTTTAACAACTCATGTACTAACCTGTTCAGACAGGTAGTGTGATCGGCGCGATTCAGCGCAGGCTCACCAGTAAATCTTTACTGTCAACCTGGTCGCCGGCCTGCACCTCAATTTTGTCCACAACACCATCCGCAAGTGCATAGACTGTGGTCTGCATCTTCATTGCTTCGAGCACAAGGAGTTTATCCTTGTGCTTGACCTTCTGCCCAACCGATACAGACACACTGCTCACCATTGCTGGAATCGGTGCACCCACCTGCATCTTGTCAGCTGGATCGGCTTTCACCCGTCGTTTGGTCTCGGTCTTGATCGATTTGTCCACGATCACGCACTCGCGAGCACGGCCGTTCAACTCAAAGGTCAGCGTGCGCTCCCCATTTTCATTTGGATCGGAGACATAAATAAGTTTAACGATCAAGGTCTTACCTGCTTCGATCTCAACGGTAATTTCTTCACCCGGCTTGAGCCCATAGAAAAACACCGGAGTGGGTAAGACGCGGGCATGCCCATAGGTCTTCACGTAATGATCCAGATCGGTGTAGACCTTTGGATACATCAGATAGGCATATAGATCATCATCATCCAGCTCGCGCTTAAAAGTCTTGCTGAGTGCTGCACGTGTGGCCTCAATATTGACCTTCTCCGCACGCGCTCCGGGACGGCCCTTGAATGGCTTGCGATCCGCTAATACCACTTTTTGCACATCCTTGGGCCAGCCACCTTTCGGTTGCCCCAACCCACCCGAAAGCATGTCGACCACTGACTCAGGGAAGGCAGTGCCTGGCTCGAGATTGATCAAATCGGCAGGTTCCACGCCCTTGGTAAGCAAAAACATGGCAAGGTCGCCAACCACCTTTGAGGAGGGCGTTACCTTCACGATATCTCCCAGCAACTGGTTGACCTCATGGTAATAGCGCACTACCTCGGGCCAGTGAGCGCCAAGTCCTAGCGCACGTGCCTGCTCACGAAGATTGGTGTATTGGCCGCCGGGCATTTCGTGTGTATAGACTTCAGCTGAGCCAAATTTCGGGCTGGTATCGAACGGCTCATAAAACTGACGCACCGCTTCCCAGTAAATCGAAAGTTCATTGAGAAACTGTAGGTCGAGTCCGGTATCCCGTTTATCGCCCCGAAGTGCATTCACGATCGAGTTGAGATTCGGCTGTGAGGTCAGCCCGGACAGCGACGCGATCGCCAAATCAACCACATCGACCCCCGCTTCCGCTGCTTTGATCACAGACGCGGCAGCGATGCCGGATGAATCGTGCGTGTGAAAATGCACCGGAATGCCGATCTCGCGACGAAGCGTCTTGACCAGTTTGAACACCGCATGTGGTGTGCAGAGGCCGGACATGTCTTTGAGCGCCAGCAGATGTGCGCCCATTTGCTCCAGCTCTTTGGCCATATCGACATAATAGTGCAGCGAATACTTATCACGTCGGTCGTCCAATATATCACCGGTGTAACAGATGGTCGCTTCGCACACTGAATGCGTATCCTCACGAATGGATTCCATTGCGACCTGCAAATTTGGCAAATAATTGAGCGAATCAAATACGCGGAAGATATCCATGCCGGACTCTGCCGAATGCTTGATAAAGCCGCGGATCACATTGTCTGGGTAGTTGGAATACCCCACCCCATTGGCACCACGCAGCAGCATCTGGAAACAGATATTCGGAATCCGCTCACGCAGGCGGCGCAGGCGTTTAAACGGATTTTCATGTAGGAAGCGCATCGACGTATCGAAGGTCGCTCCGCCCCAGCATTCCAGGGAATACAGCTCTGCCGCACGCTGTGCAATCGCATCGGCCACCTTTAATTGATCGTAACTACGCATACGAGCCGCCAACAAAGACTGGTGCGCATCGCGCATGGTGGTATCCGTAACCAACAGCTTTTTTTGCTGACGGGTCCACTCGGCAAATTTTTGTGGGCCGTGCTTGACCAGATAGTCTCTGGTCCCCGGTGGCAATTTAGATCGGTGGTCATGTGGCGGGACAATCACCGGCAGATCCATGATCGGGACTGGCCGGCCTTTGACTTGAGCGTTGCCGTTGACTATCGTCTCGCCCAGTAATTTTAACAGCTTGGTCGCCCGATCACGCCGGCGCTTGAACTTAAATAGCTCTTTTGACGTATCGATCAGGGTGGTTGTCGCCTTGCCGGACATGAAGATTGGATGGTTCACCACGTTTTCGATGAATGGAATATTCGTCTTCACGCCGCGAATACGCATTTCCCTCAGTGCACGATCCATGCGTTGGATTGCGAGTTCGAAACTACTTGCAGACGCGGTCAGCTTGACCAATAATGAATCATAAAATGGGGTGATCACCGCACCGGTGTCGCCCATCGCACCATCCAGGCGAATACCGAAACCGGCGGCCGAACGATAGTTGACAATTTTACCATAATCAGGCGCAAAATTCTTCTCCGGGTCTTCCGTGGTAATACGCGCCTGAATGGCCACACCATTGCGTGGAATGTCTGCCTGCTGTGGGATGCCGATCTCCTTGGAGTGTAGGCTATGGCCTTGTGCAATCAGAATTTGACTGCGCACAATATCAATCCCGGTGATTACCTCCGTTACGGTGTGTTCAACCTGGATACGCGGATTCATCTCGATGAAAAACCACTCGTGACTGTCCATGTCATACAAAAACTCAACCGTGCCTGCACTGTAGTAAGCGATCGACTGAGCGATCTGTACCGCAGCCTCGCACAGTTGCATGCGCACCTCATCGGGCAAGCCGATCGACGGTGCAATCTCGACTACTTTCTGGTGGCGGCGCTGCACCGAGCAATCGCGCTCGTGCAGATGTACCACATTGCCCTGCTTGTCACCGAGAATTTGTACTTCAATATGCTTTGCATGCTGAATGTAGCGCTCAAGAAACACCGCCGAATTACCAAAGGCACGCTGTGCTTCTCCCTGAGCTTCTTCCAGTGAGGCCGATAAATCTTTCGGTTCCTTGACCACACGCATGCCGCGACCGCCACCACCAAAGGCCGCTTTAATGATTAAAGGAAAGCCGATCTTTTGAGCTGTTTTGATCGCAGTCTTTGGATCCGCGATTGGATCTGCCGTGCCCGGCAGCGTCGGCACCTGGGCTTGATCGGCAATTTTGCGCGCCTCAATTTTGTCCCCCATACGTGCCAACAAATCCGCACTGGGACCAACAAAGTTGATGCCGTTCGCCTCACAAGCATGGGCGAAACCGGCATTTTCAGAAAGGAAGCCATAGCCTGGGTGGATCAGGTCTATCTGCTTGTCCTTGGCCAAATCGATAATACTATCAATATCAAGGTAACTGGCAACTGGCCCTTTGCCGGCACCGACCTGGTAAGCCTCGTCAGCCTTGAAACGATGCACCCCAAAGCGGTCTTCATTGGCATAGATGGCAACTGTACGATAGCCTATCTCAGCGGCGCTACGGAAAATTCGGACCGCAATTTCGCTCCGATTGGCGGCAAGTAATTTCTTCATTGATTGTATAGACAGTGGTTAAAACTAGGCAAAAAACGCGTGTGAGACTGCTAAGTCAAGTAAGCGAGCCTTGCAAGCACTATTAAGTAATGGATCCTGATGTGCTGAGGCCGGATCAAGACCAGGCCAGTGTCCTTAGCCAGGCCAGTGTCCTTAGCCCAAGTTCGTCAGAAGCAGGCTAAATTCT
>CAXQRK010000087.1:0-16368 GCA_964226535.1 Polaribacter sp.
ACAGGGCATTGCAAAGGCGTGAAGGCGCACCCTTTGGTGCATCAAATCGAATTTGTAATGCCTTGTGGGGCGAAAGATTACGAAAGATCGCGGATCCAACTCCCGAATTTAGGTTTATAGGTTACAAAAAAATGTACGCACAAAATCGACCAGGCAATTAACGAGTTGGTAATTTCCAGAGATGCGACTGAAGCGTCCGGGTTAGAAATGTGAAACACCCAGGGCAGCGGTCTTCGCAATGAGATCATCCATCCCCAAGGACCTTACACTGTAAGCGTAAACATGCATTTTCCTGAGTGGACGAGCTGCTCACCAACAGCTCCCCTCAGCCTACCACCCAACTTAGGCATTCGTTTCGCTGCCCTTTGGGAAGTGCTTGCGGATTAGATCCTCCACAATGTCAGAATAGAGCGAGGGCTTGCTATAGCAATCCACACCGTGTGCTTTCAATTGCTTGATATCGGCGATGTTTAGCTGACCGGAAACGACCACCACCTTGATCCCATCAGGCATGCCCTTGGTTTCGATTGCAAAATGAGAGCCATTCCCGTCCGGCACCATTTGATCGGCGATTAGAATATCAATGGCGATACTGTCGTCCTCAAGAATTGCTTTCGCATGGGCAATATCAAAAGCGGGGAAAACGTGGTGGCCACGACTTTCAATTTGCTCGCAGGCAACAGCTGAGAGATCGGGTTCATCTTCAAGGAGTAAGATGTTCATAATTAGTTAGACTTTGGAAAATATCAATGACTAGAACCGAAAAAAGATGCCGATGCAATCTCCGATCTACGAATACCCGACACTCTCAGAAGATTTACTCTCTTTGGCTCGCAGCAATCCCTCGCTCGACCGCAAAACAATCCATAATCTGAAACTCAGTCTGATCATCGCGCTTGACGAAAAAGCCGGCCGGCAAGTGCAAACATCACCAGATTGGGCAGCCATGCTGCCAGCGCTGCCGAGATGATGTGTCGTTCGCCCAAAATCGTCGCGGTGCTGACCAGCAAATAAAACACCAGAAAATAACCCATACATTTTGAAATGCCAATGATTGGATTGGTGCGCACACCGGAGACCGCAAAGGGCACTGCCAGTCCAACCACCACCAAGCAACTGAAAGGGGCCGCCAACAGTGACAAGTAACGCACCAGATAGGCATGCACCACTGGATTTTGTTGCGGTGGCAGCGCTTCGACAACACGGCGCAATTCAAATAAAGACAAGGACTCCGGATCTTTATGCAAGGCCAGCATCAGCCCCGGATCTTCGTCAAATGTCTCAAATGTTTTTTGTTCAAACGCGATGGTGCGTAAGGGATCACCGGTTTTGGGGTCCAGCAAAAGTTCACGACCATCCACGAAAACCCAGTGCCCCTGGGTATCATCAAAGTAAGCTTCACGTGCTGAAATTCGATTCAGTTCTTGACCGGTTTCACTGCGCGTATGCACATTGACGCCAAGCGCTAGCCAAGCACGTTCACTAAAGCGGTTCATCAACCACAAACGGCCGTCCTGTTGATTATCAAAACCGAGATTATACACCAATCCCTGCCGCTGACGCGTATCCACTTCTGGCTTTGCCTCCATCGCGGCATATTCCAAATTATCCAAAAACGTGCGTGCGTATTCGACTGACAAGGGCACCAGCGCAGCAGTCAGGTAAAACAGCAGGCCTGACAGCAGCAGCCCGGCCACCCACAATGAACGGCTAATCTGAAATAGCCCGATTCCGGCCGCACGCAGTGCAATGATTTCATTATTGCGGTGTAAGGTGCCCAATGAAAACAACAGCGATACCAGCAATGCAATCGGCAAAATCGCCGGCAGGTATGCGGGCAACGCCAAGGTATAATAAAAGACCACTTCGCCGAGGCTTGCACCAATCTCAAGCAGGTCGGATAAGGTGTCATACATATTGTGCAGAATCAGTATCCCGACAATCACCGCTAAAGTCAGGGCAAAGCCCTGACACCATTCTTTCAAAATATATCGATCGATCAAAGACATTTCCGATGTTCTACGGCAACCCGCCTGCTAAAATCATTTTGTCTGAACAGGTATGTTTTAATTATACTGTGCCAATGGTTGCGACACGAAACTCCTCCAGACGTCGCAGTACCGCAACCGGATCATTGATTTGTAAGACTTCCTGCACCAGCGCGCGGGCATCATTGATACTAAGATTACGAATCAAATATTTCACTTCCGGCAACATCGACGAGGTCAAGCTCAGCGAAGTGGCGCCCATTCCCAACAGCAAGCTCACATAGATTGGATCACCGGCAATTTCGCCGCATACACTGACCGGTTTGCGCAAACGATTGGACTCATCGATAATCAATTTCAAAGTGCGCAGAACCGCCGGGTGTGCGGGTTCATATAAATGTGCCACACGATCATTCAAACGGTCCACCGCCATCAGGTACTGAATCAGATCATTCGTGCCGATACTAAAAAAATCGACCTCTGCGGCCAACAGATCAATCGTCGCAGCAGCACTGGGAATCTCAACCATCGCACCGATTTCGATCGCTTGATTAAACGCGATCTGTTCACTGCGCAGTTCAGCCTTGACTTCATTTAAGACTTGGTTGGCACGCTGCAACTCGCCCACGCCGCTAATCATCGGATACATGAGCTTGACATTGCCCAGAGCACTGGCCCGCAGGATAGCGCGCAGTTGCGTTTTAAAAATGCGCTTATTTTCCAGGCAAAAGCGAATCGCGCGAAAGCCCATAAAGGAGTTATCCTCCTTCAGGTGGCTACCATTCAGGGTCTTATCGCCACCGAGATCGAGCGTACGAATAATTACGGGAGCATCCCCAGCCGCTTCGGCCACCGCACGATATTCTTCATATTGTACTGATTCGGGCGGATAGCCATGATGCCTCAAAAAAATCCCTTCTGTACGAAATAAGCCGATCCCATCGGCGCACATCGCAAGAACCTGATCCATTTCGTGAGCACCCTCAATATTCGACATTAACTCGACCGCCGAACCATCCTTGGTTTGGCTCTGCTCGCGAATCACCGAATGGTAAATCTCATCCAGTTTGTGCCGTTCATGCACCAATTTGCCGTATTTAAATAGACGGTCTTCAGATGGGTGGATCACCACCACCCCATCGTAGCCATCCACCAAAATTTCATCTCCGGTTTGGATCTGCTGGGTCGCGTCGTGCAAGCCAACTACCGCTGGAATCCGCATAGAGCGCGCCATAATCACTGCATGGCTCGTCTGACCACCCACATCGGTAATGAATCCGAGCAGTTTGCTCGGATCAATATCAGCCGTATCGGAGGGCGTGATATTTTGCGAAACAATAATACTGTGTGCCGCCAATTCGCCCAGATTAGACGGCTTCATCCCAATTAGATTCTGCAATAAACGACGCGAGACGTCCTGAATATCAGTCACACGCTCCTTTAAATAGTCATCCTCCATGGACCTGAAAAAGGCAATATAGCGCTGTGCAATGGTATTATAACAACTCTCAATGTTCTTCTTAGTCGCGCGTAACTCCGAATTAACTTCCTCCAATAAGGCACTGTCTTCCAGTACCATCAAATGCGCATCAAAAATACATGCTTCACCCTCGCCCAGCGAGGCAGCTACCTTGTTGCGCACATCGGTGATTTCCTCACGTGTCTTTAAAATCGCTTGATCAAAGCGCTCGATCTCAGCATCAATCGCTTCAGGCGACAGGTCATAGCTGGGAACATTCAATTCTTTCTGCAAATAAAGCAGTGCCGTGCCGTGAGCGATGCCGCCAGAAGCGGCAATTCCCTCAAGGATAATTTCTGGCTTGGAGGTTGATTCGGGCACGAGTATGAATGATCACGTTAAATAACAGAAAGGGACTGCATAAGGGCATGAGCATGCTCATTCTCAACTCAGCGAATAAAAGTTTCAACCCAAAAGACAGCCTCACCCCATGCATCTCGAATAATTTGTTTAATCTGCCCGACCTTGGGACCCTCGCCGTTCGGCAACGCAAAACAGGCACTTCCGCTACCACTCATCAAACAAGCCACTCCCGAGGCGCGTAACTGCTCGAGCAAGGTCGCAATCGCCAGATACTTATTGCCAACGGGCGCTTCGAAAGAATTGTACAGCATCTCGGCCAAATGCCCCGTTTTGCTAAACTGCGCCAGGCGGGCCATTGCAATCGCTGCTGCCTCGTAACCATCCGGAGCGCCAGCTGCCAGGTGCTGATAAGCCCAGGGAGTATCGACCGCAAAGTCGGGTCGAAACAATAGCACACGGGTGCCGCGCAACTGCGCGGCCAGTGCTGCCGACAATGGTTCAATTACCTCGCCACGGCCGCACATTAACGCCGGCTGCGCTTCGATAAAAAAAGGGCAATCGGAACCCAAGGCTGCCGCCATCTCGCTCAGCGCCTGCCTGCCAAAAGGCCGACCCAACACTTGATTCATCCCCTGCAAAGCAACTGCCGCATTGCTGCTGCCACCAGCCAGCCCAGCTCCAATGGGGATGCGCTTGTCCAAATCAAATTCAAAATATACCTCACGCCCCAAACGAGCTCGCAAGAGTGCCGCCGCCCGTAGCACCAGATTGTTCGGCCCCAGTGGTACAGCAGGGTTGGTGCAGCGCAAGCGATCGAACGAGGGGGCGGCACGAATCGTCAGTGTATCGCCGAATTCAAGCGGCACCACCAGAGAGGTCAGGGCATGCCAGCCATCTGCCCGCCGCCCATGCACGGACAGCATCAGATTGACCTTGGCCGGCGAGGGCAGGACCCATTCGCCGGAAATGCGCTTCGTTTGGATTGCCACAGTTACATATAAACGCATCGGGCCGGGCTCGCCGAGAAAAATTCGTGCATGTGGAAATACAAATTGCCTCCGTTGCATTGCTGTCCCAAACTGTCAACATGTCTAAACAAAGTCCCTGTAAACTGATCCTTGCCCTTGACCTTGAAACCCGTAAAGACGCCTTCGCCATGCTCGATCGCCTGGGCGATTCACTCGAATGGGTCAAAATCGGCCTGCAATTGTTTACCACCTATGGCCCGGAGTTGGTTTACGAAATTGCCGACCGTGGCTACCACATCTTTCTGGATCTCAAGCTTTACGACATTCCCAACACGGTCGCCAAAGCGGTGCAGAGCATCGCCACTATGCCGGTCGAGCTGCTTACCTTACATGCGTCCGGTGGCGCTGAAATGCTCCAATGGGCCAATCACGCCCGCACCGATTATGCACCGGATCTAAATCTGCTCGCGGTAACTGTGCTCACCTCCATGAACGAAGCTCAATTGCGCAGCTTGAATGTACATGCCAGCACCGAGGCACAGGTTAAACACTTGGCGGATTTAAGCTTCAACGCAGGCATGCAGGGCCTAGTCTGCTCCTCATTGGAGTTGTCCCCGCTACGCACCCGCTTCGGGGATCAGCCGATCATGGTCACTCCCGGCATTCGGCCCAAGGGCAGCTCTGTGGACGAGCAAAAACGGATTATGACGCCACATGCAGCCGCCCGTGCCGGTGCCGATTATGTGGTTGTTGGGCGTCCAATCCTTCAGGCCGATGATCCGGCTGCAGCCGCGAGCGCCATCCGTGCGGAACTCGCGTAGCACTCAATTCGGGCCGTACAGCATCCCTATCATCGGTATCTTCAACTCTCGCAGCTGTGACCACTCCATATTCAACCGCTAGCACGACAACCTATCAGGCTGGCGCCATCATACTCGCAGCCGGCAGCAGTTCGCGCATGCAAGGCAAGGTTGCCGATAAAACGCTCGCACCCCTGAATCAGCTGCCGGTGGTCTGTTACAGTGTACAGGCCTTTCTAACCAGCCAGTGCGTTGACCACTTCACCCTCGTTTACCGCGATCAGTCCCAGCAAATTAAATTGGCACAAGCGCTGAGCCAAATCGACTTACACGGGAGTCGTGTGGAATGGGTGCGGGGTGGCCGCGAACGGCAAGACTCGGTCTATCATGCGCTGCGCATTCAGCCGGACAGCTGCACCCATGTGTTTATCCACGATGCCGCCCGTCCGCTGTTATCGGCGGCTTCGATACAGGCACTGTCGCTCGCGGTGATTCGCGATGGAGCCGCCGCCCTAGCCCATCCTATAACCGACAGTATCAAACGCATCCCCGCCGCCGGACAGCTCGTACAAACCCAACTCGACGATCTGGACCGCGCCGGTCTGTGGGCGATGGAAACTCCACAGGCCTTCGTCCGATCCGACATTCTCAGCGCCTACCAACATGTGCACGCAACCGGCCTGAGCATCACCGACGATACCGCGGCGGCGGCCGCTATCGGACTGCGCACAACCCTGGTACCCAATCACACGGTAAACTTAAAGATTACTACCGCCGACGATTTAAACTATGCCGCTTGGCGGCTACAGCACACCTGCAACTGAACGGTGCCTTGCTGGAGGCGCACGCGACCGCTCAGCAGCGCACCGATCCCCTGACAACCGCTATCATTCAATGACTCATCCGCAAAAATACTGGTACGCATCTCTCAAATTAGTACTCTGTCTGCTGTCGCTTTGGTTTGTAGCCGGGTTCGTGTGTAGTATTTTACTGCGCGAATGGCTCGATGCCCATGCACCTCGGATTGGTCATGCGCCTTTTGGCTTTTGGATGGCACAGCAGGGCTCGATTATCTGTTTCCTTGTGTTACTGCTTACGTATGCGCTGGCGATGAATCGTCTAGATGCCAGATATGGTTATCGCGAACCTACCAAAAAGGATTAAGCAATGACCCAGGATCAGTTGAATTTCGTTTTTATCGGCCTCTCTTTTGTGCTGTATATTGGGATTGCAGTGAAATCCCGTGCGGCTTCAACCAAAGACTATTATACCGCGAGTGGGGGCGTATCTCCGTTTGCCAACGGAATGGCCACTGCGGCTGATTGGATGTCGGCGGCAACATTTATTTCGATGGCAGGCACCGTTGCGATTAGTGGCTACGACAGTTCGCGCTTTTTGATGGGCTGGACTGGTGGATTTGTGCTGCTAACCATTCTAATGGTGCCGTACCTGCGCAAGTTTGGTAAGGCGACCGTACCTGATTTTATTGGCGAGCGCTACGATTCCAAATGGGCTCGCGGCGTGGCGGTGATCTGTGCGATCTTTATCTGTATGACTTACATCATGGGGCAGATGCGTGGTGTGGGCGTGGTGTTTTCGCAACTGTTTGGGATCGACATTTCCGCTGGGGTCCTGATCGGCGCCTTTATCGTGTTTATCTATGCCGGTTTGGGTGGAATGAAGGGCATCACCTATACTCAAGTGGCGCAGTATTGCGTAATGGCTTTCGCGTATACGATACCGGCGATATTTATTTCGATTTTGCTTACCGATCAGTGGATTCCACAACTTGGATTAATCGGTAATTACACCGCTGGTGCAACTGTGCCAGTGCCCTTCCTTGAAAAATTAAATGCCATCAATCAGGAACTTGGGTTTCGTGAATATACCTCCGGAAACCTGTCGACGGTGAATATGTTTTGTATTACCGCCGCACTGATGTGTGGTACCGCCGGATTACCACATGTAATCGTACGCTTCTTCACGGTAAAAAATGTCGTTGCCGTGCGCAAGTCAGCCTGCTGGACCTTGTTGTTTATCGCCGTAATTTACCTAACCGCGCCAACAATTGGCGCATTTTGCAGAGTCAACTTAATCGAGCAATTGCATCAGACCGATTATATCGACATTCCCGAATGGTTCAAGGCATTCGAGCGCACCGGGCAAATGGTCTGGGTCGATAAAAATGAGGACGGTCGGATACAATATTTTGGCCCTGGCAAGTCTGCATCATTTTCCGATAACGTTTTCCAGGGTAAAGCGCCAGTCTATCCAGAATACAATGCGCCGCACACTCAGCAAACCGGTCGGTTTGGACAACGTTTATTGGCGAATAAAATGGATGCATCCAATCCAAATGAACTCTGGTTTGGTAATGATATCATGGTCATGGCTAACCCATATATGGCCGGGTTACCACAGTGGGTGATTGCGCTGTTGATGGCCGGCTGTATTGCCGCTGCACTATCCACCGCAGCGGGCCTGTTGTTGGTTATTTCCACATCGATTTCACATGATCTGATGAAGCAAATCGTCAAGCCTGATCTAAGTGATCGTGAAGAGGTTCACTACGCACGTCTGGCCTCGTTTGGCGCCTTAATGGTTGCCGCCTATTTCGGCATCAATCCACCATCCGCATTTATTGCCAAGACCGTGGCATTTGCATTCGGCCTGGCTGCATCATCCTTTTTTCCGACCTTGTTAATCGGTATCTTTTCCACCTGTATGAATCGCGAAGGTGCCATTGCTGGCATGGTTTCGGGGCTGGTGTTTACCGTCAGTTACATCGTTTATTTTCAATTTCTGGGCGGCACAAAAGAGCAGTACTGGCTCGGGATCAGCCCCGAAGGGATTGGCTTCATCGGCATGTTAATCAACTTCGGAGTGGCTTTTTTGGTGAGTGCATTCACTCCGGAGCCACCTGAACATGTGCGGCAAATGGTGGAAAACATTCATATCCCTTCAGGTTTAAACGATTCGACCGATTGATTAGATCGTGACAACTGTTTGCGAATACTGATGATTAAACTGATCGAGAATGTAGGCGGTAGCCCCCCGCCATCCGGCTATCTGGTCAAGCTGGTTGAATCCATTTTCAAACCAGGTGGCACCCTGCAGCGCGTCTTGCAGTTGGACCACCGCCCACAACAAAGCGCCATGGCGCTGCGTATCGCTCAATCACTGGAGACGGATCAAGCCCTACTGATTGAGGCCGGCACCGGCGTCGGTAAAAGTCTGGCCTACCTGATTCCTGGGCTAATGTACTCAATCGACAGCGAGCGCCCCTTGATCGTGTCGAGTCATACGATCACGCTACAGGAACAAATTCGCAGCAAAGACCTTGATCTTTGTCGTCAACTGTTCGATGCGGTTCCCGAACTGAAGCGCTATGCCACATTCAAGACTGCGCTGATGGTCGGCAAAGGCAACTATTGCTGCACGACACGGCTGAACCATGCGCTCAAAGACCTGCAGGCGGACAAACAGACCGAGTTCCTGGAACACAATGCCAAAACCGAACTCATTCGTCTGGCAAAATGGTCCGCCACCAGCACCAACGGCATTGTACAAGAACTCTCGCCCGCCCCCATGCTGGAGGTATGGGAAGCCGTGAATGCCGACAGTTCCACCTGCTCAAAGAAAAACTGCCCGCCAGAGCGCTGCTTCTACCAGCAGGCACGCAAGCACTTGCTGAGTGCCCATTGCGTCATCGTCAATCACAGTCTATTATTTGCCCTGATCAACGCCGGCATGCGGCCAGAGGGCGAGACCCGCGGTATTTTACTTCCTGACGATCTGGTCGTGCTCGACGAAGCACATCGTATTCCAGCAATCGCCACCGATCATTTCGGCATCCACGTCAGTTCCTACGCGGTGGATCGGGCGCTCAAGCGCATCTATAATCCGCGCACCCATCGCGGCATCTTGCGCCGGCACGGTCAAATGTGGGATCAGGATGCAGTCGATCATGCAATCACTGCGGCAAGTGAATTTTTTGCTTACCTCGGCGACGCCTTTCTCAGCAAACATTCGATCCGCCGCATTCAGGAAGCGGATTGTTGCGATAATATCGTCTCCGAACCACTGCAACAGGTGGCCGAACGCCTGGCTGCGATCATTCAACAGAGTGACGACCCACGTATACAGGACGAACTCAAAGATCACCGTCGTCGCATCCTCGGCTACCGCGATACGATCAATGGCTTTGTCACACTGGCAGAACAGGACCATGTACACTGGCTGGAACGCGGCGGCAAAAAGGGCCAACTCATCACCCTGCGCAGCGCCCCGCTCGATGTCGCACCGTATTTACGCGAAGCGCTCTTCAGCCGCAACACTGCCGCGATACTGACCAGTGCAACACTCTCGGACGGCAACCGCATCGACCGATTTCAACAAAGCGTCGGCGCTGAAAGTGCCGACGCCCAAATAGAGCATTCCCCCTTCAACTACAGCGATCACTGTCGTGTGTACATCGCCAGCGACGCGCCCACGCCAGAGCCCGGCCAGGGGCGCCTGGATCTCGACTACCTGGCGAATATGATCTGCTGGCTCAGTCGCCACATCCAAGGTGGCAGCCTGGTCCTGTTCACCAGTCACTTTGATTTGCGCCAGGTGCATCAACGCTGCGAGGCCTTCTTTCAAAAGCTCCAGCGTCCGCTGTTGGGCCAGGGATATGGGACTGATCGCAGCGAACTGATCCGCCAATTCAAGCAAGTGGGCAACGGCATCCTGTTTGGCACCGACAGTTTCTGGACCGGTATCGATGTGCCTGGTTCCGCCCTGTCTCAGGTCATCATCACCCGCCTGCCGTTCGACAATCCAAGCCACCCGGTGAGCGAAGCGCGCAGCGAATATATCCGCGCACACGGTGGCAATCCATTTGCCGAAATGACCGTTCCCGAAGCATTGGTGAAATTCCGTCAAGGTATCGGTCGCCTGATCCGCCATCACGACGACTCCGGAAATATCGTCATCCTCGATTCCCGCATCTTGACAAAGTCCTATGGCAAATGCTTTCTGAACGCTCTGCCGGTGCACGCCTTTAAGCGCTTCAATCGCGACAACCGCAACGATGTCATTTCAGCGACGCGGACACCGCACGACTCGGCTCCGTGAAAAAGCGTTCGAGCCCGGATAACGGCGCGCACAGGCACTAGCCAAGCGTCACTGCATTCACACAGCTGCCGGTCTGCTCCACATCGCTTAAATTTTGCAGTGTGGTTCGAGCAATCTGAGTCAATGCATTGCGGGTAAAAAAGGCCTGATGTCCGGTAATCAGCACATTCGGAAAGGTCAGCAAGCGTGCGAATACATCATCCTGTATGACCTCCCCGGATTGATCTTCAAAAAATAAATGTTCCTCTTCCTCGTACACATCCATCCCAAGATTGCCGACATGTCCAGATTTTAAGCCTTGAATGACCGCACTGGTATCGATCAAGGCGCCACGGCTGGTATTCAGCAAAGTAACGCCCGGCTTCATTTGCGCCAAGGTCGCAGCATTGATCAAATGATGCGTCGCGTCTAACAATGGGCAATGCAAACTAATCACATCCGACTGCGAAAACAACGCTTCAAGTGACACATATCTGGCACCCAGAGCCTGTACCGTTTGCTTTGCATGCACATCATAACACAGTACCTTACACCCAAAGCCATGGAATAGGCGCACCACTTGTTCGCCGATCGTACCAGTCCCGATAATGCCGACCGTCAAACCATATATATCAAATCCGACCAGGCCCTGAAGCGCAAAATTACCTTCTCGCACGCGATTGTACGCACGATACAAGCGTCGATTGAGCGCCAGCAACAAGCCCAGTGTATGTTCTGCAACTGCATGTGGCGAATACGCCGGCACCCGCACCACTTGCATGCCTAGCGCCTTAACTGCAGGCAAATCCACATTGTTGAACCCCGCACAACGCAACGCGATCAGCTCGGTCCCCCCGGCACGTAAAATCTCCAGAGTTTCCCGGTTCAATTGATCATTCACAAATGCGCAAACCGCACCCGAGCCCGCGGCGAGAGAGGCGGATGCTGAGGTCAGCTTAAATTCATGAAACACTAGTTCATGCCCGATGCGCTCATTTTCAGCCAAAAAAAAGGCCTCATCATACGATTTACTGCTGAAGACTGTCACTTTCATAGGATATAGGATGACCAGTGCAGCCGAATAGTGCAAGTGCATGTAAGCATTCGGCCAATATTTATCTATACGCATCAATTTTATCTTGTTATCGAGCGCATGGGCAACAACTTAAGGCTACTCGAATGGACCTAAGCAAACAAAAGATCGCACCGCCTCCGACCTGCGCCCACGACTGGTCTCTGCTGCAGGAGCTTGAGGTTGATCCTGCCGCGGTGTCGCAGCGTTCGGCGGTCTTCCTGCGCAGTCTGCATCGTGACGGCCAGACCATACCAGTGTTTGTCAAAATCTACAGCTATACCAAACATCCTCTGGAGCGTCTGTGGCGAGCCGGTCGCAGCTGCACGGAAGCACGTAATCTGGACTTTTTCAGGCAGATTGGGATTGTCGCGCCGCAGGTGATTGACTGGGGCGAGCGGCGCAACCGTATGGGCAAACTGAGCTGCGAATTTATTATTACCGCAGCACTCACCGGCACCCAGCAACTGGACGAATTTGTGGTCAAACAGTGTCCCCAAGCCCGCAGCCAGGCACATATCAACATCCGCAATCAAATCATCGATACCTTGGCAGACTGGACGGCTCGTATCCACCGACATCATTTCTTTCATGCAGACCTAAAATGGCGCAATATTCTGGCCCGCTTACGCAATGGGATGCTTGAACTTGCCTGGATCGACTGTCCTAAGGGTCGGTTTAAGCGACGCTTCGGCAACCATCTCCATGCGCGACTCAAGGACTGCGCCACCTTAGATAAAATCGCCCGCTACTACTGCACGCCCGCGGAACGTCGGCGCTTTGTCGCTCGCTATCTCGGCTGCACGCCGGGCGATTCCAGTGTCGCCCGTTTCGCCGAGCAAGTCGACCACTATCGCCGCCGCCGCTTTGATCCCGATGATGGCCCGCCCCGGTTAAGATGCAATCCATAAACAATCAACAGGCCTTTGAGGCCTTGACACAGGGTGCCCGCATTCTGGAGCAAGACCATTTTGGGATTAAGGTGATGCGCCTGCCCGATGACCGTATTCTGAAACTGTTTCGCAGAAAACGCCTGCTCTCCTCGCAGATATGGTCGCCACTTGCGGTCCGTTTTAAGCAAAATTCGGAAGCGTTAATTCGGCGTGGCATCCCCACCGTGCAAATCGATCAAATATTTGAACTGCCGCACCTGCACCGACAAGCTGTCCTGTATCAGGCCCTTCCCGGAAGTACCTTGCGTGACTGGATCGATCAACGCGCTGACGAGGCTGTGGATGTACGTCAACAAATAGAGGCTTACGGAGCATTTGTGGCTCAATTACATGACTGCGGAATACTTTTCCGTTCCCTGCATCTGGGCAACGTACTGGTCACAAACGATGGCACACTCGCTCTGATTGATATAGCCGATATGACTCTACGTCGCTCGGGAGCACTGTCGACCTCTCAACGTAAGCGCAATTTCAAACACATCACCCGCTATCCGATCGACCGCAAACATTTGCTCAAAGCAGGTGTTGATATCTTTGCCAATGCGTATTTTAATGCCACATGCTTATCTGCAAAAGTACAGTGGGTGCTTGAACAGGGACTGAAGCGACAACTCTCTGCGACAACCAGGTGAACCATGAATGTAAACAAAATAGCCCATTCAAATGTATTCTCCAATTTGATAGTTGTGGTGATTATTGTTAACGTTTTATTGATTGGGTTTCAGACGAGTGTCAAGAATCCGACCATTGATCGTATACAATCGTTTATTTTAGGCATATTCATCATTGAGATCTTCATTCGATGGTTTGGTAGAAATTCAACCAAAGAATATCTGAGCCAACCTTGGAATTGGTTTGATGTAACCATTGTCCTGATCGCCCTGATTCCAACTAGTATTTTCAGCAATGGAGAAATCATCACCAGCTTGCGAGTATTGCGAGTGTTCCGGGTACTACGCTTATTCAAGGCATTTCCTGAATTGCAATTAATGATTAAAGTACTGCTGAAATCGTGTAAATCAGTGTACTATGCCGGCTTATTATTAACCATATTCATGTATCTGTATTCCATCATCGGGGTGACGCTTTTCAAAGGACGCAGCTCGGTTGAAACGGCACATACCAACAACTTGGATCCATTTGGAAATATTTTTGAAGCATTTTTTTCACTGTTTAGGGTGTCCACCGGAGAAGATTGGACCGATCTCAGATATGACTTATTAAGTCTGAATGTGGGTATTTCCCCTGTGGTGATTAACGTATACTTTCTCTCCTGGTACGTACTGTCGGCGTTTTTACTAATAAACATTGTATTTGGAGCGGTGATTAACAATTATGAAGTCATTTACGCGACCGAAAAAAATACCGATGAGAAGGACCAGAGCGACCAGCTGGCAGATCAAATCAAATGCTTGGAGGCAAAGGTGGATCGTGTATTGAATCAACGCGACCGGGACGGTTAAAATACTGAAAGGTTGAAATACTGAGATGCTTGAGTATGTGGCAGACGCACGATGTTTACGACTCAACGAATCTGGATGGCAGCAGCGTGGAAATGCGCCTTGCGGGATGCCGGCTTACTTGACATAGAGCCCGTTTAACGCGTTCGTTTGACTGGTTTGAAGCGCCAAACCGTCGTCGCGGTGGCTGGAGCGGTGTCAGCCACATAGTACTGAATCCGACTGCAATGCCTCAGTATCAACAAGCGGTCTTTCTTAAAATTCAGCAAACCCATTTCTATCAAATGTATGGCGGACCGTCCATTTGACCGATGACTGATTAGGCCGGTTCACGCAGCAATGCCTGTGCCTGGCCGCCGACCAGTTGATCGCCCTCGACAATTCTATATCCACGTAGAAACTCGGCCACCGGCAACATGCGTGCACCCGCGCGCTGTAGTGCATGGAAACAAATGACTCCGGCACCGGTGGCGACACACAGCCCCGGTTCAGTGCGAAGCACCGTGCCCGGCGCAGCCACCTCGACCGCTTCTGTTTGCACACTGGCACCGCCGACCTTAAGCCGGATTGCCCCATGATCAAAATAAGCGCCCGGCCATGGGCTAAATGCCCGCAAGCGATTATAGATGGCGCGTGCCGGCAAGGTAAAATCCACCGCAGCGTCTGCTTTGTGAATTTTGCGACAATATGTGGCTTGATTGACCTCCTGCGCAGTAAATTGTAAGTGTCCGCTCAGCAGTGCTGTCAGATTACGCCGCAACAGCGGTACGACGGCCTCACCGATTTTCACACGTAAGTCTGCTCCTGTATCCGTTTCACCGATGCGAACTCTTTCCACATCGGCTACCCCACCCGCATCCATTGCTTGGATCACCTGCATCAAACCAACTCCGGTCTCGATTTCTCCACAGGCCAGCGCAGTCTCTATGGGTGAGGCCCCGCGATACTTCGGCAGCAATGAGCCATGCAAATTTAACATCCCATACCGAGCGGCCTCGCGTAAGGATTTGCTGAGAAAGTGACCGTAGGCCATGACCAGTGTGACGCTAATTTGCTGTGCCACAATCCAATCGGCCAATTCACGGGTTGGTTTTTCCGGCTGTAGTAGTTCAATGCCGTGCGCAAGGGCCCATGCCGCGACCGGATTTGGCTTTAAATGCTTGCCACGCCCCTGCCGTCGATGCGGCTGCGAAACCACTGCACGCACGGTACACTGGTCGGCAGCCTCATACCTTAAATAATCCAAGGCCGGCAGGCAAATTGGATCGGATCCGAAAAAAACAATGGCGGGGACAGTACTCATGGCAGATTAAACAGGTTCTGTTGTCCGATCGATTCGCGAGCGGCCTCTGTCGAGGCACTCTGTATGAATAGCCAGCGCAAGCTGATGGCCTGTAGCTCCGGCTCTTGGTAGAGCCTGCGCAGCAGCAAGGCGGCAGCCAGTGCATCGTAAAGCGCACAGTGAAAATGTTGTCGTTGAACAGGACAATACAGCCTGGCCCACTGCTTCAAAGTATCTTTTAGATCAAATTGATCAATGAGATCGCTAAGCTTATGACTGGCGAGTTGAGGATAGAGTCGACGATATACATACAAGGTGTCCAGCCAGGGACCCCAGCTCGCAATGCTGGACCCGTCTTCGGCAAAATTCGGTGAATTGCGCGGGTAGGACCAGACGCTGCGCAGCAATCCATCCTCGACCACCGCATTGTGTGCACCAAACGGCCCGCTTGCGCGCAATTGAGCGAACAAGGGCCACTCCGTATCAAACCGTGGTGCGACCCCAGCAGCCTGTTCTGAAATACCATGTTGTACTCGATCGCGGTCGCTGATTGTACCAATCGGCGCACACAAGCGCGTCTGTGTCGCGAGGATGGTTGCGCCGAGCAATGTCACCACGCCATACTCCACAATACCGCTCTGACGGCTGCCTTCGAAATCAATCACATGTATGGGAGTTTCAATCACAGCACACTGTATGGCATGTTAAATTCTAAAGGTCGAACACCGAATATTAATAATCCTAAATTCGGTAGTTGGATCCGCGATCTTTCGCAATTTTTTGCCCCACAGGGCATTGCAAATTCGATTTGATGCACCAAATGGTGCGCCTTCACGCCTTTGCAATGCCCTGTGAAACAAACTCTTACAAAATCTCATCGACTCCAACTCCCGAATTTAGGATAATCTACGATTGCCAGAGTGTCG
>CAXQRK010000088.1:0-8003 GCA_964226535.1 Polaribacter sp.
CGCGCCGCATTTTTAGTCTACTTCTCTTAAACAAATTAGGGGGCTTAGCTCAGTTGGTTAGAGCGCATCCTTGACATGGATGAGGTCGCAGATTCGAATTCTGTAGCTCCCACAATTTAACCGTTCAAGTTGACTTAAATTGCTTTAAGTGAAACATTTGCAACCAAAAAATGGATTTCACAATCTGGGTGCTTATCAACTTTTGTCAGTTCTTAGACCTACGCCACCGCACGGAGTCCCGCCTGTAGTCTCTAGTACTTGGCATCTACATGGCTGATCCCGAATAACTTGGTACACTTCACCCTGACTGGATAAATCTTGACTTTAATAGTCAAAAACTAAAGATACCGTGGGATGAACGACGAAGAAGCAGTCGAAGCACACAGGATACCACTACACCATCTGGAAGATGTAACGGCGGTGGATCGGGTGCGCTGGGCACACGATCAATATGGCGACAAGCTGGTATTGAGTACCAGCTTCGGCATTCAGAGTGCCGTCATGCTGCATCTGGTTACCACGCAAATACCACACATTCCGGTCATCTTTATTGATACCGGTTACCTGTTTCCCGAAACCTACCGTTTTGCCGCCGCCTTGACCGAGCGGCTGCATTTAAATCTCAAGACCTATCATCCACGTCAATCCGCCGCATATCAAGAGGCGCTTCACGGCAAACTCTGGGAACAAGGTCTGAAAGGCCTTGAACAGTACAATCGGATCAACAAGGTAGAGCCGATGAATCGTGCCATCCATGAGATCGGTGCCAGCACATGGCTGTCCGGGCTGCGCAGACATCAATCTGCCTCCCGACAACACCGTAAGGTTATCGAACAACAAAACAAAATTATTAAAATTTATCCAATCATTGATTGGAACGATCGTGACATTTACAATTATCTAAGCCAAAACAACCTGCCCTACCATCCATTGTGGGAGCAGGGCTATGTTTCGATAGGTGATTGGCACAGCAGTCAACGACTTGGCGTGGGAATGAGTGCGGAACAGACCCGTTTCAACGGACTCAAACGCGAATGTGGTCTACACGAATCCAATGCCGAATTTGACTATCAAATCTGAGCGATTGGCTTGCTCTATGCTTGCACTCATGTCCATAGCCGATGTATTTATAGGATTGTTTGGTCGAGTGTGAATCGACATTGTTTTGTTCATCCAATTCTAATAAGATTATTCACGTGAATTTGTGTGTATTTCCCAAAGAGCAGCGTCCTAGACATGTCGCCATTATTATGGATGGCAACGGTCGCTGGGCAAAAGCGCGCGGTCTCACTCGAATTGAAGGGCACCGCCGTGGTGCGACTATGGTGAAGCGTATTTTAAAAGCCGCCAAGAAATACGGCATCGAAATTATCACACTGTATGCCTTCAGCGTGGAAAACTGGGAGCGCCCCAAAGATGAAGTCGACGCGCTGATGAACCTGCTCAATCGCTTTCTCGCTGACCAACTCCCCAATCTAGTCAAACAAGAAATTCGTCTGCGTATCATTGGTCGCTATCGCGAACTCCCACAGCACATCCAAGACCGCCTTCACGAAGCTGAAGTCGCCACCCAACAATTCACCAAACATACCCTCGCGCTCGCGCTGAATTATGGTACACGCACCGAAGTGATTGATGCGGTCAAAGCAATTGCCCAAGCCGCACAGACCGGTCAACTAGATCCGCATGTACTCGACTACGATCACTTTCGGCACTATCTCTACACCCGCGAGCTACCAGACCCCGACCTGGTGAT
The DNA here is from genome assembly GCA_964226535.1 of Polaribacter sp. Classification (GTDB taxonomy): domain Bacteria; phylum Verrucomicrobiota; class Verrucomicrobiia; order Opitutales; family Coraliomargaritaceae; genus Lentimonas. The sequence goes on from CAXQRK010000088.1 coordinate 1,757, forward strand.
CCGCACCTCCGGCGAATCACGCCTGAGCAACTTTCTACTCTTGCAAGCCGCTTATGCAGAGATCTATTTTACTCCAGTGCTTTGGCCTGACTTTAATGAAACGCAATTTAAATTAGCCTTGGATGAGTATGCCTCGCGCGAACGCCGCTATGGGAAAACCGCCGAACAATTGCAGGGCAAATAAGGTTCAAGGATGATTTCATATACCTTATCTGGCAAACGCTTCACACACACCAATCCAATCACCTCAACGTCACTATTTCTATGAAGCCACGTATTTTCAGCTTCACCATTCTTTGGTCTATCGTCGCGACACTCCTGCTCATTTTCGGCTCCCACGCGGGGGTCTGGCTGATTGCAGCATTGGCCTTTTTCACACAATTGGAACTTTACCAGCTGTTTGATCGGATGGGACTCAAGCCTTTCAAATCGCTAGGAATCCTGTGTGGACCGGTCATTATCTTCGGGGCCTACTACATGGAAGGGACCGATGCCGGTACTGATAGTTTCATCCTTTGCTTTCTTGTACTTGCCCTGACAATCATTACCAGAGACCTACAAGCCGGTCGCCTGCGCAGCTTCATACCCACTTTGTTTGGACTCCTGTATGTTCCGTACATGCTACATTTTTTGGTCAAAGTGGTTAAGATGGCAGAACTCAATCACTATTCCGACGCATGCGGTATTTTTCTTGCCATTTGGATCATCGCTGTGGCCAAGTGCACCGACGTCGGCGGCCTCTTGGTTGGCATGCGTATCGGCAAGACCCCGCTCTCGATTATCAGCCCCAAAAAAACTCTTGAGGGCGCACTGGGCGGCATTGTTTTTGCCATGCTGGTCGGACTTCTGCTACTGGCTACGTTTCATTCCTGTGCCCCCGAAAGTTTCACATGGTGGCGGTCCGTGCTCATGGCGATCCCGATTGGGATCGCGGCAATTGCATCGGATCTGGTAGAATCAGCTATTAAACGACAGGCCAATGTCAAAGATTCAGGCCACAGCATCCCCGGCATCGGCGGCATTTTTGACCTGAGTGACAGCCTGATTCTAACCGCACCGCTTGGCTATTTGATGTTCAAATACTTCATCTTCTAGATGCCCGAGTTGACGAATAAAAAAATCGTACTTCTCGGTGCCACCGGATCGATTGGCCGTAGCACCTTGCGCGTGCTGCGGGCGTATCCAGATCGATTACAATTGGTCGGTGTGGCCGCACAGTCTAATTTTGATCAACTCGCGGCAATCTGCCAAGAATTCAACGTTGCCCACGCTACCTTGTTCAGCAAAACGGCCTATGCCGAAGCCCGCGCCACCAAGTGCTTCCCCGCCCACACCCAACTCAGCTGCGGCATCGAGGGCTTGCTGGAAATTTCAACGCTGCCGCAGGCAGACATCGTACTGATTGCGCTGGTCGGCGCTGGGGGGCTCAAGCCGGCACTGGCAGCCATCGAAGCAGGCAAAGATATTGCGCTGGCCAACAAAGAACTCCTAGTGCTCGGCGGTGCCTGTGTCATCGAAGCGGCCAGATGCAAAGGAGTGAACTTACTACCGACCGACAGCGAGCACAATGCCATCTTTCAATGCATCGAAAAGCGGTCGCCGCAACATCTCGACAAGCTGATTCTGACCGCATCCGGCGGGGCGTTTCGCAACGTGCCGATCGAACAGCTTACTACCGTTACCGTAGCTGAAGCCACTCGTCATCCGAATTGGACCATGGGTCCGAAAATTACAGTCGATTCCGCAACCATGGCGAATAAGGGGCTGGAATTGATTGAAGCACATTGGCTGTTTGGCTTGGAACCCGAACGACTCGAAGTGGTCATTCATCCACAAAGTATCGTACATGCATTCGTTCAATTCATTGATGGCTCCATACTCGCCCAATTAAGTCCGCCCTCTATGACCTTTGCCATCCAGCATTGCCTGCTCTATCCTGACCGCGCGCCTGGCGTGGATGCCAGCGTGGATTTTAGTCAGGCCTTACAACTTGAGTTTGCCCCGCCGGACTTTGCCCGTTTCCCCTGCCTACAACTCGCATATGAGGCCCTACGTGGTGGCGGTAGTGCACCCGCAATCTATAATGCAGCCAATGAAATCGCAGTTGAGCGCTTTCTCAGCCACGAAATCGCGTACCTCGACATTCCACGCATCATTGACTACACCCTTAATCAAATCGGCGCCACTCCTGCGACCGAACTCGATGCACTCCTTGAGATCGATCATCAGGCGCGTGCAGTCGCCCGTAATTTTCGATCCACCTAGCGGTATCGCTACTTGCAGCATTTCAACCTTTCACAATCTTACTCTTTCAACGCATGCTCCTCAATATTGTCTATATCGCGATCGCACTGCTGGCACTCAGCGTCTCGATTTTTATCCATGAATTGGGCCACTTCATCGCTGCCAAAAAACGAGGCTTGATCGCCGATCGGTTTTCGATCGGATTTGGTCCTCGGCTGCTTGGCTGGAACTGGCGCGGCACCGATTTTCGCCTCTCACTGCTACCCTTGGGCGGCTATGTGTCTCTACCTCAACTGGCCGACATGGGCCGAATCGAAGGTGGCGACAGTAACGAAAGTGACGAAAGCTCCGATCTTCCACCGATCTCGTATGCCGACAAAATGATCGTCGCAGGCATGGGTGCAGTGTTTAACGTGGTACTTGCATTCTGTCTTTCACTGATTCTGTGGGGCGTCGGACGCGATATCGTGAAATCAACCATCATCGATTTAGTCCCCGAGGAAATCGTCAATTCTCAGGGCCAGATTGTTGCAGGCCCGGCCTTCGAAGCCGGCCTGCAACCAGGGGATGAGATTGTTCAAATCGACGGCAATCAAATAAGCGATTGGATGCAGCTGCAAAACGCCGTGATGACTGGTACCGGGCGTAACCAAGCGGGACGACCCACTACCGAAGTCACAGTTCGCCGGGCCGGCGAAACACTCACCGTGACCGCCCATCCGGTGCTAATTACATCCGAAGATATTCGGACCCTTGGCGTACAACCGAGCACCCATCTAGTGGTCAGCATGGTGCAAGACCACATGCCAGCGATCGAAGCCGGCATGCTCGCTGGCGATCAACTGATTGCACTGGACGGAGAACCCATTACCTCCTCAGCCTTTCTAAATGTATATTTAAAAAACCATAAAAGCGGCCCGATCAAGGTCACTTTACTGCGTGATGGCCATGAAATTGTACTGCCGATCGAGCCTACAATCGCTCCCGGCGAAACGTCCCCGCGTTTTGGATTTGGTTACATCTACGCCGTACAAACCGAACGAGTGCACCGTAACCCCTTCGAACAAATCATGATCATGGCAGACACCATGAAATTGACTCTGGTCGCACTGCTGAGCCACAGCTCCGATGTAAAAGTGCGCAACATGAGCGGCCCGGTGGGCATCGTGCATGGGCTCACCGCGATGGCCCGTTACGGCTGGATCGACCTGGTTTGGTTTCTCGCATTGATCAACGTTAACCTCGCCATCTTTAATGTGTTGCCGATCCCGGTGCTAGACGGTGGTCATATGCTGTTTGCCACCATCGCAAAACTGATCGGTCGCCCCCTCCCCCGCAAAATGATAGAGGCCACCTATACCGCATGCATCGCCCTGCTGCTTTCACTGGTTCTTTACATCTCTTTTTTTGATCTCAAACGTGTCGGCCAGGACATCGGCATTCACCAGGACGAACCGGATTTGAATCAGCCCCACCGAACGGCAAATAGCGAAGATTCTACCGCGCCATCTAGACACACCAAGAAAGATTAACATTTAAACCTAGACACTGCTAGTTAAGCTATGAGTACAGCTGCTCATTCGAATTATTGCGCATCACGCTTCCAGGCAAAGCGCCGCAGATCGCGTGAAGTCAACATCGGTACAGTTGCGATCGGCGGCAACCAGCCGATCCGCATTCAATCAATGACCACGACCAACACTCAGGACATTGAGGCCACGGTCGCACAGGCGCTCGCCCTTGCAGAAGCAGGCTGCGAAATCGTGCGCATCACTGCGCCGAATAAAGCGGCAGCAACGGCACTCGGCGACATCGCTCAAAAGCTACGTGCTGCCAAGTGCCAGGTGCCTCTGGTCGCCGACATCCACTTCCTGCCAAGCGCGGCAATGGAAGCCGCTAAGCACGTCGAAAAAGTGCGGATTAACCCCGGCAACTATGCCGACAAAAAGAAATTCGCGGTCATCGAATATAGCGACGCTGCCTACGCCGAAGAACTAGAGCGCCTGCACGCATCCTTTTCGCCACTCGTCCTACGCTGCAAAGAACTCGGTCGCGCCATGCGCATCGGCACTAACCACGGCTCCCTTTCCGACCGCATCATGAATCGCTACGGCGACTCACCGCTGGGCATGGTCGAAAGTGCCCTGGAATTTATCCGTATCGCTGAAAGTCACCACTATCACGACATCTGCCTCTCAATGAAGGCCAGTAATCCCAAAGTTATGATTGAGGCCTACCGCCTAGCTGCCGCACGTATGGATGAAGAAGGCATGCACTACCCGCTTCACCTCGGTGTTACAGAGGCCGGCGATGGCGAAGACGCCCGCGTCAAAAGCGCCATCGGCATCGGCACCCTGCTTAATGACGGCCTGGGTGATACCATACGTGTCTCACTGACCGAAGATCCGATCTATGAAATACCAGTTGCGCGTGATCTGGCCGACAAAGCCATGGCGCTCTGGGCTCAACAAGCCGAATGGCCACTGAGCCCTGACAGCAAAGACCGGCTCAATCCGTTTGACTATTGTCGCCGCCACAGCCGCGTCGTTAACCTGGGTCCCAACTGCCAAATTGGCGGACAAAGCGCACCTACGGTAATCGTCAAAACACGACATTCACTCGACGCTTTAAACACCCTCATTCAAGAGGTTTGCCATACCCAAACCTCCTTGAAGGATCATCATATCGAAGGCCTGCATGTTGTGATCCAGCACCTCGATGATCTGAAGGCATTCACCGGACTACATGCCGCTTTACACAGTGTCGTGCAAGTGTTTGTGCTCGAACTTGCTGACACGGTCGACCTGGGCGCACTGGAGGTCTTTGAATGGCCGACCGATGGCCTCGCAGGTATTACCCTCTTGCAACGAATCAACCAAGCAGATGCATTCTATGCCGCTAGCCTGCTACAGTTTTGTCGCACGCACGGCTTCAACTGTGCAATTGACTGCCAGGCCGATGCCTTGCGCGATGAAATCGGTGCTCAACTCGCCCGAATGGGCAGTGCAGGTCTGATCCTCACGGTGGGTGCCTGTGCAGAAGGATATCACCCGATCGGCAGCTACCGTGCCCTTGCGGACGCCGCACAGGCCTTTGTGCCCGACGTTCCGATTTGGATACGCAATACAGCTGCAAATACCCTGCATGCACAAGACCGGTTCTCGGATCAACTGCTTGAAAGTAGTATTCTCAGTGGCGCCCTACTCTGCGATGGAATCGGCGACGCGATTAGCATCGAAACCGATATACCACTCGATACCGCCACCACACTGGCGTATACGATCCTGCAAGGTGCCCGTGCCCGCATCAGCAAAACCGAATTTGTAGCCTGCCCGAGTTGTGGACGCACCCTGTTTGACCTGCAAAGTGTCACGCAAACCATTCGCGCCCGCACTGACCATCTCAAAGGTGTGACCATCGCGATCATGGGCTGCATTGTCAATGGTCCCGGCGAAATGGCCGATGCCGACTTTGGTTACGTAGGGGGCGCTCCCGGCAAGATCAACCTCTATGTCGGCAAGACCTGTGTCAAATACAACGTACCTGCCGCAGAAGCTCTGGACCGACTAATTGACCTGATTAAGGCGCACGGTAAATGGGTCGAACCCATATAACGTACGTATCGAGCGAAAGTGACCCGATTGGCTACCCCAAATCGAAAATCGCGGGCAAAACTACCATCAAAATAGCACTCCAAGCAAAGATTTTGTAAGCGTAATGCGAAGCACAGTGAATGATTCCTTTTTTGTCGGGTCGTAGATGTCGTAGTATGGCCGGCTATGACATCTACGAACACTGAAGAAACCTTGATTCTAAAAACCGATGTGCTGGGACGTGTACACATGCCTGCAGATCGGCGTGAAGCAATACTGAATGCCTTTGAGCAGAGCGGCATGAGTGGGCAGGCTTTTGCTAAACATGCAGGGCTCAAGTACCCGACTTTTGCCAGTTGGGTGCAAAAACGCAGACGTAAACGTGGCGAGTATCCTCAGACAAAGCTTCC
>CAXQRK010000089.1:0-21153 GCA_964226535.1 Polaribacter sp.
ACACGACGCTCTTCCGATCTTATGAATTCAATTATTTCGGAAAAAGGCCAGATCACGATCCCGAAAAAACTTCGTACCCGTCTAGAACTCTCTACTGGAGTCATTCTAGATGTACACGAAGATCACGGTAAACTCATCATCGAAAAAAAGAGCAGCAAAAGTCCATTTGACCAGTGGTATGGCAAGGGCCATTTGCCTTTTGGAAAAAACACAAACGAGTATCTAAAAACAGTTCGAGGCATATGATTAACGCGCTGGATAGTTCAGTGAGCATTGACGTTCTGATTGGTGATCCGATTTTTGGACAAAGATCTCTAGAGGCACTGAAGCAATATTATGATTTAGGGAAATTGATACTTTGCGATACAGTTGGGGCGGAAATTGTACCCGCATTACCCGATCGCAATTTGAAGAAATTTATCGATGCGTGGCACCTAGAGCTTGTTCCTGGAAACTGGCAACAAGCAGAACTCGCTGGTTGCCAGTTTGCGGATTATAGAAAACGAAATAAATCTGCGAAAAAATCCTCCCGGATTTTCTGATCGCGGCACATGCACAAATCAATGCAGACCAATTACTGACCAGAGACCGGGGCTATACCCGTGATTATTTTGATCGACTAAAAATTATCGTACCCTAGCAGCCTGTCGGACTGAGTGCGCCCTTAACAGAATAGAATGTTTTAATATTTTGTACGTCGACAAAGTGTACGATCTTTTTCATAATGAAGCATCAATTGCGTGACAGATAACGAGTATTTCGCTTCGCTCTCCAATCTGACGATTGAGACCACAAAAACTGACGATCGATGTGCCTCGATAGAGTTATTCCTTCAGGGGCTGTTGCCCAAATGAGTCCTAGAAAAGTAACGGCTATGCCTGCGAACGAATATATAGCGTAACTGCCGGCCCGATTAACAACGCGCTGTCTGCAAGCACACGAAAGGATTCTACTGAAAGGTGGCGCCGATAGATGTGGATGATTAGAAGTGCTCCCCATGAGAGTCCGATCGGCAGCAACCACGCGTGACTCAGGCAGCAAAGCAACAGGGCACAACTGATGTAGAGCGCGAGCGTTAACGGCAAGGGGAGTTGTGCCATCGAACGCACTTGCAGCGCCCGATCAATGCGTTGTTCTTTTGCGCCGATCATTAAGCAATTAATCAGGCACAGCAGGACCAGCGCCGCAGCTGGTGGCCACAGTTCTGTGGCTGGTATTGGGATTAGGAAAATAATGACTCCGCCGGCATAGATGAGCGCAACGCAGAGTTCTTTCGGAAAGAAACGCCGAGAGAGTATCTGGTTGAATGCGGTATAGAGTAAACAAAGTATAAGCAGCACCGCACCGTTTTGCAGCTCTCGTGCATTCAGTCCGGTGACTGCGCTACCGATATTGATAACCAATACGCAGGTCCAGAGCCACCAAAGCACTCGAACGTTTTGTTTTGCGAAGCGATGTCTGGCGGAATGGAGCTGTTGGAGCGGCCGCTTTGTGACATCGAACAGGCGATCTGCCATGTAAGTCAACCAAACCGACAAGCCGAGGACACCTTGTGCCGCCAGGTGAACCTGTAGCCCTAAACTATTCACAAAGACTGCCTGCCAAAAGAGCGCAATCAATGCAGCATCCAGTGCGAGAATATTTGGCCATTGCCAGAGGCGAATAGGATTTATTGAACGTTCAATGGCCAAAGTTGCTACGGTATTTTTAGCTGCCATTGGGGCGCTCGTTTGTGCATAAAAGCCTGGAACCCTTCCTGCGCGTCCGGATGCGCTGCGGCTTGTGCCGCCGCTTCATATTCCAGCCGATCTGCTGCGGCACCGCCAAGGCCCCTCACCTGATGGAGCACGTGTTTGGACAGACCGACAGCATGTGGACTGTTGGCCGCGATTTCTTCGGCAGTGGCGCTGGCCTGTGTGATCAAATCTGCGGGCGCACAGACACGATTGACCAGGCCCATGTGGAATGCCTGGTCTGCGGTGATCATTCGTCCGGAGGCAATCAGTTCTTTGGCGAAACCAATCCCGATCCTGTCCGAAAGTCGCTTATGACCCCCGGCAGGAATCATGCCCAGTTTGCTTTCGGGCAGACTAAATTGCGCATCTTCCGACGCATAGATAAAGTCGCAGGCAAGGGCGATCAGCAAACCACCGCCGATGGCAAGCCCATTGACCGCAGCGATAATCGGTTTGTTGAGCGTCTCCATGTTTGTCAGCAATTGGCCGATCTGCGCGGCAAAGGCTACTTTTTCCGGTTCGTCCATTTGCTCAAATCGTTTAATATCTGCGCCGACATTGAAGGATTTGCCCACGCCGCTCAGAATGATCACCGCAACATTCACAGCCTCATTCATATGGTGTAACGAATCCGACAATTCCGCCACCAGTTCGGGCGTCAGTACAGCAACACCTGCTTCCGTGGAAAAAGTGATGGTGGCTAGCGTATGCTGACGGCTGGTAATGATTTGTGTCATGGCAGCCGATGATAAAACATCTGTTCGATCCGGCAATGCCAAATAACTCGATCCTTAACAAGACCTTGTCGAATAGTTTGACAGGAAAACCAGCAACTGGCGTGCACCTGGTCGGTAATTTTAACATCGGATTGACTCGGAGGCATCGATTATATTTTGATTCAGTAATGACAACCACCGCTCCAATTAAACCTAATCCAACTGTGCTCCAATGGGCACGGACAGCAAGCGTTTATGGCTTGGCGCGGGTGGCAAAGCGTTGAGTACTGGTGAAATACAAGAACATCTCCAGCAGATTTACAAAGTAGCGCGTTCACCTATGCTCATTTCCAACACGACTGCAGCGGTTTTCGAAGAGGTTAAGCTGTGAAACCGATAATAAAACGATAAAGATGATGGTATGGCTCATTAGTATTCACATTTTCACCACACTTGCGATGACAGGTATTATTTGGTTTGTACAGATCGTTCATTATCCTTTGTTTCAAAAAGTAGGTTCAAACAATTTTGTTGATTATGAAACTGCGCATGTACGTTTGACTGGGCAAATTGTTATGCCACTTATGCTTGGAGAACTGATTACTGGATTTATGCTGACTTTTTTATACAGCAATCACATCGATCCGCCCTATTTGCTTCATTGCGGTACGGGGCTAATTGTAATCAACTGGTTCATAACATTTCTATTGTTTGTTCCGATGCACCACTCGTTGTCCCAGCGGTTCAGTTTGCAGATGAGTTGCAGATTGGTATCCCTCAATTGGCTGAGAACATTCATCTGGAGTGTGAGAAGTATCCTAGTACTCACTGCTTTTATGCAGAATATTAAATGACCTGCAGTATTTACCGACAAAAGATACCATCTTGAACCACCCAGTTGCTGGCCGCAAGAGTGAAAGAGGACAACAGTGGGGCATTAAAGGTATTGACAATACCGCGCCAGCATGCAAAGTCATTTTCCATCGTTCAGAACACATGTGCATCATAGCCATTGGCAACGGAACGCATCAACCGTTCACATAACCGTTGAAACAACGATTTTTCGTATGACAATCAGCGTGTTTTTGGTGATTCTCCACGAAACCACATGCACATGCACCTTATTTTTACAAAGATCACTTAAAGCCCTCTATGGCCATTGAAATATGAGTACCGAAGTAACTCCAAAGGATAATCAAATCTCCGTATCCGGCATTCTGGAACTCCTCCCGAATAAAACCGGGCAGTTGCTCGACCCTGACCGCAACGGCAAAACGCGTCCCACCGATCCCTTCGTTCCGCGCGAATTGATCAAACGCTTCCGCCTCAAACAAGGCCACTTTATTGAAGGTCAAGCCATCAGCAATGAGCGCTTCCCCAACCCCAAGCTTCGTTTCATTGAGCGCGTGGATGGTGCGACAATGGAAGAGCGTAAAGGCCGTTACTCCTTTCAGCAAATGGTCTCGATCGCACCAGACGAGCAATTGAAGCTTGAATCGAAAGATGGCCGTATCACCACTCGAATCATGGATTTGTTCTGCCCGATTGGCAAGGGCACGCGTGGGCTCATCGTGGCACCACCACGCACGGGCAAAACCACTCTGCTACACGATATTGCACATGGTGTCATCGAGAATCATCCTGAGTGCCATGTGCTGGTTCTACTTGTTGATGAACGCCCGGAAGAAGTCACCGACTTCAAACGAAGTGTCGATGCCGAAATCTACGCATCTTCAAACGACGAAGCGATTGGCAACCATACACGCCTGGCCGAAATTGCAATTGCACGTGCGAAACATTTGGTCGAAGCCGGCAAAGATGTGGTGTTGCTGCTCGACTCCATCACCCGCCTGGCGCGCGCCTATAACGCTGCTTCCGGCAAAGGGGGCCGTACCATGACCGGTGGCCTCGACAGCCGCGCACTGGAAAAACCCCGACAATTCTTCTCCGCCGCCCGCAACTGTGAGGAAGGCGGCAGTCTGACGATTATCGCCACTGCTCTAGTGCAGACCGGCAGCAAGATGGATGACCTGATCTTCCAGGAATTCAAAGGTACTGGCAACATGGAAATGGTACTCGACCGGAAAGCTGCCGAACTTAGACTCTGGCCTGCGATCAATCTCAACGCCTCCGGCACCCGCAAAGAAGAATTGATTCTCTCCGGAAAATACCTGCAAGGTGCACAGTTCCTTCGTCGCGCACTGGCCGGTCAAAAGATCGAAGATGCTGCTGAAATTATGATTGATCGCTTCAAGCAGACCCAAAACAATGCTGAGTTTATCAAACTCATCGACCGCTGAATCCGTGCGCCATTAAGCTTGCTGCAAGGGCCCGTCCGACTGGGCCAATTCGTTTACGACGAATGCTCCGAATTTGGCTCAACTGAGCCAGCAAGCTCCTCCTCCAGCGCCTCTTCCTGGCGAATGTAGTAATCCTGATATGCTTTGTCGGAATAGCTTGAGTAGTAATAATTTGATAGAGAAGTCGTCATATTATTCAGGACCGCCCCGAATACCGGTGTGCTCGATTCCCGCATACGACGAATATTGCTCATCGCGGTCTTGCGCTTTACGGTGTTAAATTTGATAACATAAATAACACCATCGACTAGCGGCATCAAGTTGAGCGCATCACTCACGGCTGCCAGCGGTGGCGAGTCCACTAAGATGCGATCATAGTTATCACGCAGCATCGCAAACATAGCTTCGAATTGAGTACTGCTGAGTACCTGAGTTGGATTCTTCGACTTACCCCCGGAAGTTAATACGTCCAGATTTGGGTACACTTCTTTGAGAATGACTTCATCCAGGGCGACGTCCTTTTCGATGTGATTTAATACTCCTAAAGTATTATTCAATTGTAAGGAATTCGCCACATTTGGCAGGCGTAGGTCAGCGTCAACTAGCAGAGTCTTTTCACCGTGATTGGCAAATGTCAGCGCTAAATTGGAGCTAATGAAAGACTTCCCCTCAGTCGGAACCGTACTAGTTAACAGTATAATCTTGGCATTTTTACTGTCATCATTGAGCTTGAGAGCGGAATGAATGGATCGAAAGGTCTCGGTAACATGACGGTCTACATTCGAAGCCACGGCCTGTGCTTTCGCATTGGAATCCAGCTTTTTAATACTCGGAATCACCCCTAACATCGGTAAGCCGATCGTACCTTCAATATCAAACGCGCTCTTTACCCGGTCATCTAAAAACGCAACTGCAAAAATTAAACCGGTTCCAACTGCCAAACCACCCAACAGTCCTGCCACTAAATTCAGTACAATATTGGGTGATGAATGATGCGCGGGAGGAATTGCTTGATCAATCACACGCGCATTTGGATTTTTTAAGTTAACCTGTGCCTTTTCCGCGGTCATACGACTCACGAGCGCCTGCAAGAAGCCCTGCTGCACATCTTTTTCGCGCAATAAGGAGCTATATTCAACGCGGGTCTTACTTAACTGAATCAACTCTGCCTCTTTTTCGACTAGACGTTGACTGGCCAATTCAAAATTACTTTTTGCTTCTGTATACATCGCATAAATTTTATTGACCGAGCTTTGCACCGCACTCTCAAGTTCCGACTTCGACTCCTGCAAAATCTGTAGTTGCTGAATCATCACCGGATGTTTTTCACGATAACGCTTTGCAAGTGATGAAATTTCAATTTTAGCCGCAGACACCTGATTCAATAAATTAGCGACACTCGGCTGCTCGGCAATAAAGGATAATTCCCACAGGTTTTTTTGTTCGCGACGATAGCTCTCGATTAACTTCCATCGTGTCTCCAGTTGGTCGTAATCATTTTTATGCTTCAACTTCATTTCATTCAAACTCGAAAGCTGAACGATGGCAATGTTCTCTTCACTATCCAAAGATACCGCCTTATTCAACTCGCGATACTCAGCCAATTTTAATTCCAACTCTTCAACTCGCTGTTTCTGCTGATCCGCACGAATACGCAAATCTTCGACTGCTTTCATCGAACTATCGATGTTTAGCTTCCAATTATAATTGATAAACTCATCCGCAAACAGATTTGCAACACGGGCGGCGATTACAGGGTCCGGATGTGTATACGAAATACCAATCATTAGACTCATCCGCTGCGGGACAACTTTTCGATATTTGCCTAGGATCTCCAGCGGCGAGAGTGCTCCAGTAAAGCTGATCGCATCTTCATATGGATCCATAAAATTCTCGCGCTCATCCTCCTGCAAACGCCGTTCAACACCTTGAATAATCTTGGCACTGTTTAACAGACTGATCTGGGTATTGAGATCTTCTATGCTGCGTATTTGGTTGGGTTCAAGCTCTTCCGCAGTTTGCTGCATGGCAGATGGATCATCCCGTAAAAGTTGAACCATAGTAACCGCGGTGAACACTTTGGTTTTGTTAAACGTGTACAGAACCGACCCTGAAAACACGATAAAAAAAGCAACGATCATATACCAAATGCGTTCACGAAAAATCAAGAAATAATCTTTCAAGGAACGTTGCGGACTAGAATCGCCACCATAAGTACCATACTCCCCATAGCTACCGTAACCGCGGTAGCCCCGATAACCGCTATAACCGCCATAATCATACCCACCTACATTCGGATCGGATGATCCCCTTAAATAGTCATTCTTCATAAAAATGCATTCTCTATTAAATAATCCGTTCAGGCACCCAAATCGTATCTCCCTCCTCGAGGATAATATCGCGTACATCCGGATCGGTGAGGATCTTACTAAAGTTGATCTCCATCTGGCGCGAACGACCATCCTGAGCAACACGCTTGATTTTCAGTGCTTTGGGGTTTCCCAAACGGCTAATCCCATTCGCGGATGCAATTGCTTCGGTTAAGGTTAAATCTCGATCCGGCGGCATCTCGACCACTCCGGGACGGTTGACTGCACCAAGGATGCGAACCACCTTGGGCGCAAACGAGACGACCAATACAGATACCTGAGGGTCGACCAAATAATCACGATTGTACAAATCGGTAATCAAAGTCTTTGCTTCGGCAACCGTCATGTCAGCGACTTTGACTTTACCGACTAGTGCTAGAGCAACGGTGCCATCCCCTTCAATTCGAACATTTTTGTTCAAATCCTGCTCCTGGTACACCTCGATCTCAATCACATCGGAGGGTTTCAATACATAATTACTACCAACGACCAAGCCGATGCCACTGCTGCCAGTGGTGGTATCCGATGGAACTGAGTTGCCAGAATAAGCGGCGCTGTCCTGAGCGGCTAAAATGGCACCAGATAACACGCTATACCAAATGAAAAAAACAAAGAAATGTTTCATAAATTAAAAAATGCCTCGAAACCGAGGCATTTTGACTGCATCGACGGCATAAAGTTCACTAGTTAATAACGAAGCGATGCAGACAAATCGATGGTGTGGTTTTCATAATCCTGTCGATTCCGGTCTGAATCGTTCTCTATATAATTATAGCCGGTACTGAAGCTCCAGTATCGATTGGGTACATACGACAAGCGTACGCCGGCACGATACACGTTATCATCGTCATCGCTCTCCTCGTATTCACGCAAGGTATAGCCGAAAAATGAACTGGCTGAAAAACGATCATTTAAGGCGTAGCTCGCACTTAAATTCGCAGATGTATTGGTTGTACTCTGCCCTTGTCCGCCGACATCAAAGCCACGATGCAGCCTTAAAAAGGTGGTTAATTTGGGCGTAGTCAAATGCGTCAAGTTGGCATCTAGCCCCAGCGTATCTTGAGTGTCTCGTTTAACTTCTGAAAATGCCGTGGAACCGGACTGAACCCGAACAATTCTTGAATTATCCGGGTCTGTCATCCGATAGCCAACTTTAAAATGGCCGGTCAGCTTAGCCAGCAAATTGCCGCGGGCACCGACGTTGAAGTAGTGCGTTTCTTTGTCGTAGCTGTCCGCAAAAAGTCCATTAGTTGTATCACCTATTTCAATTTTGCCAATCTCTTCGGTTCGATACTCGTAGCCCACGCTCAAATCAACCTTCGGAGTGAGCTCATAAAAAATATCGATTGGGACAGTAAAGGATTCACGATCGCTCAACTCATCATTATTAATATAGTCTTTATCATCATACCGCAGGTCTAAACCAACACTGAACTTTGGCGACAACGAATATTCGCCGCCAAAAGTTGCCCGTAAATTATCTGATTCAACGATTTCTCCACGATTCCTAAATCCTCCCTCCTGGCCTGAGGTCGACTGCTCTTCATCAAAACTGACTAAGCCGTTCAAATCCCAGCGACCACTCTTGTATGCGCCAATTGCTTTGATATGAAAATACTCATCATCTAAATGAGATAAATCATCATACCGCATAATATCGTAGCGGGTGATCAGGCTCAGATCCAAATTGGACAAGCCACGCCCCACATTGACCTCTAAGCCAGGCGAAATTACTAGCAATAAATCCTCCTCTTCCTGCTCATCTTCATAAAATACATTGGATTGCCAGCGCAGCGAAGACGATCCATTAAAAAACACATCTACATTCTCCCCAACTGAAATTAGTGGCGATGCGTGTACGACGGCAGTGGACCAAGCAAACAGCACAGCAAATGTAATCGACGAAAAATAGTGTTTAACATTCGTGACAAGCATAACGTCTATTCATCAGTGAATCAGGGCTCTTGAGGGATTATACATGTTGTACTAAAAATCATATCTTTAGGTAAGGTGATAAAGACTTTATTGCAAGGTGCAACTAGAAACAGCATTTCCCATTTTTTGACTTGGATTTTACCTAAAAACTGCATTGCTTATGCTTTTAACATAGTATCTGTCTAATCATTCCACATGCCAATCAGAAACGAAAACCGAACTAAAAATTTGACTGTTCGCGAACAATCTATCCTGCTTGGATTTGTGGTTCAACGCAAAAGTGCGGATGGTCGCATGAGTATTGCGGTGCGCTGGGGGCGTGTGTGTACGGCCCTGTTGATCGCATTTATTGCCAGCTGGATCACGGTTGCTGCCTCGCTTTACGGCTACTTTAAGTACAAAAAAGAATTCGAAGTCGTCACCTTTACCGGCATGCTAAAGCTTCCCTTTCGCCTAGATGCTCATCGCCAAGAAATGGGTGATCATCATGTCAAAAAGGGCCTCGAAGCGATCAAGGACGGCAACTACCGCGATGCGTTTCGTTTGCTAGGGCTGGGCGTTGCGCGCTCCCCCAGCAATTTTGAAGGGCGTAAGGTCTTGGCAGAATTCTATGAGTTTGCGCTCAAACGCCCCGACATCGCATCCAATTTAGTCCTCCAAGGCATTGAAAAAGGCGGGATTGAGAATATCGAATATCTCAAACATACCCTGGTCGTTTTGCTGCGTCACCAAATGGACGAGCAAATTCAGGAACTTGCCGATAAACACCTCCCGGCCGAGCCCGATCTGACTGAGATCAATCGTACTTTAGCATTTGGTGCGGCCAAGGCAAATCAGTTGCGCGGCAACTATGACCAGGCGGAGGACTATCTGATTACCTATAACTTGATCGAATCCCTTGAAGGTCTGCTACTTTCAGCGCAGATCAGTTGGGACCGCAGTAATCAAATTGCTGCAATTACAAAAATGGAACAGTCGCTGGCTAAATTTCCAGATTCCGAACCACTACTGATGCAACTCAGCCGTTATTATCGTGAAATGGGAGACATCGATAAAGCCCGCCGCTACGCCATCCTGCGTAATCTTAAGGATCCGCTGAGTGCGGCGCCGCGACTTGAACTTTTGTATATTTACCATAAATCTGAAGAGTTCGATCGCGAACAGCGCGAAATACAAAGTATGCTGCAGCAGTTCCACATGGATGAAACCGCCCTGAGGGGGTTGGCGAATTTCGCGGCAAACAGTGGCAACATCAATCTGGCACGTCGCATTTACCAGAATGCACTTGAACATGAATTTCAGATTGATGCATTTGCGCTCAGTCTGATCGAAGCACACTTAAAGAGCAAGGACTATGCCGGCGCCCTCGACTTTACGGAAGAACTGTTGAACGAACATCCAGACTGGCTGACTAAACAATGGGCGATCTTCAATAGCTTACGTGCAGTCGCTTCTTATGCCGTCAATCAGGTGGATTTGGGGGAAATCTACCTTCAATATTTTATGGATGAGAGCACGCATCGCCCTGAAACTTATCTCGCAGTCGCTGATTATCTAACGACCATTGATCGGGTCCCGCAAGCACACAAGGTACTTGCACACGCGCATCAGCACACGCCGACAAATCAAAAGATTCTATCCGAACTCATCCGGATCGAACTCAAGCTGGGCCATACAGAAAATCTGGATCGCCTATTGAAACGTCTCTTACAAATGCGCCGCCCACAAATGCAACTTCTGGTAGATGCCTATTATAAGCTTGGCAGCGACCGTTTCATCTTCACTCCGAATCGTGAGAGTCTCCTGCTGCAACTCAATGCGATTGTTCGTGAACACACGCAAGGCTTACCAAGCGCTCGCTCCTGAAACCACAGTCCCGTTGTCAGCCATTCCAGCCGAGCTTGAATGATTCAGCGGCAGTTCGGCTTGCCGCGCTGTTGTATGCTGTGCCTGCTTGGCCCGCTTTCGGCTTGCCGCGCCCTTGCGGCTACCATGGCGTTGCATCACCTGCCGCGCACTCTCCCAGTAGTCCTCGCGTTTGCGTAAGGCACTGAAATGAGCTCGCGCCTGACGCACTGCTTCGATGTGGTTCACGATCGGCAGCGGGTAGTCCTTACCCAGTATGCAATTGCTCTCCACCTGTATCAGCTCCGGCGTGTTCCATGGCTCATGTATATCGGCAATTGACAGATTCTTTAGTTCGGGCACCCAGCGACGTATAAATGCACCCTGAGGATCATGATCCTGCCCCTGCTTTATCGGATTATAGATGCGCACTGTATTGATGCCGGTCAAGCCGCTTTGCATCTGGATTTGTGACAGATGAATGCCGGGTTCATAATCAATAAACTGACAGGCCAGCCAGTCTTTAAAACTACGCCAATCCAGCCATAAATGATAACTCGCAAACGACACCAACATCGCCCGCATTCTAAAATTAATCCAGCCTCTTGTTTTCAAAGAGCGCATGCAGGCATCTATGAATGGATACCCGGTACAGCCCATCTGCCATGCATTTAAATGTTCGGCACTTGCGCGGCGAGGACGCAAGTCATCGCAGGCCCGGTTGAACGCATGTTGCTCGATCCCTGGTTCGCTTTCCAACTTCTGCATAAAGTGACAATGCCAATGACAGCGCGACAGAAAGGCTCGCGCAGCAATTTTGGGGATCGATTCACCTGCTGACGCACGTACGGTCTGTACGACTGAACGCATTGAAATACATCCCCAAGCCAAATATGCACTGAGGCGCGAGCAACTTTGATAGGCTGTGTTCGGACTACTCATCTCGCGATGATAACGTAGGCCACGGCGTTGAACAAAACTCTCCAGCATGCCCTGCGCAGCACGCTCACCACCATGCAATTCAAGCACTCTAGGCGATTCCTCTAAGTTCAATTCTGCTGCACTTGGCAAGTCACAAGGCTTCAAACCAGGCAGTGCTAAGAGGCGTGCAGGCACTGGCACAATGGGGGCACACATGCGTGCCTCCCAATGCTGCGACCAGCCATCTCGGTCCCTCAAACGCCGTACGACCCCATTCTGTGGCAGTTCATTCAATGAGATTCCCTGTGTCCGTGCCCATGCTGCCACTGCCAGATCTCTTTGATAGGTCATTTGATTGCCGGTTTCCTCATGCGCCCAGATCATTGAGAGTGAATGCGTGTGGTGCAATTGTGCAAAGATCTCAACTGCATCCCCAAGCAAGACCTGCAGTTCAACCCCCAGGTCCCGCAGGCTTGACTGCAAGTCCTGCAAGGACTCTCGAATAAAGTTCCAGTGCAAGGCATCAAAATCCGGCGCATAGATCAGCTTTGGCTCAATGATATAGAGCGGCAAGATGGGCCCTGCCCGCACGGCTCCTTGCAGGGGCGCATGGTCCAGCACTCTTAAATCGCGCTTAAACCATACACACTGAACCTCAGCATTCAAGCGGCTCGCCCCTTCCGACGGCAACGCTCGGAGCAATAACGTACCAAATCCCAGCAATTCGACCATTTTTTTCGCCACGAGAAGGGACGCTCACACACCGGACAGTTCTTTTGTGGGAGATTATATTTAGAGACTGCTTTGCCATGAATACGCACACTTTATCAATCGTTCCATGGCCTAAATACTTTCAATTTAATTTGGGTAATCTACGCTTAGGCACTTAAACAGAGGCGCAGGAGGCTTGCACTTTTGCAATGCATCCCCATCCTTAAGCATTCGACTGATTAAGGTCCATTTATACAAGCTCTATGAACTCCCTCACTAAACTTATCGATAACAACCGCGCCTGGGCGAAACGTACCGTCGAAGCCGATCCCGATTTTTTTAATGCGCGCTTCAAGCAGCAAAACCCGGACTACTTGTGGATTGGTTGTGCCGACAGCCGCGTGCCCGCCACACAAATTACCGGCCTTATGCCCGGTGAAATGTTTGTTCACCGCAACATTGCCAACCTGGTGATTCACACCGACCTGAGCTTACTCTCCGTCCTGCAATACGCGGTCGAAATGCTACAGGTCGAACATATCATCGTATGTGGGCACTATAATTGCGGCGGGGTGCGGGCCGCCATGGAACAACACTCCCATGGCCTGATTGATCACTGGCTGCGCCACATTCAAGACGTTGAATCACGCCATTCCGAGGAACTCCAGGCGCTGCCAGCAGAGACACGGCTGGATCGACTGTGCGAACTCAACGTCCTTTCTCAGCGGGAAAACCTCTGCCGCACCACAATCATCCAGGAGGCATGGGCGCGCGGCCAAAAAATTGAAGTGCACGGCTGGATCTACAGTCTTAAACAGGGCCACTTACAGCCCTTGACAGATTCGATTTCCAAACCCTGACGATCTTAAGAAATCTCCACAACAGGCATCGTGCAGGCTGCGCTCACAAATGCAGCCAACCCCGACGCAGGTTTGGCCATCGGTTAGCGCTCAAATAATTCTATATGAAAAAACAAGGCTACATCATCGTCTGCCTGTTGTGCGCATTGATACGGCCAGTTGTTGCCAGTGAGGTAGTCATTGTGCTGCATGGGCTGGCACGCAGCGCTGATTCGATGACAAAAATGGCGGATGCTCTTGCCGCGGCAGGCTATACGGTGCACAATCTTGATTACCCATCCAGACATCATCCAATTGAGACTCTGGCTGCAATGGTCCGGTGCCAAATCGAAGCGCTGACCACCAGCGAGGACACCATCCACTTTGTCACTCACTCAATGGGCGGCATCATTGTTCGCAGCATACAAAAAGACGCGCCGTTTGACACGATCGGTCGCGTCGTGATGCTAAGTCCCCCGAATCATGGCAGTGAATTGGTGGAGGCACTTGGAGACTACAGTGTGTTTGAGTGGATCAATGGCCCGGCGGGCGATCAACTGGGCACCGACCCGAATGGATTCATCGCACAACTCGGCCCGATTAATTTTGAACTCGGCGTGATTACCGGAGACTACAGTATCAACTGGATCAATTCGATGATAATTCCCGGCGATGATGACGGCAAAGTATCGACTGAAAGCGCCAAGCTGCCGGGGATGCGCGACTATCGGATTATTCACGCGACCCACCCCTCTATCATGGTACACGAGGAAGCCATCACCGCGACGCTACACTTTCTCAACAGCGGCCGATTTGATCCTGAATAAATCGTGCAGCTGGGCACCGCTTAAATCGATCAAAACAGCATTGCTTTATCGACACATCGTCGCTAGTGCATTCAATTATATCGTATCTAACACAGTTCGCTCCACCCCTCAACCTTATCTATTCACATGAAATCATTCGTACTCCTCATACTATCACTGTGCCTGGCGCATTCCGCATTTTCTCAGGAAGCTGCCGCCAAAGTCGAAAATATTAAATTCAGAAACCTGCAA
Organism: Polaribacter sp.; assembly: GCA_964226535.1. GTDB lineage: Bacteria > Verrucomicrobiota > Verrucomicrobiia > Opitutales > Coraliomargaritaceae > Lentimonas. The sequence continues at coordinate 14,431 of CAXQRK010000089.1, forward strand.
AACGACTGGGTACAAATGGAAGTCCAGATTCGCGCCAACCGCAATCTGGCCGAAAACGCCAAAAGTGAGCGCTTCGTCGATAACATCAAGGTGCTAGGCTACTTTGCCTATGTGCGCGATGCCAAAGCGAACACTTTTGATTTTTATAAGGCAGAGGTCGAAGTCATTTCAATTGAGCAAGGTAAGAAAGAAAACGTCTATTTTTTCATGCCTGGCGTCATCGTGAAACGCGATCGCCTGCCGAAGATTCCGCCGTACTACTTCGTGGCGCTTGAAATCAACGGGCAAATCCAGCCGATCGACAACAAGGCCTATTCAACCGGCACCCTCAACGATGCGACTATTCGCAGCATGAAGTCCAAAGCGGATGCTGAAAGTGGGCCCAATCAGTTCATTTTAAAACCGCATTATAATGCACCAGTGGAGCTAATCGGTGCACGCATCGAAAAACTGGCACCACTGATCATTCGTGAGCCAAAGTTGTAACTGCTTCAGTCGATTGGATTGCGACGGTACACATCAGCCCATAATGGCACGTATGCAGTCAGCGAAATGATTGTGCAATGTGTAGGGCTTGGACAATTTACCTGCATGGTGGGCTTCGACCAGTTGTGGCTTGCCGCAGGCTACGCCCCAGGCCACGGCGCCCGCGTTCCACGCGGTTTGCAAATCTACCAGGGTGTCGCCAATCATGTGGCAGTGCGTGAGTTGAGCACCGAGGTAAGTACAGGCCTCGTGCACAAAGCGACTTGAGGGCTTACGATAGCCGCCTGCGGTGCCCGGAGTTTCAGGTGCGATACACCAGCCGGCGATGTTGTCCGGGCGGAGTTCAAGCAGTTCAAACAAGCGACGCTGGCAGGCGTAAACCTGTTCGATCGAGAAATAGCCACGGCCCACTCCGGATTGATTGGTTAGAATGAAAAAGGGGATATTGGTCTGGATGAGACCATGCACAGCGTCTTTTACGCCCGGCAGAAGCTCGATTTGATCCGGATCGCTCAGGTAGTCGACATGGCGGATGAGGGTGCCGTCGCGATCGGCAAAGATTGTGAGCGGTGGAGAGCTGTTTGCAAAGTGGGGGTTGAACCAGACCTTATCCATGCGGGGAAATGGGGAGCTAAATGATTTACAGCTTTAGTATAGCAGGCACATGCGCTGATTTGCCGTGAAAGCGTTGGTAGAGCTGGCAGGCGCGCTTGATCACAGCCCGCCAGAGTGCTCGCTGACCACGCAGGCATGCCTTCCAGGTGGGACCAAGGTAACTGCGTACGTAGCGAATGCAGTCGGTCGAGGTGAGGCCTACATCCAGTGCCGAAAAAAGTAGTGCGGCGAGGTCTTTGCGGCGCCAGCGACATGGCAGTTGCGGACGTTGTTGGACGCGGTGCAGGTCAATCAAGGTAAGCGGGATGGGTTGGCCGGGGTGCCAATTGTGGATCCAGTCACGGTTAATCAGAAAGTGGTTGATGTAGAAATCGCGATGATTGATGCCCTGGCCATGCATGGTGCGGCTGATCCGAGCCACCTCCTCAATCAAGCTTCGTTTCAGCGCCACCCAACGCGAACCGCACTGGCCAAGCCAGCCCTGTTTAAAGTGTTCAAGGGTCTCGCAATTTTCTAGTGCATCGAGCACCACAAAAGATTCGATTGCGTGTGGATAACGACCGCGCTCGCCCTGGCCAATCACCGTAGGCACGCGCACTCCGGCGGCAGTGAGCGTCGCCGCCGCTTCCCATTCAGTGCGAGCGCTGACCACCGGCTTGCGCAGGCGATACCACTCCTTGAGCACCTCCTTCCAGCCACAACCAAGCTGACGTTTGACATAGACGTGCAGGCTGTCACCCAGACGCATCTCATAGGTCAGGCGATTTTTGACCTCGCGATGTACCGTGCCGTGGCCGGTAAGGAACCATTCAAATAGATCCCGATCTTGAGGCAGCGCTTGGCGAAGTTCATTTGAGAGTTCAAGGATCATGTGAAGTGCAGAATACGCGGACGAGGCTGATTACGGAAGGCCGATCTGAGAAAATTGGCTAGGCATGCTTGCGCTGCAAAATGTGTTCGATGAGGTCGGCAGCAAAATAAATGTCTGCATCTGGGATGTGGTTAAAGGCGACGACACCATCTAAACGCTGTTGCGACAGTGCTTGTTTGAGCGCCCGAAAGAAATGGTCCTTGCGCGACCGCTTGGTCCATCTGGCCCGGCTCAGACTATCTGTTTGAATCGCTGCCGGTGGTTCACCTTGCCAGCTTCGAGTGAATATGTGAACTTGGTGCCTGCGCGCGCTCATTGCCGGTACGGTTGCCAGGCAATCTTCCTGCAAACCGCCGAACGGATAGTAATCATAGAGCGCAAGACTAATTTTCATCGGGATGTATCAGAGCATCGAGTGCATCTGGCTGCAATGCGAAAAGCGGGTTGTGATGTCAAGCATGCGTGACCATACAAAGCAGCCAGTCAAGACAGAACTGGACTCGCCGATAAAGTAGAGCATGATGCGCGGGTGATGCATGAAAATCAAGCAATACGGGAGCGAATGGAAGCGGAAGCCAAGGCGCTAGGCTTTCATGCCTTTGGCGTGGCTGCGGTGCCACTGGAATTGAGGCGCGCATATTATGCGCAGTGGATTGCGGATGGTAAGCATGGCACGATGTCGTGGATGGAACGTCATCCGGACCGTCGGATGCACCCAGAGCACTTACTGCCGCAAGCACGCAGTATCATTGTAGTGGCGCTGAATTATTACCAGCCCGACCCGGAGCGTCGCTACCGTATCGCCAAATATGCACTGGGTGACGATTATCATCATTTCATACTACGTCGCTTGAAGCGTTTGTGTCGAATTTTGCGTGAGGACTATGGCGGGCATCAGCGCCCCTACGTCGATACCGGTCCATTGCTGGAAAAACCGATCGCTGCGGCGGCTGGCTTGGGTTGGCAGGGCAAGAGTACGATCTTGGTTGAACCCCGGCGCGGCACCTGGTCCTTTCTGGCGTCAATTGTGACAAACCTTGAGTTGCCAAGCGATCAACCAGTCAAGGATCGCTGCGGCAGCTGTACGCGCTGCATTGATGTTTGCCCCACTCAGGCAATCACTGCGCCCTATCAATTAGATGCGCGTAAATGTATTGCGTACTTGACCATTGAGCACGATGGCGCGATCCCGATTGACTATCGAACTGCGATTGGTGATCGATTGTATGGCTGCGATGAATGCCTGGAGGTGTGTCCGTGGAACAAGTGGGCGACACCCTCACTCGAAGCAAAATTGACCCCACGCGAATTCCCGGACTTGCGTGAATTACTACACTGGGATGAGGCAACATTTCGTCAACGTATGAGCGGGTCACCACTGCGGCGGCTCAAGCGGCAGCGCTTGCGACGCAATGTTTGTGTGGTATTGGGCAATATCGGCACGCCCGAGGATTTATCCGCCCTGCAAGCGGTGGCAGCGGAGGACGACCCAATACTTGCAGAACACGCCACTTGGGCGATCGCTGCAATTAAGCAACGCACAAACGCCTCATCCCAGACCAGCGTAAGGCTTTGATCTAGGTTGATCTGAAGCCTTTGTAAATCGGCCTGCGCTGTTATCATGCCCATATAGTCAAGCAGTCACTAAGGCACTGTTATACGTCAAGCTTTAAATTAAATAAACTTATAGTTATAATAAGTAGATTTATTTTGTTTGGCTATAAATCAAGAACGGTTTACTTTAACATAAAATAACAAGGTTATAGCAAAATTATTACGCTTCAATCACCTTATATTCACAGAGCCTCAAACAAACGTGCCTAACTACAAACGAGAAAGAAACAATAATTATGTCAGAATTACTATCCATCGCCCAGCAGTTCACCGGTTTGCCAATTGAGTCTTTAATTGGGGCACCACTTTCCGCCGCAGCAAAGTCAAATGCGACGATGTGCCTTACTCAAACGAAGTTTATGTTAGATACTTGCTTTTCCAAGACAGATGAAACTTTGGAACCCATCATGATTGACCTTATTCTAGTGCGCGGGGTCATGACTTCAGGCGCCAATCCAGGCGATCCACCGGTAATCTCACAAGTTTCAACAAAATTTACATTACCGTTGTTGACGATAGTGCCAATCAGTTCCTTGGCCGTACAATCTGTGGATATTAACTTTGAAATGGAAGTTAAATCCAGTTTTTCAGAAGACACCAGCAAAGCAAAAGAAAAAAACATTCAAGCAGCTGCCTCTTTTGAAGCAAAGGTTGGCTATGGTCCGTTTACAGCAAGTGTTAAAGGTAGTGCAAGTTATTCGCAAAAAGATTCTGAAACGCACAACACACATTACCAGAAAAGCAACTCTGCAAAATATACAATTGCCGTACATGCAGGACAATTACCGATTCCAAAAGGTGTAAACATTATTATTGAAGCGTTTGCACAGTGCATTCAGCCGATTGAACTAAAGTCTTCAGCTGCTAAATCAACACCTTCACCGCCACCGTCACCACCATCTCCAAGTAGTAAGAAGGCTAAAAACAAGAAAGAAGATAATTGATCATTCCACAAGCACTGCATTCAATCATTCCCAAAACAACTTGGTTGCGTTGTTTAGGACTTAACACATACCTCCGGGTTAAATGAATTCTTCAGAAGTGAGTGTTTCAAACTACTCACTTCTGAAAAATCTAGATAAGCAATTAGACAAGCATGGCGGAAGAAAGTAAAGAACCTGAACGTTCAAGCTTTATCAGCGAATTAAGTATTGAATCGATTATCAGTGCTCCACTTGTGGCAGTATCCAAGGCAAATTTTTACATGCTAAGCGGACAAGTCAAATTTCTGCTAGATTATTGTTTTCAACCCAGACCAGGGAATTCTACCCATGAACCTATCATGATTAAGATGCTGATGAGCCGAGCGACTATTGATGATACAAAAGAGCCAGGTACCCCTGGTCATATTAATCGGTCGGAAGTATTGTTTAATGTTCCGATGCTATGCCTCGTACCATTGAACTCATTGGCTATAGATAAGGTTTCTGTCGATTTTGAAATGGAAATCACATCTGCAACATCCTGGCAATCGGCTTCAAAAAGCTACGAATCAGATAATACAATCATACAAAAGTCCGCCCAATTAAATGGGCGGATTTGCAACAAGAAAGAAGGCACTCAAGATAATACGAATAGTCGACACTCAACGAGTACATTAAAAGTAGGGATCCATGCCGGTCCACTGCCACTACCGCAGGGAGTATTGACAATCATGGATCTTTACACGAAATCAATTCAGCCAGTTTCGGCTAGTGAACACAATTCCTAACCGCTGTTATGTTTAACCAAGATCAAACAATCCCTTGTCCGGTTTGCCAGACAAAGATACCCTTTGATACACAGCAATTACTTGCAGGTGTAAAATTCATGTGTCCGAATTGTCAGGCTGCAATTGGTTTGGCTGATGAAAGTAAACCGCTTGTACAGAAAACCATGGATGGGTTTGACCAGTTGAAAAAAGAAGCCGCTAAATCCAAACCCTAATCTGTAGTTGGTTTGTTGGGAATGATCCACTTTAAACACCTCTTTCAAAAGATCCATGATGTACTGCCTCCTACCATCAGGCACTATTGCGAGCGTTTAAAATTAAGGATCAAGTTCGATTCTACTGAAAATGTAGCTAATGCAAAAAAGCACCTCTCAACGTCAGCTTCGAGTCCCTCTAATTGGAATCCGTCTGATTATTTTGATATTCAGACGGATCATGCAGCCTGCACTGTCGTAAATCAAAAGACTCAAACGAATCAGCACACAGCAGGAAGGAGAGAGCTGGGAATTACCTTGTATGTTGGTACGGTAGCAATCCCTCCAGGTATTATTCAGATGCGTCATTATTTAAATACATGCAGTCTAACAAAAGATCCCATATTATATCATGATCAGCCTTAAATCATTTATTAACACCGTTCACGATGCGGTAATCAGTGCAAGTGATGCGCTCATGAGCAAAAATCTAGGTCTATTGGATCAATATTTTGAGCCCAGTGAACTTGCGCAAACTGATAAAGAGAGCAATGCCCCAGGTTCCGGTAAAGTTATGGTGCCTAAAACCGTTGTTTTGGAATATCCGACTCTAGGGCCAGAAGGTAAAGAACTTATTCAACAAGTAAATGTACCGCTCATAACGCTCGTTCCACTACAATTTGGACAAGTTGAAAAAGCGGTCGTAACTGCTGAATTTGATTTGGAAGAAGTTAAAGGCGAACTGGAGCTTAATTTTCCGAGCAAACGTAAAGGTTTTTTGTCCCCAAGATCGAAGGCCAATAATCATTCAAAACGTGCGACACTCGAAATAACCATAAAGCCTCAAGAGATGCCTGAAGGGGCTAAAATAGTGGTGGATGGCTATGAACGTGTTCTACGTAGGCAAATCTCTTAAGCCACAAGTGAACGCAATGTGACCATTTTGCTTTCGATAATTTAAAGTGTTGTAGACTGGAAGCGCAGCTTTCTGGCTACGGGATCATTGCCCGGACGCTAACAGTTCTGTGGCGATGGCAGCCTGCTGCAGTTGCAGAATCTCACGAATACCCTTGCTGCCAAAATCCAGTAGCGTGTTGAGTTGCGTATGGCTGAAGCTAGCTTCTTCGCCTGAGCTTTGCACTTCAACGTATGTGCCGCTGCCGGTCATCACAAGGTTAGCATCCACCGTGGCATCTTTATCTTCAAGATAATTGAGGTCGAGGATCGCGGTG
>CAXQRK010000090.1:0-10370 GCA_964226535.1 Polaribacter sp.
CGGCATACGAGATTAACGATCGTGACTGGAGTTCAGACGTGTGCTATTACGATCTCGGATCTAGTGTAGAACGAAAGTTTCTCACGCACCGCAAAATTAAATGGGATCACCCAATCAGCAGTGAGCCAGCAACTACGAGCGATGGAGAAACACTTCAACATCCTGATTGTCGATCGCAGCCAGAAACGCTTTCGGCTCACCCGGGAGGGCGAAAAACTGCTCAAATCTTCTAAGGAGATCATTTATTTGTATGATAAGCTCAGCAGCGAGCTGCAAGAAATGAAACGAGTGATCAGCGGTACGATTCACATTTCGACTGTTTATAGTATTGGCCTACACGAGTTGCCACCGTATGTAAAAGTTTTTTTGGCCAAATTCCCGCAAGTCAACATTCGTGTGGAGTATCGTCGAGCCAATATGGTGTACGAAGATATTTTGACCAATTCCATTGATCTCGGGCTAATTGCCTATCCGCAAAAGCACAAACAGTTGGAGATTCTGCCTTTCCACGACGACATTTTGGTTCTGGTAGTTAGTCCGGAGCATCCCCTCGCCAAACACAAACAAATTGATATCAAACAAGTCCGCGGTCATAAGTTTATCGGATTTGAACGTGACATTCCGACCCGTAAAGCGACCGATACGATTTTTAAAGACGCCAAGCTAGAAATCGAGCCGGTCATGGAATTTGATAATGTTGAGACCGTCAAGCGGGCGGTTGAAATCAACGCCGGCATCGCAATTCTGCCGCAGACAACCGTCGTGCGCGAACAAGCTCAGGGCTTGCTCAAAGTACTCAAATTTAACAACCGCACCTACAAGCGTCCACTGGCATTGATTCATCGCAAGGGCCGTGTGCTCACTCCGGCGATTAAGAAGCTAATTGAGCTACTGACTTCGAAAAATCTCCACTACCTTGAAGAAATCGATACAACGAGTGGCCAAAATTCAGCGTGATCGATGCAGTGATTGACTACGGGAACTTTTGTTGCCAGTTGATGGACTGCTATCCATACACATTATGAATCGACTTGCCACTTTAGTCACCGCCTGCACCTGTGCCTGTGGTTCCCTACTTTGGGGACTCCCAGAAGGCATCAAACACATCCAAACGCTTGACGGCATACAGGCCTACGAACTGACTGATAACGGTCTCCGCGTGCTGCTCATGCCAAACGACGGACTGCCGGTCGCCACTGTTATGGTTACTTACGAGGTCGGCTCACGCAATGAAGTAATTGGCACGACCGGTTCGACTCACATCCTGGAGCACATGATGTTCAAAGGCACCGAGCGCTTCAACAGCAGTGATGGCTCGGACTATTCCAGTCAAATGGAACGCATCGGCGCACGCTCAAATGCCACGACTTATTTTGATCGTACCAACTATTACGCCACACTGCCGAGCAAATATGTGCCTCTCGCAATCGAACTGGAAGCAGATCGTATGCGCAATCTCCGCATCTTTGAAGCAGATCTTGCTTCTGAAATGACCGTGGTACGCAATGAATACGAGCGCGGTGAGAACAATCCGGTACGTACGCTGATCAAAGAAATCTTCGCAACCGCCTTTGTCGCACAACCCTACGGACACCCGACCATTGGCTGGCATTCTGATATCGAAAGCACCTCTGCCGAGAAGCTTCGTACTTTTTATGACACGTTCTACTGGCCGGAAAATGCCGTACTCAGTGTAATTGGAGGCTTCGATGTCGATGCAACTCTTGTCGCAATTCAGCAATTTTACGGCGCGATCCCCAAGGCACCGCGGGCCATTCCAACGATGACAACGATCGAGCCTAAGCAACTCGGTCCGCGTCGTCTGATTATCGAGCGTGCCGGCCAGGTCGGCGTTGTTATGACCGCCTTCAAAGTGCCGGCAGGTGCGAGTAAAGATTGGGCAGCGCTTAAATTAATCGAGCAAATTGTCGGGGCCGATAAAACCGGACGTCTGTATCGCGCACTTGAAGATACCGGCAAAGCCAGTGCTACTTTTACCTATGCGCCACAACTCCGCGATCCAGGCCTTTGTATTTTCGCAGCCTTTATGACTCCCGAGGCGACCCATGAGGCAACTGAAGCCATCATTCTCGATGAAATCCAAAAATTAATTAATGGTGGCGTTACCGAGGATGCACTTGCACGAGCCAAGTCAGTCATTCAAGCCAGCACCATTTACGGACGTGACGGTTCCGGCGCCATTGCTAGACAACTCAATGAAGCCATTGCGATGGGTGATTGGACCAATTATATTACGCTACCGAACGCGATACAGGAGGTCAGTGCAGCAGATATTCAACGCGTCGCGGGCAAATATTTCATCCCCAACAACCGCACTACTGGCTGGTTCGTTCCTCAGGCCACAAACACAGCAGCGGCGCTGGGCAGTGCTCACTACGGGCCCAACTATTATCGCGACCCAGCACTTTTCGGCGCAGATAAAAACCAGTCTGATCAGGCGGGCGCGACGGCCTCACCAGTCACTTTTTCTAGCCGTATGCAGCAGGCCACCATTAGCGGCATCGAAGTCATCGCGATTGACATGCCGATCAGCGATGTCGTCTCCTTTGTCGGTAGCTTTGCCGCCGGCGACACGCTCAGCCCGATAGACGCCCCCACACTTGCCGGCCTGACCGCGTCCATGCTCGATAAAGGCACCCGGCACAATGACCGCTTCGCCATTGCCGAACGACTCAATACCCTTGGCGCGGAGATCCGTTTTGCCGCAAGTGCACATAGCCTCGATTTCTCCGGTAAGTTTCTGCGCCGGGACGCAGCTGCCGTCATGGAACTACTGGCCGAGCAACTTCGTGAGCCCGCGTTTGATCCTACCGTGCTCGAAACCGTAAAAAGCCGTCAAAGCGCCGAATTCCTGCAAGCAGTCGACAATCCCGATTATCGGGCCAATACTCAAATTGCTCGCATGCTCTACCCGCAGGGCCATCCCAATTATGTGGCAGAAATCGGCGTGCTCCTCGAAGATTTACAGGCAACTACAATCGAAGACATCCGCCAATTTCATAGCAAGCACTACGGCCCACAATCGATGCGACTGGTGTTTGCCGGTGATATTAATTTTGAGCAACTCAGCGCTGCGATCGAACAGGCGTTTGCGGGTTGGAGCGGTGGGATGGACTATCCGGAACAACTGCCGACACACTTGCAGAACCGATCACAAAGCAAGCGTATCGCCATCGCCGATAAAACCAGTGTAGCGGTGCGTTATGCGCAAAATACAGGTCTGCAACGCAGCGACGATGCCTATTTACCATTCATGATCGGCAACTACATTCTGGGCGGCAGCTTTAATTCACGCTTGATGCAACACATACGTAAACACCAAGGCTTGACCTACAGTATTCGCTCGGCTCACTCCGGCGACATACTGACTCCGGGCAACTGGAGCCTTGAGGCCAGTTTTTCACCCGCCCTGCTGGATCAGGGGCTGGCGGCAACTGAAGCTGTGGTCAGCGACTGGCATGCGCACGGTGTTAGCGCAGACGAAGTGCACCGGGCAATTGAGACCCTGTCAGGATCCTACCTGGTTGGTCTCTCGACCAGCGGCAGTGTTGCTGGCCAAGTGCTTAGTTTCGTGCAGCGTGGCTTCGCCCCTGAATATATTGATGAATATCCCAAACGCCTGCAGTCAATTGGTGTCGATCAAGTCAATGCTGCCATCCGACACTTTTTGTCGCCGAACCTCACTACCCTAGTGATCGCGGGCTCATTCGCAGGACCACAGGCAGACCATACAACAGGCATACACTCATCAACCATCAGCGTTCGGCTCGACACCCCTGATGCCGGCTGGCACATCAATATCGAACAAATCTATCGCAGCCACGACGGCCTGATCGTTATTTCCCGACTTGAACACAGCGACACCCCTGCTGCCGCGGTCATCAGTACGGTGTCCGACAGTGTCCATATCGCAGCGACTGATGCAGCGCTGCCGGTGCGGCATTATATTATTGGTAAGCATTGGGACTGGGGTGGCGCTTCCAATTACAGTTTTATCGAATCAATCGATGCCCTCGGTAGTACACTGAATCAGGCAGAACTGATCTACACAGACTAGATCCACCTATTTTTCGATTGCCCTAGGTTTACAATCGTACACTTGATGGCAGGTGTCACATCACCGTCACTCAACTCACTCACCCACGCTCACATGCCAAAGATCGATATTGAAACACTTAAATTCATCCTGCAGCGCAACGAACCCGACATTCGTAAGGTTGCTGAAATCATGCACGAGGTCGAGATGGAACTCAAAGCAGAGGAAGAAGAAAAAGCGCTCCGTCCGCCACCGGTCAAAAAGCAACTGGTGATGCTGCTGGCCGACCCGGACGGCTTGTTGCGCGACAAAGATATGGTCGGCTGGATTGCACAAATCCCCGAAGACGACGACATCGCCACCAGTCCCGGACGTATCCACAATGCGGCCTATGAGTTTAATACCACACCCAAAGGGATGCGCATGCCGGTCGAAACGGTTGGCGAAGCCTGCGAAGTGGTCCCAGCTAAAGTGTTCAAGGAGCAAAACATTTGGATCAAGTCCAAGACTCCCTTGCTGGTGTTGCCGATCGAAAATAACATCCCAACCGATAAAGGCAATTGATCTGGGCTAACAGCCAAAAGAGTCGCCAGCGTTTCTGCCAGTCATCCTCAACCAAATCACTGCAAATCGACACGCACACGCATGAAACGGGTCTTACTTGCACTGCTGGCTTGAGTATCGCGAATCACCCAGTCGGTGTAATCGGCAGCTCTATTTGCCGAGTGCACCTGTGGATCAGACGATCCGAGACTCGAATTCCAGATTTCAGTCCAATTGGTATCCGCAGACAACTGATTGGTCGCTTGCACCGATACAATCGCATCTGTAGTGCCGTTGCGCGTTGAAAATTCAATCGCCATATAATCCTGCAGCTCGGGTGTTTCAGCACTGACGACTTGTATGGTTGCCAGTGCATGGGCCGGATCTCCCATCAGGCTGTATTTGATCAAATTGCTTAGCAAATCGGCATCTGCATCATCGTATGTGCCATTTTCGCCGTTGCCAAGTCCTTGTGCCTCAGTCCACTGATCAAAGGTCCACCGAATCTCTATCGAGATATCTTGCTCGATTTGATTATTGTCGAGGTCAGCGACACGAATTGTTAGACTACAGTTGCCCGCTTGCAATGGGGTGATCTGCAGTATACCGTTGCTTAATAACGTAGCAGTCGCTACGGATGGGTCCGTATTGGATACGATGCTGTAGGCGAGTGGGTTAATTTCACTCGCCGTTTCGATTACCACCAACTTATCTGGTTCCATGTTGGAAGGGGCCGTTGCCGCATTCATCGGGCATGCTGCCATTAAATCACTACCGGAAAGGGAAACCGTATCGACGGTAATGCTCGGATAATTGCCCGTGGGTAACGATGCAATTGAATCAACCACAGTCATGCCATCACCGGCAACACGTCCAAAGACGGTGAATCCGCCATCTTGAAAGTCCAGATTGGGTCGGTTGTCCGCCAAATTAATGAACCATTCATTGGTTGCACTGTCTGGATTGCCGCCCAGTTTTGCCATAGATAATGTGCCGCGTATATTCTCAAGCCCAGGTTCATTCGATACGGGTGCCAGATCGGTAACGCTTTCGAAAGCAGTGCCTCCAATCGGACGATAACCGCCGCCTTGAATCGCAAAATTAGGGATCGACCGATGAATCATGGCCCCGTCGTACGCTCCTTGACCGGTACCATTTATATACGCAAGAAAATTACTGACCGTCGCAGGCGTCGCATTTTCGTAGAGTATTATATCTACAGTGCCTACATTGAAAGTCATACGAGCGGCACGCGTACAGTCTGGATCCTCGAAATAGCGATTCAAGTCTATGCTCTGAGCACCGGCATCCGGATGATATGTAGGGCTCGGCAGTGTGCTCACCAAGCGCGGTCCCGCAGCTGCGGGTAGAATCCTGAGCGGAATCGTCTCCTGGATGCTGAAGCCATCCCTATACTCAACCTGAAGATCTAGAGAATGCACGCCTACAGTCGTTGGAGTGCCCGAAAACGTGCGTGTCGCTGGAGTAAATGTTGCCCAATCTGGCAAGCCGGTCATATTGGCAGCACTTTGCAGGTCGAAATTATCTGTATACAGCTCTGCAGAGAAAGGGACTCCGACAGTTGCTTCAAAGCCGTAACGAACCGTGCTATCTGTAATCGTGATTGCGGGTGTCAGTGCCCCAGTTTTTGACATTCCATCTGCATTGTAAGCAGCAATGGCATATTGTACTGTACTGCCACGAGCAAGGTCTGGCAATGATATGATTTGTTCTGTCGAATTCTCCACTGGGAAAACCTCTAAATAGTCTCCGACTTCTCCATTTGAGTAATTAAATATAACAAAGAAATTTTCATTACTTGAATTATCCTGCCAAGTAATCTCTAAGGTTGTTTCTGATGCCGTTCTGGAAATAATACGTACATCACCATTGCTTGGACCATCTGGAACTGCAGCGGAAATCGAGCCAATCGCACAGAGAAAGATAAATACAAGAAATAAATGATAGAGTGTCTTCATTGAAATGAATTAGTTGGATTGGTCGGCTGCAGCTTGCTGTAGCACCCATTACAACCAGTGAAAATAAATAATTTGTTAACTGTTACTTAACAAATCTTAATAAATGTACACTCAGTCAAGGTAAAGTTAACGCGGTTTACAGATTAGCTCTACATGTGGACATTAAGCCACAGATGGATCTACAAACTTTCCAGAATACGCCTAATTTCGTCGCGCTTCTCGGTCGATTCGGTAAGCTGTTTGCGTGCGCCTGCAACGATATTGGCCGGCGCACCATCCACAAATTTGCGGTTCTCAAGCTTGCTTTCGCCCGCTCTCACTAAGTTATTTAATTTTTCCAGCTCTTTGCTGAGTCGACGCTTCTCAGCTTCCACATCAATTGAACGACTTAAATCGAGATACAAGGTGCCGAGCGCGGTTACAGCCGCTGGCAAGCCATCTGACGGAGCCTGCTCAACTGAAGTTAGGAGGACCCCGGCCAGTGTTTGTATAAAGCTGGCATTGGCGGCAATCACCTGAGCCGCATCCCCCTCGGCGGCGTACAGTAGAGCTACATCGCGCTGGGCCGCCAAATTATACTGCGACTTGAGCGCACGTGCCTGGGAAATGAACTCCTGCAAGTTGAGCACTCGGTCAACTGCTGACGGATCCGGATTCAGGGCGACTTGCAAGTCCATGGCGGTGGTCAGCCTGGTATTTTGAATATAGCGTACGGAGGCAGCGTAACCGAGGCTGTACCACAATTCTTCAGTAATATGTGGGATCACCGGGTGTGCCAATTGCAGGACTTGGCGAATTACTAAATCCTGTATCGCAAGCGTGTTCGCGCGCAGGATCTCATCTCCACGCAGCTTACTTTTCGATGCTTCTACATACCAGTCGCAAAAATCTCCCCAGAAAAACGCATAGATCAGATGTGTGAGTGGTGCAATTTCGTAGCTAGCAAAGCACTTTTCCAACTCCTCGCTTACGCCAACTAAACGCGCAAGGATCCAATGATCATAGTCGTCACAAAGCGCGGGATCGATGCGCCCAACAATGGCTTCAAGGCTGGAATTATCGGCCATCGGCCCGGACATCTGGCGGAAGCGTGACGCGTTCCACAGCTTATTGCAAAAATTGCGCCCAATTTGAATCCGCTCTTCGGCAAACAGAATATCTGAACCGGAAGGAGCAATATTACAAATCCCAAAGCGCAGGCCATCGGCTCCGTATGTTTGAATCAAATCAAGGGGGTCGGGCGAATTCCCCAGCGATTTCGACATCTTGCGCCCTTTCGCGTCGCGAATCAGGCCGTGAATAAACACATTTTTAAACGGTATGCGCTGTGCAAGTGCGTCATCAGACAACTCCTCAACATCATCTCCATACAGTTCAATGCCGGCCATGATCATACGGGCCACCCAAAAGAAAATGATGTCAAAGCCGGTGACCAGTACGGTGGTTGGATACCAGAAGTCGAGTTCTTTTTGTTGTTCCGCACTTGGCTCCGGCCAGCCCAGATTGGCCATGGGCCACAAGTATGAAGACGCCCAAGTGTCGAGCACGTCGGCGTCCTGCTCCCAATTTTCGGGATCTGGTGGTCCTTCGACCGAAACATGCACATGATCAGGACAGTCAAAATCAAGTGCACTGCGTGCTATACCCTTTTTGTACCAAACCGGGATGCGGTGGCCCCACCAAAGCTGGCGACTGATGCACCAATCTTGAATACCATTGAGCCAGTTTAGGTAGGTTTTCTTCCAACGATCTGGGTGGAACTGAATCATCCCACGCTCGACTGCCCGCTTGGCTTCTGCAACTCTTGGATAGCGCAAGAACCATTGTTCTGAAAGGCGCGGCTCAATCGGCACATTGCCACGTTCTGAAAATCCAACCATATTTTCATACGGTTCACGCGCAATCAACAAGCCCATGTCTTCTAGCTTTTGAGCCGCAGCTGTGCGTGCCTTAAAACGGTCCATGCCATCAAACTCAGGGCCGGCAAGGCCGTTGAGCTTACCTTCCGCATCAATGACTTCGAGCACCGCCAAATTGTGACGTTGGCCGATTTCAAAATCATTTTTATCGTGCGCAGGCGTCACCTTCAAACAACCGGTACCAAATGCTGGATCGACATATGTATCGCCGATGATCGGGATCTGTGCCTTTGGAAACGGACGCCAGACCGTTTTGCCGATCAGGTGCGCATAGCGTTCGTCTGCTGGATGTACGGCCACAGCAGAATCTCCCATCAACGTTTCGGGGCGTGTGGTGGAAATTTCAAGATGGGTACGCTCGCCATCGGCCTCAACCAGTTCATAGCGCATTTTATAGAAAACCCCGCGCTGTGGCTGCATGTTTACCTCTTCATCTGAAATCGCGGTATGCGTCGCCGGACACCAGTTGACCATGCGCTTGCCACGGTAAATATGCCCCCGCTTGTATAAGGAAACGAATGCCGTGAGCACCGCTTTTGAATATGCCTGATCAAGCGTAAAACTGGTACGATCCCAGTCGCAGGATGCACCTAGCTTTTGCAATTGATTTAAAATCACCTCTCCTGATTCTGCGCGAAAGTCCCAGACTTTTTCGAGAAACCCTTCGCGACCGAGGTCATATTTGCTTTGACCAGTCGTTTCGCGCAGGCCTTTTTCAACCTTGGTCTGGGTGGCAATGCCGGCGTGATCGGTGCCTGGTTGCCAGAGCACTGCCTTACCCTCAAGACGGGCCCGGCGCACAAAGATATCCTGCAAGGTATTGTCCAACACATGCCCCATATGCAACATACCGGTAACATTCGGCGGCGGGATCATGATCGCATATGGCAGACGATTGGGATCTACCGCTGCTTTGAAACATCCGGCTTCAAGCCATTTGGCATACCAATGTGGCTCAACTTCTTTGGGGTCGTAGGCTTTCGCGATTTGGGACATGACAGGAACAAATTAAAAAATTTTGAGGCTGTGGCACTCATTGACACGTTCAAGCTCTAAAACAAATAGAAGCCCAAAGTACAGGTGCTTGCGAGTGCCATCCACCTCAAGAAGGCATAAACGGATCGGACTAAACTATAGGCCGCCCATCGGTAACTTGAGATCTATTCGACTATGACCTGATAGGTTAACGACAAATTATCGATGGTCACGTAAACCGTATCCGAACTATCACTGGCGGCCTGATTCACTTTCATGATGACCGTGTAATACACTTCTTTAATTAAATTAACCGGGATGCCGCCTCCATCTGTTGAGCTAGGTTTACCCAAAAATCCGTCGTCTTTGTCCAGCCACTTAAAATTGACCGTTAAATCACCTTCCGGCAAATTCCATGGCTCTGGAATGAGCTGACTTTGGGCGCGATAAAATTTCCCCTCGCCAATGACAATATCAAGTTCAAAGAATAAAACATAATCCGCATTAGTACCAATAGAAGCAGCATTATAAACTTTTATAAATGGCGCATTGAAAATAACATCAATTAACTTAGCGGATAAGTGCGGTTCGTTCTCCCCGGGATTGAACTCAAAGTATTTGCCACGTCCAATCGCTTTTGAAATCCCCACATTGTAAGGTTTAATATCAAACACCAATCGCTTTTCATTTGAATCCGTACGCCAGCCTTGTTTAACCTCCCAGTGATTATAATTTTCCTCCATAAATGGATTCGCAATCATCTCACCGTCCAAAACTTTCGCAGAAAGTGTAGGTCCAATCGAAGCGATTAGAGATATGGTCAATACAACTAGATTACGGCACTTTCGAGTAAACAGACACATAAAAAGTAAATTAAAGATATTAGCTAGATCGGAA
>CAXQRK010000091.1:0-8527 GCA_964226535.1 Polaribacter sp.
GCTGCATTTAGATCAAACAACCAAACCACAGCGTATGAAAAACAAATCCAAACAAGGCAGAAAAGCAACGAAAATCCGTTCCTATCAATACGAAATTTCCGAGGATAGTGTCAGTAGCTTTGGAGGGCTCAGTCTGACTGAATATCTGGCCAATCGGTTAGGCTTATGGAAAAACCTGCAGGATCAGGTTCCTGATCGACAGGGTAAGTACGAGCGCAACGACATCATTGGCGGTGCGGTCAATGGCCTGCTTTCCGGTAGTCGTGGCACGGCAAGCCTGAGCGAGATCGCAGAAGATGCCGCGATCCTCAAACTCCTTGGCATCAAAGAACTCCCCGGTGAGAAAATCTTTTGGGAAGAGTTGGAGCGTTTGGGCACAGACACGGTGCTTGAGAGCCTAAATAAAGTGCTCTCGCAGTGGGCGTGCAAATTGTTGCAACGTTGCAATCAGGCAGAATGGCTTAACCCGTACGGCTTTATCCCGGTTTTTGGAGATGGCAGTTTACTCGAAGGCAGTGGCAGGCGTGAAGGCACTAAAAGTATTCCCGGCAAGGGAACGGGGCTGATGTGGAGCAACTGGTTTGTCGGCCCGGTGATGGCGACCCAACATCTCAGTGCAGCAGCAGAAGGTGAACAAAAGGGATTGATGGATAAGTTGGATCTGTTGCTCGAAGAACTTATTGAACCGTTGGGGTGGCGCTCGAAGAGCTTGTTTTTGATGGATTCCCTGCATGGAGACGGGCCAACTTTAGATAAGCTTGAAGCTGAAAAACTCTATTATGTCATTGGGGCGAACAAATTGAAGGCCGCACAGCGGGTGCTTGAGGAACTGCCTGAATGGCAATGGCAGGATGTTTCAGAGAAAGAGCGTAGGAGTGATTGCCAGGCCGAGCAAACCTGCGTGTGCTCGGTGCAGTGCTCCGGCTGGCCGGACAAGCGTTTATTGGTGGGCAAGCGCTTTAAGCGTGAAGGTGAATTGATTTGGAACACAGTCTCGGTGATCACCAACCTGCCGTCGGCACGTTTGCAGGAATCCTCGCAGAATGACTCCGGGTTTGCGCGGAAAGTATGGCAGCTGTACAGTTCCAAAATGGGGATGGAGAACCACTTCAAGGATGTTCTCATTGATTTATCCGGTCACCGCGTGCCGTGCAGTAAGCGCTTACACAACCGGGGATACTATGCGTTGTTGAGTCTGGCTTACAACGTATCCAGAGGTGTTGACCTGATCGGTGGACGCACTCTGCGCGGGGAAAAGCGTAGACAATGTAAAGCGCACAAGCGTGCTCCGGCAAAGTGGATGCGCATCTGGAATCTGAGGCGAAGACTGTTTAGCCTGCCTGCCCGCATCATTGTCCATGCCCGTAAGGCAAGCCTTCGCTTTTTGGGAGGTGGAAAATCCAACCTGAAGCTTTTTGAGTCTTACTGGAAGGCGATAGCGCGTTGCTGACTGAACGTGATCACTACTTCTTGAGCGAAAAGCCACTGATTTTCCAGGCGGCAGGCCTTGGTTTGCTTACAGTTCAGGAATAATCGCTGTAAACAGGCAAAATTGGGCAAAAAAATCCTACCGCTGGCTTTGTGCGGAGATTATTTGGTCGTGTATATGTTTTTTGTTCATCATACGGTCAAAAATGAACCCAATTTTAACTGTTTAGATCATAAAGGCCTGAAAAACGTAAGATTAAGGATATAGATAAGCTGACACCGAATCACTTGACAGACCTGGCATGCGCTGAAAGATGATAACCTGGTTTTTTTTAACACCGTTACAGAGTTATGGCATCACCTACAGACGTTCGCAAAGGAAAAGTACTTAACTATCAAGGGACTCCGCATCTGGTACTCGACGTGCAGCACCGCACTCAGGGCCGCCAGGCAGGCTTTATGCAAGTGACCATGCGTAATCTGAGTTCCGGATCTAGCACCAACACTAAGATTCGCACCACAGATTCGGTCGAAATCATGCATACCGATATGCTCAAACTTGAATACAGCTATGTCGACGGGGATGGCTATCACTTCATGGACCCTGAAACCTTCGAAGATGTTATTTTAGACGCATCGCTCGTTGAAGATTCAAAGGATTTACTGGTCCCGACTCAGCTCTACAGCATTCTACACGTCAACGACAAGCCCATTCAAATTGAACTACCCGCATCAATTGAAATGAAAGTCATTGAGTCGCCGGAAGGCGTCAGAGGCGACACCGCCAGCAACGTGCAAAAACCGGCCACATTGGAAACCGGCCTCGTCGTGCAAGTACCCCTGTTCATTAAAGAAGGCGATATCCTCAAGATCAGCACTTCGGAAAAGTCCTATATGGGACGTGCATAAGCCCTCCAAATATCCATTGAATTATTTTCAATGTGGCTGATCCAGGCGCTGTAAGTATCGATCCGCTAACCTGAATATCTAACCAGTTCATTGGTAAAAAATATATATGGGTATCAATAGTTTGTGTATTTTATTCAAAATACACAGTGTTTATTAGGGTTTTGCCAATAAGCTTCAAGTTCGGAAGCGCCTCTGGCTTCGTTCCGAGCGCAGAGCCCGATCAGTTACACACTTGAGTGCACCCCTTCGCAGAACCCCAGCTCGCACCTGGCCCAAAACACTGCTGAATCTTGTGAGATATCCGGGCTAACTTCTCCAGTGCGCAATGCGGGCGGCAACCTGCTTGGGCCCAGGCATGCCGGCCTGCTCGCGTGCCTCAAGCGCCCGCTGTATATCAAATACCTGATTCCAATGCACCTCTAGCTTGGGATGAATCGCGGCAACTCGTTCATAGGGCAATTGATTGAGCGGTATCTGCAATTCCTCAGACAACGCAACCAGCGCACCAACCACATGATGCGCCTCACGAAACGGCACTGCACGTTCGACCAGATAATCGACTACATCGGTTGCCAGCAGCACTGGATCAGATACAGCATCGGCACAACGTGCGGCATCAACCACAATGTCTGCCATACAAGCAGCCACACAGTCGAGCATCAACTGAGTCTGATCAAAAGAATCGAATACCGGCGGTTTATCTTCCTGCAAATCGCGATTGTAAGTCAGCGGCAATCCTTTGACCATGGTCAATAACAACTGCAAATTGGCTGTCAGACGTGCCGACTTGCCCCGAATTAATTCAAATGCATCCGGATTTTTCTTTTGCGGCATCAGGCTCGAACCGGTGCTAAACGCATCCGGCAAACGTACAAAACCGAACTCAGCGCTACTCCACAAAATAAAATCCTCCGACAGGCGCGAGAGGTGTACCCCGATGGTCGCACAGGCCGCGGCAAAACTGATAAAGACATCGCGATCACTAACTGCATCCATACTGTTCTGAGTGAGCCGCGGCTGCCCCTTGGCATCGACAAACTGCAACTCACGGGCCACAAATTCACGATCAATTGGTAAGCTTGTACCGGCAATCGCACCGGACCCAAGCGGACACACATTTGCCTGATCAAACACATCGGCCATGCGTTTACGGTCGCGATCGAACATTTCCACATACGCGAGCAAATGGTGCGCCATCGAAACCGGTTGGGCGCGTTGTAAATGGGTATAGCCGGGAATGATAACCGATTGCGTGCGATCCGCCAGATCCACCATTGCAGCGATCACCGTGCCCAAAGAGTCCTTGAGTTGAGTACACGCATGTTTGAACCAAAGCCGCATATCAGTCGCGACTTGGTCATTGCGGCTACGCGCAGTATGCAACTTGGCTGCTGCCACGACACGTTGCGTGAGCGCTTGTTCGATATTCATGTGCACATCTTCAAGCGCCCTGTCCCACTTAAATTGTCCGGCTTCAATTTCAAGCAGAATTGCATCTAATCCAGACCGGATAGCGTCGCATTCCGCAGTGCTGATGATGCCGACATGCGCTAACATCGCCGCCTGCGCCTTGCTGCCCTGAACATCAAATGCAGCGAGACGCCGGTCAAACGAAACCGATTCACCGATGCGCAGCATCAATTCCGCCGGTCCTTCTGAAAACCGCCCTCCCCATGTCGCCTGTTTGTGTTGATTTGTCATATTCGGAGCCAACTCTCTGTGTGTTACTGGCATTTGGTAAATCCAATGCTACTGGCCAATTTTGACCGGCTTTAAGTTCCAGATATGACTGGCATATTCGCTGATCGTGCGATCGGAAGAAAACTTACCCATGTGCGCGGTGTTGATAATCGCCATCTTGGCCCAGCGTTTTGGATCGCTGAATGCCTGATCCACCGCTTCCTGAGCACGCATATAATCGGCATAGTCCGCAAGGCAGAGATAGGGATCGCCACCTTCCAGCAAACTACTACAAAGCGGTGCAAACGCATCGTGCTCGCCGGGACTGAAATAATCGGAATGCAACCAATCAATCACCGACTTCAACTCCCAGTTGCTATTAAAATAATCGTATGGGTTATACCCCTGTGTTTTTAATGCCTGCACCTGATCGACGCTATGGCCGAAGATAAAAATATTGTCGTCCCCGACTTCTTCACGAATCTCCACATTCGCACCATCAAGGGTGCCGATAGTTAAGGCACCGTTCAGCGCTAGTTTCATATTACCCGTACCGGACGCCTCTTTGCCTGCAGTCGAAATCTGTTCAGATAAATCAGCCGCCGGAATCATTTGCTCAGCCATAGTGACACAATAATTTTCCGGAAAAACCACCTTGATTTTATCGTTGATACGCGGGTCATGATTGATCCGTTCAGCAATTTTGTTAATCGCACGAATAATATTTTTCGCCAATGTATACCCTGGTGCAGCTTTTGCCCCAAAGATGAATACGCGCGGATTCATCTCATAACTTGGATCATTTAGTAGGCGACGGTAGAGCGTCAAGATGTGTAGCAAATTGAGATGCTGCCGCTTGTATTCGTGCAGACGCTTGATCTGCACATCAAACAAAGCATACGGGCTGATTTCCGTACCGGAATCGTCGCGTACGAAATCAGCAAATGCCTGCTTATTTGCATGCTTGATCGCCATAAAGCGCTCCTGAAAGTCAGCATCATCCGCAAATTGTGCAATCTGCTGAAGCTGATCCAGGTGCTTGGGCCAGTCAGAGCCGACTTTTGTTGTAATCAATTCACTCAAACCTGGATTACAGGCCAACAACCAACGACGAGGCGTGATACCATTGGTCATGTTGATTAACTTGTTCGGATACAATTCGTGGAATGTCGCAAACAAATTTTGCTTGAGCAAATTCGTGTGTAAGGCGGCAACTCCATTCACGCGGGTCGACGCAACAACTGACAGATAGGCCATACGAATCATTTTTGGATGGCCTTCTTCGATAATCGAAAGTTCCATCTGCTTGGCGTCGTCGCCAGGCCACTTTGAGGCAACCACATCGCTCAGAAAGCGTGCATTGATTTCATAAATAATCTCTAAGTGACGCGGTAGGACTTTTTCAAACAGCGGTACACTCCATTTCTCCAGTGCTTCGGGCAGCAAGGTATGATTGGTATAGTTACAAGTCTTAACAGTAATTGACCATGCCTGGTCCCAGCTAAGACCTTGTTCATCAATCAGCAGCCGCATCAGTTCCGGCACTGCAATTGACGGGTGGGTATCGTTAAGTTGGATCGCATTGTATTCAGCAAACTTAGACCAATCGCTGTGACTATCGAGGAAGCGGCGCATGATATCCTTCAAGGAACAACTAACGAAAAAATACTGCTGTACCAGACGAAGTTCCTTACCGTTCTCAGTCGAATCATTTGGATACAGGACCTTGGAGATGGTTTCGCTGATGGCCTTCTCACGGACTGCTTCGACATAACCACCTTCATTGAAAATATTAAAATCGAATTCACTGGATGCTTTTGAATCCCACAAACGCAGGAAATTCACGGTTTCGCCACCATAGCCCACAATCGCGATGTCGTAAGGCACCCCTTCGACCGTCTTCTGGTCGACCCAAACCGGATGAAAAGACCCTTTGTCATCCATTTGATGCTCAACCCGGCCATAAAGCTGTACCTCTTGAACAAAATTCGGACGCATGACTTCCCAGGGACAGCCTTTTTCCATCCAGGCATCCGGGTGCTCGATTTGATGCCCATCCTTAAACTCCTGACGAAACAATCCGAATTCATAATGAATCCCATAGCCGATCGCAGGCAGGTCAAGTGATGCAAGGGAATCCAAAAAGCATGCCGCCAAACGACCGAGGCCACCATTGCCCAGCCCCATATCAGCTTCCTCATTCACAATCGCATCAAAATCCTGGCCCAATTCGCCCAAAGCCTCGCGGGTTTGCTCAAACAACCCTGAATTGTGCAGATTATTGACCATTAAACGCCCCATCAGGTACTCAAGGCTCAAGTAATACGCCCGGCGCACTTTTTTCTGATGGTGCACGCCCTGCGTCTTCATGAAACGATCCAGCACCCGATCACGCACCGCGTAACAAGTCGCCATCCACCACTCATCCTCAGTCGCACTGCTTGGATGACGTGCCAGAGTAAAGCGCAAATGATTCAGAATTGAAACTTTCATCGATTCGGTGGTCGATTGAGTACTAAAGCGAAACGACTCATTCGTCGTGGCTGTTGCCTTTGCCGATTTGGTGATCGTTTTCTTGGCAGTCGATTGAGTGGTTTTAGGAGCCATGATACGGGATCTATGTTGATATTTTAACAATTGAACTTAGGTACTGCTTACATCAGTCTGGAATAAATAACAGATTAGCTATTTTTTCATCTAACGCCAGAAAATAAATATATGTTAGGAATCACACACTCTGCCGCGCTCGTCGGCGTCGAGGCACACCCCGTTCAAGTGGAAGTAAATACCGGCGAGGCGGGTGAACTGAAATTCATTTTGGTCGGTCTCCCCGATACCGCGGTCAAGGAATCACAGGATCGCGTGTTCTCCGCAATGGCTAATAGTGGCTTTCGTACGCCCGCAACCCGCACCACGATCAACCTCGCGCCAGGAAGCCTGCGTAAAGAAGGCCCCGCCTACGACCTGCCTATCGCCCTCGCAATCCTAGCTTCAATGAAAATGTGTAATGATGCCGAACTGGAGCACTTCCTGATCGCGGGCGAACTCAGCCTTTCCGGCAAGACTCGCCCAGTCAAAGGTACTCTGGCCATGGCTATGCTGGCCAAGCAAATGGGCAAACGCGGCCTCATTGTACCGACCGAATCCGCCGATGAGGCCGCACTCGTCGAGGATGTCGCGATTTATCCGGTCGGCAGTCTCGATGAAGCGGTTCGCTTCCTAAATCATAGCCATCAGATCCAGCCCCTGCCGACCGACCAAAGCAGCTTTTTTCGCATCCCCCCGGCGAGGCGACGCATTGATTTCGCCGAAGTCAAAGGCCAGCACGCCGTTCGCCGAGCGGTTGAGATCGCCGTCAGCGGGGGGCACAACCTGCTCATGATTGGCAGTCCCGGTTCCGGCAAATCAATGATTGCCAAACGCATACCCACCATTATGCCGCAACCAAAAATCGATGAGTTTCTGGAAATCCTGAGCATCCAATCCGCTGCAGGCAGCACCCTGACAAACGAAAACCGCTACTTTCAACGTCCCTTTCGTGCGCCACACCATACGATCAGCGATATCGGCCTGCTCGGCGGCGGCTCAATTCCGGGCCCCGGCGAAATTTCACTCGCACACAATGGCGTCCTGTTTCTGGACGAACTGCCCGAGTTCAAACGCTCTGCCCTGGAAGTACTGCGTCAACCCCTGGAAGACGGCCAAGTCACGATCTCGCGCAGTGCCGGCAAGATCACCCTGCCCTGCTCGGTGATGATGGTCTGTGCAATGAACCCCTGCCCCTGCGGTTATACCGGCGACGGCTCCCGTGAGTGCCGCTGCTCCGTGCCACAAATCCAGCGCTACCGTTCCAAGATCAGTGGCCCCCTACTCGACCGCATCGACATTCATATTGAAGCCCCCTCACTCCGCATCGAAGAGCTGCGCAGCAGCGCAAATGGCGAAAGTTCCTCCGCAATTCGAGCCCGCTGCACCGCAGCCCGGCAGCGACAAAATAAGCGCTTCGCCGCCGACCCGCACACCTCCAGCACATGCAATGCCCGCATGTCGCACACCGAGATCCGCCGCTATTGTGAGATTGATCAGGAACAGGGCGACTTGCTACAGCAAGCGATGGAACAACTGGCACTCTCCGCCCGCGCCTATGATCGTATCTTAAAAGTAGCGCGCACCATTGCCGACCTTGCCGACAGCGAACGAATCACCACCCCGCACCTGCTCGAAGCGATTCAATACCGCAGCCTGGACCGCAATCTATTCTATTAATGATAGGCAGTCTATACCACAAAGATTCGTATAAAATATCACCTGTTTGAAACAAAAATTATAGAACAGCTTGCGCTGCGCTATTATAGCCTAGCCGCTCAATTGGCTATGCCTAGCAGAGATGGCAGAGTGGCCGAATGCGGTGGTCTTGAAAACTATTGAACCGCAAGGTTCCGAGGGTTTGTTCAGCGCAGCGATGCCGCAGGCCCATGCCTTTCTCCGCACTCTGAAATGATTAAAGCAA
>CAXQRK010000092.1:0-11309 GCA_964226535.1 Polaribacter sp.
GTGAAACAAAATCTTACAAAATCTCATCGACTTCAACTCCCGAATTTAGGATGATCCCTCTTGCAGCCGTGAATGTCGCATTTGACCCGTATTCAATGCAGTGACCAAGACGGCTCAACGACTGTTCCAAATAGGTGAACATATTCGAGGCCGATGATATACCAACACCGCCAAAGGGCTGATTCAACTATCGGCCGTGATTACTTGACGCAGCTTTCTTCATCTTTAACACCGACCGACGATTTGGATAAAGCGTTTGGCAAATTTCACATACCGTACCATCACAGCCACGGGCGGAGCAATGCTCACGCCCGTAGTAAATAATCTGTAAGTGCAAAGCATTCCAACTGGTCTCAGGAAACAGTCGTTTTAAGTCGCGCTCAGTCTGCACCACATTCTTGCCATTGGTCAAGCCCCAGCGTTGCGCCAGACGGTGAATATGAGTATCGACCGGAAATGTTGGCATGCCGAATGCCTGAGCCATCACAACCGATGCAGTCTTGTGCCCAACTCCAGGAAAACTCTCCAATATCGCCATATCAGCTGGCACCACACCACCATACTGATCCACCAAGATCCGCGATAGCCCGGCTATCCCCTTCGACTTCATGGGTGCGAGTCCACACGGACGTATGATCTCACAAATTTCATCGACTGGCACCTGCACCATCAACTCAGGGGTAGCCGCACGCGCAAATAGTCCTGGCGTAATTTGGTTGACCCGCACATCCGTGCATTGAGCCGACAGTAAGACCGCGATTAACAGTGTGTACGGATCGCTATGATCCAACGGGATCGGTGGATTCGGATACAATTCCTGCAAGCGTCGCAAGACATACTCAGCACGCTCTCTTTGGGTCATGGATGTGGGTCGGAATCACTCGCCGACGGCTCGTCTGGAGCGGCTTTTTGCACTATTTGCTTGGATTTCGCTTCCGGCAGCGGTGGTGCCGCAAACAGACGACCATCTCCATATTCGGTAACATAGCCCTCAACAATCAACCAACGTAAATCAAGCATGAGTTGCTTGAGGCGCTCCTGCTCCTCCGCACTTAATTCAAGCTTTGGCTTGGCTTCGGTCGATGCGCTCAGATCGGCTGTAGGTATCGGCTCTGGCGAAGTCTCAACCGTTGGTTCCGCATTTGACTCAGCGGCTTGGGCAGCTTCGGCGACAGCCTGCTGTGCTGCCTGCTGTGCCACAGCCACTTCAGCTTCGCTCATTTCGAGCTTTGCGGGGTGCTGTTTTTGTGTATCGATATCGATGTATAATTTAGGTAATTTAGATGCCGATATATTCGGATGGTGCTCAATAAATTCAATTAAGCCCTGGATTGAAGGAGTAAAAACAGTCTGGCTGTCACGGAATTTACGTTTGACCGCACACACAAATGAAACGCCCTTTGAACCTTTTTTGTAGACAGCAAATTTGTGGCGGCGCAGACGACCGCGAATATTGTTGGCCGAATCCAGCGGGAAATGAAGCTGTTGCTCAACGTAGGCCTGCACTGAACGGCGAATATTGCCCTGAGGTAGGCGCTCAATGTCGCGGCCGGCAAAACGAATTTTTTCGCCACAGCCAACCACCTCATCTTTGCGCTGCTGCTGCAGGAAAAGACGCACCGCCTGCAATGACTCAAATACTTCCGGTTCACCCTCTTGACGCTCCTTCAAGACATAGCGAGTGCTTTTTCTCATTGATTCCACCCAGGCATCGATTGACTCCTGTTCTTTTACCGTCTCGATTTTAGCGACGAAACGATCAAATGACATGCCGCGAATTTTGCTGGCATAATGACGCTGTAAGAACTCTTGATAGCGGTGATCGTTTGGCGGCCCGATCAATTCACCGGTGATCGAGCAACGGTTGACCATCTGAAAATTGCCCTTCGGAGGGTCTACCTCAATCGCCTCAATATCAAAAAATAAATCAAGATGCTTGTCCAATACATAGTCAATTGCCGCTGCTTCAGTTTCAAATGGCAGATGCCCCGGAACCGAAAAAAACAAGGGCGCAGGCTTTTCACCTAGGCTTGCTTTGTTTTCGACCACCACGACATAACGCTCCGGCTTCTCCAGCAACAAATGTGCGATCTCAAATAATTGATAGGTACGCACCGTCGAGCGCAAACGGTTGACTAATGCCTCGAATGCATGGTCTTGCGGATAAATATCAACCTTTACGGTCGCATCGAACAGCTTGCGAGCCGCACGGTCTGGATGCGGATGCGCACCCTCATGCCGACGGCGCTCTTTACTGCCGGCATGCGAACGACTGCCACCGGCAACCCCACGACGATCGCGTGCACCGCCCCCAGCACTGGAACGCTTGCCCTTGGCGCGCGAATTCCCGTGCGACTCATACGATTTTAACGATGGGCGCTGCGCGCCCTTGTCGGCCCACGATGGACCAAAATCAAGCCCGGAAAGCGTATTCAGATGAAGCGCGTTGTTCGACGAATCGTGCGATGTATCTGCTGGTGTTTCAGCCATAGCGTTGTAAAAAAACAGGCCGCAAAAGACGCAGCCATGTGAATTAAATAATGAAATAAAACAGTGTACGTAAGCGAAACAACTTCAATGTTCAAGCCCTGCGACAACCTTTTTTTCAAACGAATGGATCTTTTTTGAATATTTATGTTGATCTCTGCCTCATCGCCCCTATCACTCTACCGCTCATCCTGCAAATATACAGTCAAACGGGTCGAATGGTGGAATTGGCAGACACGCATGTTTAAGGGACATGTGCCGCAAGGCGTGGGGGTTCAAGTCCCCCTTCGACCACCACAATACGAATCCAGACTGTCATGGCTAATCTTGAATCCATTTACTACGACCTCCGCAAGGAAGAACGGGACGCAATCGATGCGCTACCTCGCGCCGAGCGTCTGGTTCAGATCGCAAGCTTGCAGAACCGCCCAACCAGTGTACTGATCGATCAAGTCGCCCAGGTTACAGGTCTTCCCATTCTGCACAAAATTGAGCTGATTGACAATCCAACAGCGATTCTGCCATTGCGACTGATCAATGAATACCAATGTATTCCGGTCAGAACACAGCCTCCGGCCGATCAGTCGGACGCTGACACCCCAGACAAATCCGAGCACCTTGCGCTGGTCACCCTATGGCCACCTGACAAGCATATGAATCGTTGGATTTTTGCGGTCAGTGGACGCAAGCCGGAATGGTATTTGGGCGATCCCGAACAAGTGATCAACACCATCACTCAGCGCTTCGGCGTAGGTGCCGACAGCCTCGATGAATCAGACATCGCAACCAACGAAACGGACGAAAGCGACGAAGAAGATGAAGACGCAGCGGTGATTCGTTTTGTAAACGAAGTCGTGCAAAAAGCGGTCAGCGACCGGGCCACCGATATACATTTTGAGCCGCATCGTGATATCCTGCAAATCCGCTATCGCATCGACGGCGAACTGGTTGCCATTCGAGTGCCGGATAATTTGATCCGGTTTCAAAATGCAATCATCTCGCGCTTGAAAATCATGGCAAAGCTTAACATTTCAGAGAAGCGCCGCCCACAGGATGGTCGCATTTCATTTGGTGCGGGCGACACTGAACTGGACATCCGCATCTCCACCTTCCCGACAATGTATGGAGAGAGCGTCAGCTTGCGTCTGCTCAACCAAAAATCCAAGCCGCTCTCGATGCGTGAACTTGGCCTGCAAGAAGAGGAAGCCGCAAAAGTCACCCGAGCACTGGCATCACCACACGGCATCATACTGGTCACCGGCCCTACCGGCTCGGGCAAATCAACCTCCCTGACTGCATTCATTCGCCTGATCAACCGTCCCGAGCGCCGCATTATCACGGTCGAAGATCCAGTTGAATATGAAGTTCCCGGGGTCAACCAGACTCAGGTTCATGCCGACATCGGCTTGACCTTTGCTCATTCACTTCGCGCGGTACTGCGCCAGGATCCCGACGTGATTATGGTCGGTGAAATTCGCGATCGTGAAACTGCCGACATCGCCATTCGCGCCTCACTTACCGGACATCTGGTGCTCAGCACCTTGCACACCAACGATGCGCCTGGAGCACTCACCCGCCTAACCGATATGGACATTGAGCCATTCCTGATCGCCTCATCGGTGGAAATGATCATTGCTCAGCGCCTAGTACGTCGCTTGTGCCCAAACTGTTCACGCGCAGCCAATTACGAAGCGCACCATATTGAAAGTTGCCTCACCACCATGCGCATCGATCGCAGTGAAGCTCAATTCGGCCATTTAGCCAAAGCAGCAGTCGGCTGTGAACGTTGTCGCAAGCTGGGCTTTCGCGGTCGGGTTGCAATCTTCGAAATTCTCCGGATGTCTGAACAGATCCATGAGCACATTGTAAAACGTCAATCCTCGCGGATCATACGTGCTACCGCACTTCAACAAGGCATGCACTCTTTGCAGCAAAGCGGGTGGAAACATATTAAGCAAGGCACCACAACCCTTGAAGAAGTGATGCGCTTTGCTGAAATTGGCAATGAAGAGACTGAATAAACTCGCCATTAGTGCATTAAGTTAAGTTGTGCCCGCACCAGTCGTATGATCTTGTGCATGCCGGTAAACGGAGGCAGCTCACCGAATGGCGCGATGGCTTCGGTCGCTTTAATCAGCTCTGTTTCAAAGTGCTCAACCACCTCTGCAAAAATCGGGAAATCGTGCAAGCGCCGGGTAAAATCGTCTACCACAGTCATGTCACCCGCCTTGAACCGCAACATCAAGCGGTCGCGATCAGCAGACGGAAGTTTTTCGAGCAACAGTAACAACGGTAAAGTAAACTTTCCCTTACGCAAATCGGTGCCAAGGGTCTTACCGATCGCAGACTCGTCGGCATACAGATCGGCAAGGTCATCAAAAATTTGATAGGCAATCCCCACATGGCAACCAAACCGACCGGCAGCTTCGCTGAAGGACTCACTGTAACCCGCTATTTGGGCACCAAGCCGACAAGCCACTGCAAACAATTCAGCGGTCTTTAGGCGAATCACGCGAAAATAAAAGGCGCGTTCATAATTGACCTCGCCGCGCTGATACGTTTGCGCGACCTCACCGGCACAAACACGCGCCGTTGCTTGCGACACCGCACGGCAGACTTCGGTGGTATCGAAATCGGCCGCTAATTTAAGCGCGTGCGAGAACAAGACATCACCAATTAAAACCGCGACTGCCGAGCCGTATTTCTTGGCCGCAGTTTCCTGCCGATGACGTGTATCCGCCTCGTCCAAAATATCATCGTGCACTAAAGTCGCTAAATGCACGAGTTCGATAACCGCACCGAGCATAATCAGGTCTCCGGCACAATTTTTGCTTGGCCCCTGCCAGCCGCTGTAAGCGACTAGGATTGGACGCAGACGCTTGCCACTGTGTCTGAATACATAGCGTACATGATCCTGCACCTCTGGCTCCAGAGCCTGCAACTGTGATTGTAAAAAAACGTCCAGATCATCTAAATAAGGCTTTACCGGTTGATACACCTCGGAAAAACCAGCTGCAATGAAATTGTCGACCTCGGACTGTGAACGAAACATCATTTCCATATGTGCTACAGGTATTTATTCAACAGATCAAGAAAGCTCTTGCGATCCTCTACATGTACATTGTGCCCGGCTTTTGGCAGGGTGACTGCTTGAATATGTGGCAGCCATTGGCGCATAGTTTCGACATCACCATCTTCAATAAAATCAGACTTCCCGCCACGAATAAGCAGCACCGGACCATCGAAATGATCCGAACCGCTAAGCGAATTCTGCCGTAAGATCGGCAGGCTCGCATGCAGTACTTCCAAATTGACCTGCCATTCGAGCCCGTATTCACCATGCACCAAATTCGTCATTACAAACTGACGCATGCCCCACTCTGGGATCAGCGGTTTTAAAAGCGCTTCCGCTTCGCGACGATTGTCCAAGGCACCGGCAGGGAGGCGCTTCATCGCGCGAAACTCGGCCTCGTGATATGGCGGATAGACCTTGGCAGCGATATCGACAATGATTAACGTGCGCACCACTGAGGAATGCTCACAGGCAAATTTCATCGCAATCTTACCACCAAGGCTATGCCCCATTAGTATGATATTGTTGAGATGATGTGTCTGCACATAGGCCGCTACATCGGCAGTCAACTCCGTCCAACGCATCGTATCGGTATGCGGTGAATGGCCATGGTTGCGCACATCCAAAATGTGCACATCAAAACGATCTTTCAGTGCCCGACCAATCGTGGTCCAATTGCGTGAAGCCCCCAGAAGCCCATGCAAGATAAGCAACGCCGGTGCTGCTGAATGCTCAAATCGAAGCGAATTAAGTTGAACTGCCATCAGATAAAAAATTACTAAGTGAGTCATAGTTGCAGCAGATGTAGCAGCCAAGGCGAGCTTTTCCGCTTCACAGGTTATTTTTTATTCGCATTCATAGCTTTAATCGGTGGATTCTTTGTATGGCCACTATGTCCTCCGTCCAAAAGTCCAAAAAAATAACTCCAATGATGCAACAGTGGCACGAAATTCGTGGCCAACTCGCAGGTGACACGCTGTTATTATTTCGTCTCGGTGATTTCTATGAAATTTTTCATCAAGATGCTGAACGCGGCGCACAAATGCTCGGCATCACCCTCACCCATCGACACGGCATGCCGATGGCCGGCATCCCTTTTCACGCGGCGGAAACCTATATCCAGAAGCTTCTTGATCTGGGCGTCAAGGTCGCCATCGTTGATCAAGTTGAAACACCACAGCCGGGCAAGCTGGTCAAGCGTGCCCTGACCCGCATCATCACACCGGGCACACGGCTCGCCGACACCCAAATCGATGCCCAGCGCAACCACTTTCTGTTAGCGCTCACATTGGAACCTGACACGCTCCACGCCGCATGGCTCGACTTAACCACGGGCGAATTCTTCATCGCTTCCGCACAACAAGCCGACCATCTGTTTGCCGCCTTTGAAAGCATCGACCCACGTGAAATCATTGTCCCAGAAAATGCCTCATCGAATTGGGCCAACCATCGAAATGCAGGCCAGTTTAATCAGCGCTACACCTGCCTGTGCGAAGGCCGCGCAGTGACCAAAATTCCCGATTATCACTTTGATGCGGTGGCCGGCGGACAATCCGTAAGGGAAGCTCTCGGAGTACTGAATCTGGAAGGCTTCGGCATCGATCGCAAGCACTCCGCCCTCGGTGCTGCCGGGGCACTCGTGCACTATGCCACCGAAACGCTCTGCGCAAAACCGGAAAATCTACGCAAACTGAGCGAGTATAAGACCGAGGCCACGCTACTGCTGGATCCTGCCACCTTGCGCAGCCTTGAGATTTTCAAATCCGCCGCCAACACCCGCCGTGGCTCGCTGCTCTCGGTGATGGACGGCACAGTCACCGCGCCTGGAGCACGCTTGCTGGAGCGCTGGCTCTGCGCTCCAGAATTGAACCTGAACGAAATACGACGCCGACAAGACTGCGTAGCTGAGTTTGTCGCCAGCCCCGGACTGTCTACCGAACTGCAAACACACCTGAAAGGCATTCGCGATCTTGAACGCATTCTTGGGCGCCTGCAAAATCGGCTGCGCAACCCGCGTGAGCTCGGCGGAGTACGCGACAGCCTCGCCGCGCTGCCGACAATCATTCATACCTTATTGGAATTCAGCGACACGGCGGTCGCGGCAATTGCCGCACGCATTCACGACTTCGAGTCGCTTGCCGCGCTCCTCGCGCGTGGTCTGGCTGATGAATTGCCAGGCAAAATCGACGATGGCGGCACCATTCGCGACGGCTTTGACGCCGAACTCGACCGCGTCCGCGGCCTCACCCGTGACAGCCGCGAATGGCTGGGCGAATTTGAACGTGCCGAACAAGTCCGTACCGGCATTAAAAACCTGCGCATTCGTTTCAATGGTGCGTTCGGCTATTTCATCGAAATTACTAAAAGTAATGTTGGTCTCGTTCCGGCGGACTACATCCGCAAGCAGACCATGAAAAATGCTGAACGTTACACCAACGACATCTTGAAAACTCGCGAACGCGAGATTTTACATGCCGAAGACACCGCACTCAGCTGCGAAGAGGCCTTGTTTAACCAGTTGATCCAAGCAGTTCTGGAACAAGCCGATGCGCTCAAAGAAACTGCAGCAGCACTTGCCGAAGTCGACGTACTGGTCGGTTGGGGAGTACTGGCCCGCGAGTGGGATTACTGTAAACCACAAATTGACCACTCCGATACACTGCTGATCGACCAGGGACGTCACCCGGTAGTCGAACAAATAATGCGCGACGAGCGCCTCGGCCTGGCCGGCACGCATGCCTTCGTCCCCAATGATGTGCGCCTCTCCAGCTTCGCCAGCATTGAAGATGCACCACAGATCGCCCTTGTCACCGGCCCCAACATGGCTGGTAAATCAACTTATATCCGACAGATCGCCCTCATCGTACTGATGGCACAATCTGGGGCATGGGTTCCCGCCCGACAATGCCAAATCGGACTGGTGGATCGTATTTTCTCTCGTGTCGGTGCCAGCGATGAACTTGCCCGCGGCAACTCCACCTTCATGGTCGAAATGAATGAGACCGCCAATATCCTTAATAATGCGACTGCACGCAGTCTGGTGATCCTTGACGAAATCGGTCGTGGCACCAGCACGTATGACGGTCTCTCCATCGCCTGGGCGGTAATTGAGCACCTCCACCCGAAAAATGAACATGGCCCCCGTACCCTATTTGCCACCCATTACCATGAACTCACGCAATTGGCTAAAACACTTGACCGCGTCGCCAACTATTCGGTAGCCGTTAAGGAGTGGAACGATGAAATCATTTTTGTACGCCAGGTTGTCAAAGGTGCCGCGGACCGTTCCTATGGCATTCAAGTCGCCCGCCTAGCGGGCCTGCCAAGTACAGTAATCGATCGTGCCAAAACCATCCTCCAACGCCTCGAAGCCGACGACTCCTCACACAATCTACTGCGCAAGCGTATGCGCAAAAATAGATCCGGGGAAAACACCGATCAGGAAGACGAACAACTCGCATTATTTTAGCGCACTAAAGCTCTGCACAGTCCTCTCACAGTCTATGCCAAAGGAGAAAGCATTGCGATTAAGCAGTTCAGATCAGGCACTGCACGTCATCCCAACCATTCTTCAGCGTCGAACCGTCACCTTCCGCACAGCGACTAATAACCTTTTTTCTGCAGAACATCCTGTAACTTGATCTGAAACTCTTGCAAATCTTCGGCGCTAGGACGATATGTTTCATCATCGTCCCGTACGAGTCTAATTTGCCCACTACCAGATAACTGCCAAGGCAGGCTAGTTCCATCGCTAAAGGTAACTTTACCACTGAGCAGGGTACCGGGCGATATGATTGCGTCTACATCAATCGTCACCCCATCAACGGTCTGCTCTTGAACAATCTCAGGCTCTTCGACTTTAGTATCGGCTGCTTCGA
The DNA here is from genome assembly GCA_964226535.1 of Polaribacter sp. GTDB lineage: Bacteria > Verrucomicrobiota > Verrucomicrobiia > Opitutales > Coraliomargaritaceae > Lentimonas. The sequence goes on from CAXQRK010000092.1 coordinate 9,439, forward strand.
CGTCTTCTGCGTCCGGTTGCGCAAGCGCGATGTCGAGATCATCCACAAGGAAACGTACATCCATGTACGTCAGGGTGAGCGAGCATTCATCCCTTAGCAAGCGCTGCACATCGGCGATCGACTTACCTTCGGCAATCCAAGCGGAAACGGTTGATTTTTGAGTATCTGTTAGGCACATATGAAAAAGCAAATAAACTGATAAAGTATTAAGGCACCGATACAATCCGGTGAGATCAATTGAATTTAGTTAGAATACACACGCTTTTGGCCAAAATGCCAGCCCATTTTATCCGGCACTCCCCTGCGAAAGTTGCTGGATCAAATAATCCACTCCACGTTTCACACTGTGGTCTTGATCCATCATATTCTCCACCTGCTTGCAGGCATGAATGACTGTGCCATGATCACGCCCGCCAAAGGCCTCCCCAATCAACTTGAGCGGATCGCTGGTCAATGTACGACTGATATACATCGCGACTTGTCGCGGAAAAACAATCGCACTGGTACGGCGTCGACCAATCAATTCACTGAAACGAATCTGATAAAATTCAGCCACTTTCTTCTGAATTTTATCAATAGTGACCGTGCTCAATGTGTCTTGATGCAACAGATCACTCAATAGGCGCTCGACTGCTTCGAGATTCAGTTTTTGATCAATTAAACAATCATAACTGGCAATTCTAGTCAGCGCGCCTTCCATACGACGCACATTACGCGACACGCGCTCGGCCAGAAAATTCATGATCTCCGGCTCAAGATCTAGCTTCATCGCATCCGCCTTATTGCGTAGAATGGCCACTCGCGTCTCAAAGTCCGGTGCCTGAATGTCGGTAACCAGGCCCCATTGAAAGCGAGAGATCAGGCGATTTTCGAGACGTTCAATCTCATTGGCTGGACGATCGCTGGCGAGAAAGATCTGCCGGCCTGATTCAAACAAATCGTTAAACGTATGAAAAAATTCCTCTTGCGTGCTTTCTTTGCCGGCAAGAAAATGTATGTCATCGACCAAGAGCGCATCAACGGTACGATAAAACTTGCGAAACTTGCTGAGTTTATTCTCCCGGATCGCATGAATAAACTCATTGGTAAACTTCTCGGTCGAGACGTAAGCGATACGTGCCGTTGAATTGTTCAGCAACATCTGATGTGCAACCGCATGCATCAAGTGTGTTTTGCCTAGACCGGTCTCACCATAAACAAACAGCGGATTATAGGCACGACCAGGCTCGTTGGCGACCGCAATACTTGCTGCATGCGAGAGTTGATTGCCCGAGCCAATCACAAAATTATCGAACGTATTGCGCGGATTCAGCAAGCTGCGGCGTGACTGGGCAGGCTCAGCACGATTCGACAACGCATTGGCGGAACGAGCATTGCGACGATCCGCTGGGCTCAGACGATTGCCTGAATTATCAGCTGGCAATTCGGGCGTAGCGACTTCATCCGTTTCAGCAACTTTAATGGTCACTGTTACCGCACTACCAGCAAACCCACAAGCCTGTTGAGCAATGATATCTAGATAATTATTCTCGATCCAGATCGCATTGAATTCATTCGATGTACTAAGGACGATGTTCGTATCAGACGCTTCGGTACAAACTAAGCCACTGAACCACATCTCATAAAGGTCGTTTGGAAATAGTTGTTTGAGCGCCTGATCGACGTTTTCCCAAAGAGGGGGTGCTATAGTTGAATTAGACATTCGAATTGAAAAATAAAGAGCTTATTAACAATAAATTTCATCACTTTGCTTGTATCAAGAAACGCAACATCCAGACTGACAACAGTTAAGTACCCACCTTTCGGCAAGTACTTTGGCAAATCGGACCACAAGCACTTATAAATAGATCTGAAGAGCGTCGTGTAGGGAA
>CAXQRK010000093.1:0-2514 GCA_964226535.1 Polaribacter sp.
GGATTGAGGCGAACTTTTTCATAGCTATCAAACGCAAGAACTTGCCCCAGATGCATCACCAGAACTTTGTCAGAAATGGCCTCCACGATGCTCATGTCATGCTCAATTATAATAACCAGCCCCGAAGGTTCGGTTTGATAGGTCTTAACAAGCTTTGTCATCAGGGCTGTTTCTTCTGGGGAAAGTCCGGCACAGGGCTCATCTAACAGAAGCAATGAGGGTTCTGCCGCGATGCTCATTGCATATTCCAAGAATTGCCGGTGACCTTGCGGTAAATGCGCAACAGGCTCTTTAAGCTGCTGTTTCGGAAGCACGGATGGATTGTCCAGCAGATCGGATAGGGACTTGGATCGCCATTGGTACGTAGAGGGTCTGAACAGGTCAGTGATCCTTAACCTTCCGGCCATCATGGCAATTGTAAGGTTCTCTGCAACATTGAGCGAGAAGAAGACCGACGGCACCTGTAGCTTGCGACCAATACCATTGCCCAAAGCGCGATGGGGAGGGCGTGAGTCAATCCGAGTATCGCCATGCATGATCCGTCCTCCAGTCACGTTCAGCATACCAGTGATTGTGTTAAGAGTACTTGTTTTACCAGCACCATTCGGCCCTATGATGCTAACAATGCCTGCAGCGGGCATTTCAAAAGATACCCCATTAAGAATTTGAACAACCCCCACTTTCAGATGCACATCATCAAACTCAAGACACTGTGGTTTTTTGTCAAACCAGGTCTTGGGGGCAGGCATATCTGGTCGGGTAAGTGTGGGTGACTTATGCCAGATTTTCCGGAATGTAGTTTCGAACAACTCAGCGATACCACCCGGAGCCTTCAGCACAACGAGGATGAATACAACAGCCATGAGCAATTCCCAGTAAGGAAAACTGTCACGCAGTTCAGCCGAAGCCCATCCCACGATCACTGCTCCGATAAGTGGGCCGAGAACGTGAAAGCGGCCTCCAACTGCGGTGAGGATCACCAATTCCGTAGACAGGGCAAAACCTATTGATGTTGGCGTAACAATACCTTGGTGTGAAGCAAACAAACCTCCTGCAACCGCGGCGATCATGGCAGAAAACGCGAAAGCGGCGCCCTTGATAATATGCGTTGGAAACCCGAGCAGTTGCATGCGTGGTTCATTGTCCAGTACGGCTCTGGAAATCAAATTGACGGGCAGTTTGTTCAAAACAAAAAGCACGAAACTAAGGGTCACCGTCGCTGCAACAACCACGTAGTAAAACCCGCTGAACGGATCAAGATTGCCAAGACTGTTAAAGCCGCTGATGCCGTTAAACCCCCCCGTCAGCGATGTTGCAGTTCCAGCGACCTGTTCGGCGATCATAACTAAACCGAGCGTTATCAGAGAGAAGTAGGGGCCACTTTCATTACGGCCCCTAAAGAGAAGCGTTGCAAATAGAAACGCAACACTTGAAATTAGGGCCAAAACGACAGCGGCGAGCCCCAGTTGCAAGAATAGATTTCCATCGGTCCGTAGTGCAATCGCTGTGACATATGCAGCTATCCCAAAGAAAAGCGACTGCCCAAGCGGTAAAACACCCACTTTTCCCCAAAGATACCCGACGCCCTGAGCAGCGATACCATAAATCAGGTAGAGCCCGATCTGGTAGGCCAAGAAATCTCCGAATAGCTCTGGGATTAACAGAAGGACTGCTAGTAAAAGACTAACGGGAAGAAGAACGGATACCATTTGGTTTGAACCATAGAAAAAGGATTGAGAGGGAGAGTACCGCCAAATACCCATAGGTCTGACTTGAAAGCGCTCCGATGAATGTCTGAGTGCCGGCAATGATGCTGGCGCCGAACCCGAGGCCTTGAAGACTACCAAGCCCTCCGACGACAAGTGCAAAAAAAGAACGGATCAGATAATCCAGTCCCATCATGGGTTCGATCCGCATAGTTGGTGCCAGTATCAAGCCAGCAAGCCCAGCTGTGCAGCAGCCAAAGACAAAGGCCCCAGCTGAAAGACGTCCGGTGTCAAGGCCGATAGCTTCAGCCAGTTCTGGATTGCCAACCATAGCTTTAATACGGGTGGCCATTTTTGATCGGCGGTTCCACAAGGAAAACCCGATGAAGCCTAACAAAATGCCGATGATAACCAAAATGCGATAGGCAGGGTAATCGATCCCTAAAAAATTAATTGTCCCAGATAATGGCGGGCTAACGGATTGGTAGCTGCGTCCGAAAATCAGCTCTACAATCTCTCGAAGCAGTATACCAATGCCCCACGTGGCCAAGAGGCTATCAAACAGGCGACCGTAAAGGTGGCGGACGATGGTACGTTCTAAGGCGAATGCGACAAGCGCAACGGTCATCAAACATATCGGCAACTGCCACCATCCTGATAGACCAAGCTTTGATGTAATGACCGGAGCATAAGCCCCGATCATTACAAATTCGCCATGCGCCATGTTCATAATTCTCAGTTTACCAAACACTATGGCAAGCCCAAAGGCCACTAGGGCAAGCGTGCTTATCTGCCAAGCCAGATTTAG
>CAXQRK010000094.1:0-4786 GCA_964226535.1 Polaribacter sp.
CTACACGACGCTCTTCCGATCTGACAATATGTTGTCTACTATTTTAGTAGTAAACTGTTAAAAATGAATGATTCGGTCAAGTCGGTTACAGATTGCGCACACTTTTATACGTCTGTTGTCCTGCTTGAAATGGTTACCATTCAGGAGTTGAATTCCTTAATGGTAAGATTGTGGTGGCAATATATTGAATCGAGATGGGGCAAAGACCTTAAAAGAGTTAGCTAGGGGTTCCTATTTCGAGGGTTGTTGGAGCTGCATGATTGTATGCCGGGCTGAGGGCGTTGCCGGGCCGCCGGTACTATATTCACTTAGGTGTCGAATCTTAAACGGGAACCGAATGGCATCTTGCTCACTCCGCGAGCCTGTTTTGGCTGCCTGCTTGGCGGAAGCACCGGCAAGATTGCTAGATCGGTTCGGTGCCGCGCTCTCAGAGTTGAAATCAGGTTCGACGAGTGCGCTGATCGTGAAGGGTATAGTGCCGCGTTGCACCTGCACAGTCACGCGCAGCAGGCCGATTTCAACCCCGCTGGTGCCCGAATTCGCGCCGCTGGGGATTTGTTTCAGATAGGGCTGGTCCAGGCCGTCGAATAGAAATGCATCCTGCCAGCCACTTTCAAGCGCCAGTATGTTCAGCACCGGGGCAGGGGCGGCGTTAAGATTGACCGCACCTTTGTTGAGTACTGAAACGAGCTTGGAAAGTTGTGTGAAACGCTCATTGGGCGCACCGGTGTCATCAAAAAATTCATCAATCCAGACCTTTAACAAGCGTAATTCGTCGAGCGACTGTAGTGGACTGTTGGCCGCTCGATAGGCCGGGGCCTTGGCCAAATAGTAATCTGATTCGGCCCCGTTGAGTCGTTGCCGATCGTCTGCGTCGATCCAGTCGAGCAAGGTGCTGCTGAGTTCGCGAGCGGTGCCGAAGTCAAAGCCCAAGGTATCTTCAAGCAGTCGATTGAGCCGCTCTTGGCTCATTGTATTGATCGGCAATTTGCCCCCTTCGTCGCGAATGGCAATGCGGACGGTCCAGTCGTTTGGAACCGGGATCGCAGCGTAAGTGAGTGGATCGTGCCACCCTTGCTCTCCGGCGTAGAGCGTGCCGTCGTCGATCAGTGCGACTTCATGGATCGTAGCAAGTGCGACTTCGAGCATACTGTAGGCGTATGCACGCAGCTCTGTAGGCTCGTTAAAAAGGGCGCGGTATTCGAGGTCTGCGACGGCTTCATCCATGAAGCGTGTGACCATGAACGTGATGAGCAGAATAATTGCCAGCACTGCCACAAGTACGCTGCCGCCCTGCCGGTATCGAGTGCGGCGCTGCTTGATCCGATGCGCGGGGGGTGTTTGTGGGCTGATTGCGGCGTGGTGCATGGTCCTAAAAAATCAAGGCACTTTGGGAGGGTACCGGGAGTGTTAAAATTCGTTCTTGAATCTCATCTGCATAGCTAAAGGTGAGTTTGATATAACGAGGCAGTATATGGGAATCCTCACCATCGCCTTGCTTGGGTTGAGTGCTCAGTTCCCATTTCTCAATGCGTTCATCCCAGTAGAGGTACTGAATGTCGCTTACCAGGGGGCTGAGGAGGGTGCGGCGCAGGTCGCTGATGTCCTCGACTTGTTCCTGCAAGATAGAGTGCCAGAGTAAGCTCAGTCCCTCATCTGCTTGGAAATAGAGAAACGCATCGATGCCGCGCAGCGGCGCGTTTTCGAGCCCGACCAGAATCGGCGGTGTATCCGTCAATTTGACGTGCAGCAATGGCTCCTGATAGTCCGCAAAGCCCGGTGGTCGTGCCCAGTCGACTGGCACCGCTACTGAGCGAATTAGACTGCCATGCGCATGCGTCTCGCTGCTGTCAGGTTGGTTGGCATCCGCAGTGCCGTCTGCATGGTCATGCTCCGCCGCTTGCGGATGAGTAGTGTCGCTCGATGTGATTTCGACAGTTGCAGTGGCGAAGGTGGCATTGAGAAATTCCGTGACGCCGTCGACATGGTCGATGAAGAAATGACGCTCCGCCCGGTTGCTCCAGATAGTACTGATAGACACCAGCAATGACACCGCCGCTGCCAGCACAAACCCGGCCACGGCGATGGCCAGTATGACTTCAAGCAGGCTCATGCCTGTCGTTGATGATGGATTACGGCGAATGAAGGCGTGGGGAGGCATTAGAATCGGTTGAAGTCACGACGTTTGAGCAGGGCGTCTTTTTTGTTCTGCAGCAGGGGTGCACGTTGATCGGATTGGGACCAGGTAGGACGCAATAAATACAATGTTTCCTGATAAGAGGGGTCCAGAGGTTCCTGTGGATCTAGGAATTCGATTCGCAGTTCGACTTTAAATAAATCCACGACCTCGGTCGGTTCGATCACGGCATCCCATGTGGCCAGGCCGTTGCTAAGTGTTTCGTAGCTATCTCCGGTTTCTGCATCGTGGAGACTGGGCTCCAATAAAAGTTGCATACGCACCGCACGAATGTCGACATCACGCAGTTCATGACTGAGGCCGTGCTCGCGGGCCAGTAGCGCATTGACAAATGAGGCGCTGAGGACGACTGCAGCCATCGCAAACAGTGCCAGGGCAACGACCACTTCGATCAGTGAGAAGCCGGAGACTATGCGTTGCAGGCTCATGGTCGAGTAATTTGCAGGCTAGAGAAGGGGTCAAACACCAGACGCTTCACGGTGCCGCTGCCGACATCGATTTCGACCACAAACGGATTGGAACTGCGATCCGCCGCAAAGGTGACATGATCGCTGGCTAGACGCGTGGAAGCGGCATCTGGCAGTGGTCCCAGGCCCTCTGCCGGGGGGACCAGATAAAAGCGCATTTCGGCTGGCCCGGACGTATCGAAGCGCTCATCTAAGGGAAAATTTGCTTTGACCTGATTGGCTTGCAGGATCTGTAGACTGCCACTGGCCTTATCGAAGCGAAGCGCTGCGGCGCTGCGCTCACTGGCGGCCAGGAAGCGTGCGTTGTGCACGGCCACCTGCAGGCGCTCTTCACTGGTTTGGGAGCCGCTTCGATCCGCCATTGCCGCGAAATTGGTAATCACAATCGCAGCGGCAAGGGCCATCAGCCCGAGCACCAGTACAATCTCAATCAGCGTGAATGCAGTCGCAGCGGATGCCCTGCCAGACGCTTTGCCAGACGCTTTACCAGTTGCCGATATCATCCGCACTTTCAACGCCATCCGCACCAAATGACCATGCGTCATAGCCGCGGGCACCATTGACGTTCTTGGATCCCGGATAGCGGTATTGGTAGGGCCTGTCCCATGGGTCGAGGGGTAACTCTTTTAGGTAAGGCCCTTTCCATTTCGATTCTTTGCCAGACGGAGCTTTTGTCAAGGCGGCCAGCCCTTGTTCGCTGGACGGATAGCTGCCAATATCGAGACGGTAAGGCACCAGGGCGGTGTCCAGGGTTTGCTTGACAAATAAGCTTGCGACTTTCTCCTGTTGGCCGCCAAAAATGCCGCCTAAGTTGCCAATCGCAACGGTGGCAAGGATCGCGATCAAAGCGATCACAATTAGGATTTCAATTAAACTGAATCCATGCTGGCGGTGATGTTTGTGTGCTAAGTGAATTGAGCAGAGTGGTTTTTTCATACCCTTAAAGTAAGCGTTTGCGGTGCGTGGCTGTCGAGTGTTTTTCAGGTCAATCTCCGGATCCACTGATGACGAAAGGTTCGCAGTGAGTCTGGCCAGGCATGGGCCGGATCTCATCGAATGGCCATGCCCCGGCAAAAAGGAATGAACTAGGGTTGCTTCACGGAGACAGGAGCATCAATCTGTGTCCTTATGCAAAAGAGCTTTCATCTATTCGGGTTTCTGTTCACGGCTTTGTTGGTATTGGCGGCCTGCTACACGGTACCGCAGACGGGTCGTTCAGCATTGCATCTCGTCCCTGCAGATCAACTGGCGTCGATGTCGGCCACTCAGTTTGGCCAATTGAAGCAGGACACAGCGATCTCGCGCGATCCGATTTACAATGCTATGTTGCGCCGGGTCGGGGATCGGATCGCATATGTTGCAGGGCCGGATATGCCGAATGCACAGTGGGAATTTGTCCTGTTTGACGATGATGAGCAGATCAATGCGTTTGCGATGCCTGGTGGCAAAGTGGCGGTCTATACCGGGATGTTTAAAGTGGTGCAGAGCGACGCCGATCTTGCGATTGTCATGGGGCACGAGATCGCCCACGTTGCGGCCAGGCATGGCAATGAACGCATGTCGCAGCAATTGCTGGCGGCTGGCGGGGCATTGGCGTTGAGTGTAGGAACTGCCGATATGGATCGCGGTGAGCGTGCTCTGCTGCTGGCTGCCTATGGTGCCGGCTCAACCATCGGTCTAATTTTGCCCTACAGCCGTTACCATGAGAGCGAGGCCGACGAAATTGGGCTGCTCTATGCCGCAAAGGCCGGCTATGACCCACGTGCCGCAATCCCGCTTTGGCAGCGTATGGCCGCGCAGCACAATGGTGCACCACCAGAGTTTTTATCGACGCACCCGGCCAATTCAACGCGTATTCGCAAGCTTAATGCGCTGATGCCACAGGCCATGCAGGTGTACCAAAATCGTTAGGTGTGGGTCGATCAAACCTGCCGCCGGCAGCTTGCTCCAGCGACAGGTAGCGGAACAATGGGTATGTGAATAATAGGATTTACCATGCGATAAAAATTAAACCTAAATTCGGGAGTTGGATCCGCGATCTTTCGCAATCGTTTGCCCCACAAGGCATTGCAAATTCGATTTGATGCACCAAATGGTGCGCCTTCACGCCTTTGCAATGCCC
>CAXQRK010000095.1:0-34118 GCA_964226535.1 Polaribacter sp.
ATGCGGCGGGCCACGGCTGGTTCGTCGATCTGACTCCTGAGGATGATGTCGAATTTGCTATTGTCGACGGCTGGAAATTGATTGCCACAGAAAGCAGTGACGCCTGCGGCAAAATTGACCTGTTGACCGTACTGATGCATGAACTCGGTCATGTGATTGATATGGAGCATATGTCCGAAGGTGTGATGCATAACGTGTTGAACACCAGCACCCGCCATCTGATCGCTGAGAATGAATCAACGGATTCAACCGAGAGCACCGAGCCTGTTCTGATCACCAGTACCTATACCAGTAGTGACAGCGGTCTATCGCTAGTTGATAACGGCACGACCACCTCAACCATTGAAATTACTGATGCGGTAGCGATCGAAGATTTGAATATACAGTTGGATATTAGTCACAGTCGCGATGCGGATTTAGAGGTGTATCTGGTGGCAGCCGATGGTACACAGATAGCACTGTTCAGTGATGTCAGCGGTTCCTATGGGTTTACCGACACCTTGTTGGACGATGATGCCACGACCGATGTGAGTGCTGCAAACAGCGGGGGCAGCACCTATAAGCCCAGCGGCGATCTATCCTCCCTGGAGGGGATGCAGTTGACCGGCACCTGGACCCTAGTCGTCGTGGATGATCGCAAGGGTCGCAGCGGTGTGCTCAACAGTTGGTCCATGATCGTCGAGCACTCACAGTAGAAGCGGTTTCCAGCCGCTTGGGATAATGTGATCGGCTTCCGTGCAAGCATAGTGGACGCTATTTGTCTCTTTGCGTTCCTTTTGTGGATCCAATATCAGCTATCCGTTTTAAAACGGTGAATGGCGTAAAAGTGGCCGTACCACTGATTGTCGCCGCTGCGGTTGAGTTCTTTCTTGCCTTTTTAAAGTTTGAATCGTTTCGTAGCTTTTGCTTGTTGGGTGTTTCGTGTTTATTTTTGCAAGACTATCTTAGCCACTGAGCCCCGAACAGGTGCCGACTTTTTTCAAACATGGTTTAATTTTATCTCACGGATTCAGGTTCAATAATTTATGGAAAATATTCTGAATGTATTAGCAGAGCGCTATGCTTCAAAGGCAATGTGCGCAATCTGGAGCGCAACCGGTCGTATTCGCCTGGAACGTGATTATTGGATTGCGGTGCTACGTGCCCAGAAAGACCTGGGAATCGACATTCCCGAGGCAGCAATCCAAGCCTATGAGAGTGTCAAAGCCGAGGTCAATCTTGACTCGATCAAGCGTCGTGAAGCGATCACACGCCACGATGTGAAGGCACGGATTGAGGAATTCTGCGAGCTTGCCGGTTATGAGCAGATTCACAAAGGGCTGACCAGTCGTGACCTGACTGAAAATGTGGAGCAGTTACAAATTCTCCGTGCTCTGGAAATCGTGCGCGATAAAGCGTTTGCCGCGTTACTTAAACTGGCCGATCGCGCAGAACAGTGGAAATCCCTGGTGATCACCGCACGCACGCACAATGTGCCTGCGCAGCCGACCACGTTTGGCAAGCGTCTGGCGATGTTTGGTGAAGATTTGCTTCTGGCGGTTCGTCAGCTGGATCACATGATTCGTCATTATCCGGTGCGCGGCTTGAAAGGGCCTGTCGGCACACAGATGGACTTACTAACACTGTTCAGTGGGGAGGTGGCAAAAGTTGAGTCGCTCGAAGATCGCATCCTCAAACACCTCGGTGTCCCTGTGGCACTTGATAGCGTTGGACAGGTCTATCCGCGTGGCCTCGATTTCGAAGTTGTTTCGATGTGTGTACGGCTTGCTTCTGGCCCGTCTGCTTTTGCCAAGACCCTTCGCATAATGGCTGGACACGAGCTTGCCAGTGAAGGCTTTGCTAACGGGCAAGTCGGCTCCTCGGCGATGCCGCATAAGATGAACAGTCGCAGTTGTGAGCGCCTGAATGGCTTTGGCGTGATTCTTAAAGGTTACCTGACCATGGCCGGTGAACTGGCCGGTGATCAGTGGCATGAAGGCGATGTGTCCTGCTCCGTGGTACGACGTGTGTGTCTGCCAGACAGCTTTTTTGCGCTTGATGGCTTGCTGGATACGTTCATCACCATATTAAATCAGATGGAAGTGTATCCGGCAGTGATTGAGCAGGAAAACCGGCGTTATGGACCATTTCTGGCGACCACCACCATCCTCATGGAAGCGGTCAAGGCCGGTGCTGGCCGCGAACAGGCGCATGAGGCAATCAAGCAGTATGCGACCCAGACGGTCCGTGATTTGCGCCATGGCACGATCACTGACAATGATCTCGTCGCCCGTCTTAGCACGGATGCCCGTCTCGGTCTTTCCGACAAACAGTTGACTGAAATCGTCAACCGCGCTCAGGAGATGACTGGATTGGCAATTGGACAAGTCGAGCATTTTTGTGCGTCGGTGCGTGCCGCTGCGCAGCATTTCCCGGCGGCTGCAAATTATATACCGGATGCAATCCTTTAAGTATTGCGTTTGATTCAATCGAACGTAGATACAAGTTTCTCTAAATTAACAAAAAGATTGCTTATGTCACAAGAACTTGAAGGAAATTGCCTAGTCGCCCAGTCCGGTGGCCCAACGTCTGTCATTAATGCCAGCCTAGCAGGTGTCGTTGCCGAAGCACTCAATCACGAGTGTATCGAAGAAATTTACGGTGGCCTAAATGGCGTGCTTGGCATCTTAAATGAGCAATTAGTTGATCTTGCGGCAGAAACTCAGCAGACGATCCGTGCCCTGCGGCACACTCCCGGTGCGGCACTCGGCACTTGTCGTTTCAAGCTTAAAAATCAGCAGGACTTTGATCGTGTGCTGCAAGTATTTGAAGCGCATAATATTCGTTATTTCTTTTACATTGGTGGGAATGATTCCCAAGACACGGCCGATAAAATCTGTAAATTGGCCCAAGAGCGTGGATACCCACTGCGTGTCATTGGGATTCCGAAGACCATTGATAACGATTTGGTCACTACCGATCACACTCCAGGCTATGGTAGTGTGGTTAAATACATCGCCACCACGGTCAAAGAGATTGCCTACGACAACGCGGCTATGGGGCAACATGATTTGGTACAAATCATTGAAGTCATGGGCCGTAGTGCCGGTTGGATCGCTGCCGGTGCGACGCTGGCCAAAAGTCGCGATGAACCAAATGCGGCTCCGCATTTGATTTATCTGCCAGAAGTCGCGTTTTCACCGGAAAAATTCATTGCCGATGTGCAACGCGTGCTGCAGAAGGAGAAATACTGTGTGGTTGTTGTAGGTGAAGGCTTAGTGGATGCAGACGGCAACTATGTCGCCACCGCCGATGCCAGTGCAGATGCATTTGGCCACTCCCAACTGGGAGGTGCTGGTGAATACTTGCGGGGTCTGGTTGAAGAGACCTTACAAGTCAAAGTACGTTCGGTCTCTCTAGGGATGTCGCAACGTGCGGCGGCGCACTGTTCCTCGCAGGCAGATAACGATGAAGCTTACCTTGTGGGACAAGCTGCGGTGACTGCTGCAGTTGCCGGTGAAAGCGATAAAATGGTCACCCTGCTGCGTGGTGACGGAGATCAGTATAGCTGCGAAACAGGTCTCGCGCCGCTGTCGGAGATTGCGAATGGTGTAAAGAAATTGCCAGAGAGTTGGATCAATGAAGATGGTGTAAGCCTAAATTACAACTTCTATAAATACGCACTACCACTGATTCAGGGAGAGGTGCAGATGCCTTTTGCGGACGGCGTTCCCCAGTTGGCAAAGCTAAAGTTGCTGAAGGTGGCACGTAAACTTGACACACATGCGATTGAGTAAGCTTCGCCACTTGGTTTGCTGTGGTGGCGGCTACGCACTTGACCTAAGGATTTTATTCTCCTTGCAGTTCATGAGGCATGTCTGCTTCGCTAAGGCGCTCTATTTTTGCGCCAATCCCGGCTAGCTTTTGCTCAAAGTTGGCATAGCCGCGGTCAAGGTGGTAGATGCGTTGAATCCAGGTCTCGCCGTTCGCCGCAAATGCAGCGAGGATCAAGGCGGCGGATGCACGCAAGTCGGAGGCCATCACTGGCGCTCCAGAGAGTTTGCTACGGCCCTTAATGATGGCGCTGGCACCTTCTATGGCAATGTTTGCGCCCATTCGCTGTAGTTCAGGCACGTGCATGAAACGATTCGGATAAATGCGCTCGGTAATGATTGAGAGGCCATCGGTCTGTGTCATCAAAGCGCTGAGCTGTGCTTGTAAATCAGTGGGAAAGCCAGGGTGTGGGAGTGTGATTACATCGACCGGCTTGAGCGATCCAGTATAGGGCAGGATACGAATGCTATTCTCAGTCAAGTGCATTGGAAGCCCCGCCTCTTCCAGCTTGTCGAGGAATGCGCCGAGCAGTTTGGGTGGGATACCCTTGATGGTCACATCGCCGCGCGTGATGGCGGCGGCGATTATAAAGGTTCCGGCTTCGATGCGGTCGGCAATCACGGAATGTGTACAACCATGCAGTTTGTCTACGCCGGTAATGATTAATTCGGGACTACCAACGCCCTGAATATTGGCCCCCATTTGTATCAGACAGTTACACAGATCGACTATTTCCGGTTCGCAAGCAGCACATTCCACGCGTGTTATGCCGGGTGCGAGCACGGCTGCCATCACTATATTGGCAGTGCCGGTTACGGTGCTGCCGCTACGGCCACCGAGAAAAATCGAGCCGCCTTTGAGGGCGGCGGCATCAACGTGTATGTAGCCGTTGGAAATCTCAACCTTGCAGTTGAGCTTTTGTAAACCTTTGATGTGTAGGTCAATCGGTCGAGGTCCGATCACGCAACCGCCGGGGATGGAAACTTCTGCGCGGCGCATACGTGCCACAAGGGGACCGAGCAGGCACACCGACGCACGCATTTTGCACACTAATTCATAGGGTGCGATGTGTCTGATCGTCTTGGCCCTGATCTGCCATGTGGCTGGCTCGGTTTGTATGGCTTCGGCGCCCATGTGCTGCAAGATATGGATCATAGAGTGCATGTCACTCAGATCGGGAACGTTTTTGAGCACCACGGTTTCGTCGGTGAGCAAGGTCGCCGCCAGGATTGGCAAGGCGGCATTTTTGGCCCCGTTCACTTCGATCTCTCCATGTAATGGCCCGTTACCGCTTATTTTAAAAACATCCATTGTATTTGCGCCGTATGCGGAGGAAGACTTACTGCTCAGCGAGATTGTGCCGAGTGACGCTTCCCGACGTGCTGTCGGTGACTGGATCGATTGCGATTGCCGACACGTCGGGTTTGCTCACTACGCTTGCCAGTAGTGGCTCGCGTTTGTCCAGCACGGACCCGCTTACTACCATGATGTGCGCTTTGGCGCTTGGCACTGCTGCGCTTAGGCCGGTGCTGCTCGACCGGCTTTGGTTCGCTGTTAAACAGTTTGGCAAAAAATCGGTTGATCGTCGCGAGTAGGCCATTTTTGCGAGCGGATGAATGCCGACGGTTGTTACTGGGGAGCTGTTGGCCGCGAGCCTCTCGTTGCGGTTTGCACTTTCCTGAATGATCTTGGTCGCGCTCTTTGCGTCGGGCGTCACGTTTGCTGCGGCGCTCGGCAATTCTGGTTTCGACAATCTTAATCGCGGCCAGGGTTGCAGTACTTGGCTGAGGATTGGTACGTCGTTCTGGTAATGGTGCCCGATGGGCGTGCGCTGCATCATCTGCGGCTTCTTGTTGTTGCCCGATTTTAGCAGGTTCAGCGTCGGCTGCTGGTTGGCCTGGTGTTTCCAGTTCCGCCGTCGCTGAGGAGCGCTCGGTTTTGCAGCACTTGTCTGAGTCTTGCGGGCTGGTATGGCCGCTGAGTTTTTCACTGTTTAAGGCGCTGCTGGCGTCGACTTCGCCAATGGCTGCGCTCGCAGAGGAGGCGACTTCAGTTTTAAATCCACCACTACGGCGCCGACTACGTGGCTTTTGAGACGCGTCCGTGCGTGGTGTGTAACTGTGGTTTGGATTTGGTTGTGAATTGGATTCTTCGAATTCTGGCATCTTAATATATATGATGATTTTTAATGGGTGTGATGGGTGCCAGAACAGTCCTGGCCGACAAAACACATATCTGTGGATTGATTCGATTGACTCATAAATTCACCCCGGCAGGTCTGACGAGAATCGCATTATCCAGAGCCATTTTGCTTGGCTTTGGGTAGAGTCGTATATCAAAACAAATGATAGAGCTAGTGTAGTAATTTTTCTGCGGCAAGTATTAAGTGACAGTCGCAGCAGATTTTAAGTGTTGGTAGGCGGCGTTGCCGCTTGGTCGGATGAATCGTTGTCGTCCAGTTCGATGCCAAATACTGCATTGAGTGAGTCGCTCTTTAGTGTGCGCCGACGGCGAGAGGACGCTTCGGTCAGTTCGCTGAGGTCAGAGTCGAGAGTGATCAGCTCAGTGTGATCAATGCCGCGCAGCGTAAACAGCAGTTCGGGGGATTGATCGAGGCGCACGGCGACACCGTAAAGAGCCGCTGCGACGTGTTTACACATGTTAGCCCAGTCAGGGCAGTCGCAATTGAAGTGAATTTCGTCGGCTTGCGGGAACAGGCCATTGCCGGAGTCCGTCACAAGTGACATGATTTGATCCGATAATTTGCCCTGAAGCAGTTCAATCAAGGAGCCGATTTGGCCTTGGCAACGTGTCTTGAGTGCAGTCCATTTTGCACCAGACAGCGGGGCAATTGTGATGGTGAGTTTGTAAAGTTCTGATCCATTGACGAGCGCAGTGATAGTGTACGCTTGAATCTTGAGGTCGATGACCGCGTGGTGGCGTACGTAACTGCGTCCGCGGGGCAGTCGATAGGCGTAATCACTCAAGGCTTCCAGATGCTTGCACCAGGCTTTGCCCCAGAAGCTCTTTGCGATCAGTCCACGAGTGCCGACCGTTGTTATGGGCTCAAGCTGCGCACCGGATTGTTGCAGCACTTTGATTTTTTTAAGTGCCTGTTGTTTGCGCTCGGTGACTGAAACATATTTGAAATTATTGTAGTGGTTCCAACTCATGGGGTAGTATCGGTATGTTGAAGATCAAGTTGAATGAGCTTAATTAATTCCTGATTACTCAGTTCAGTCAATGACTTCTCGGCACCAACACTGAGGATTTGATCGGTGGTGGCTTGTTTGGCCGATAGTATTTGGTCGATTTTTTGTTCAACCGTGCCGCTAGTGATGAATTTATGCACCAGCACATTGCGTTGTTGACCGATGCGAAAGGCGCGGTCGGTTGCCTGGTTCTCGATTGCCGGGTTCCACCAACGGTCAAAGTGGATCACATGAGCGGCTGCGGTGAGATTGAGTCCAGTGCCGCCGGCTTTGAGCGACAGCACGAAAAAGGGGGGGCCGTCTTCACGTTGGAAGTGCTCAACCATTTGCTGGCGTTGCTTGATCGGGCTGCCTCCATGTAGGATGAGGCCGGGACGCTGGAAAATCGTGCCGAGGTATTCCGCCAATGGATCGGTCATTTCGCGAAATTGGGTGAAGAGCAACAGCTTTTCACCGCGCGAGTTGATCTGGCCAGCGAGTTCCTCGAGTCGTTCAAATTTGGCACTGTGACAGGGATTATATTCGTTGCGGCCAGTCAATTGATCCGGATGATTGCAGATCTGCTTGAAACGCATGAGGTAGTTCAATATCAATCCTTTGCGCTCTATGCCATCGGTAATGGTCAATGCTTGTTCAAGTGAGTCGACGGTTTGCTTGTAGAGCTTTGCCTGCGCAATGCTGAGACCACAGAAAACTTTGATCTCGGTCTTGTTGGGTAGGTCACTGATAATGGACGGGTCTGTTTTAAGGCGTCGCAAGATGTAGGGGCTGACCAATTTGCGTAGCGGTGCATAGTGGTCGCTGTTGGCGCTGTGTAGTGTTTTAATAAATTTACCGAACTGCCCGGCAGTTCCAAGCAAGCCGGGATTGATGAAGTCGAACAGCGACCATAGATCGCCAAGGCTGTTTTCAATTGGGGTGCCAGTAAGGGCGATACGGGCATCAGCTTTGAGCTTGCGCACTGCTTTGCTCTGCAGTGTCGAATGATTCTTAATCGTCTGAGCTTCGTCGAGTATCACCCAGCTCCATTCGGTTTGCAGGGGCCAGTCAAGGCGAGTGAGCATCCCGTAGGTGGTAATGACGAGATTAGTGGCCGCGACTGTTGTCGCCGCCGGGGCTTTCAGTGCGGCCGAATTGCAGGCGCAGGGATGGGCAATGAATCGTCGCAGTGACGGGGCAAATGTTTCGGCTTCGTGGGTCCAGTTGCCGAGCAGGGATGCGGGCACTATCAGTAGTGCAGGGCGTGAGTCCTTGCCATCTTCTTGTTTACGTAGCAGTGCGGCGAGCAGTTGGATTGTTTTACCGAGACCCATGTCGTCGGCCAGGCAGGCACCGAGTCCCGTTTGTGTGCAGAACCAGAGCCAGTTGAGGCCGACTTCCTGATAGGGGCGGAGGCTTGCCTTGAGCCCGGCCGGTGGGGCAAGCCGTTCGGGATCCTGTAGTTGGGCCAGGATTTCTGCGAGTGCATCGCCTGCTTCAGCAAAGGCCCAGTCCTCCTGTAATGGCAGTTCGTCGCTTGATTGCAGATTCATCGGTGCGCCCGCAAGCAGGCGCATGCCTGCGGCGAAGGAGAGTGTCCCATCGGCTGCCACCGTCTGCCAGTGATCTAGTGCTTGTTGTAGTTTTTGGCGGTCGACTTCCACCCATTGGCCGCGCAGCAGAATGAGGCCATCGTCACCAGCGAGGATCGCATCTATCTCTTCGGGCGAGAGTGTTTGGCCGTCGACCACCACTTTCAGCTTAAAGTCGAGCAAGGCCCGTTGCCCAACCGAAGCAACTGCGGCAGTGCCGATTGTAGCCCCGACTTGTGGGCGTCGGCTGCGTTTTTTCCACCAGTCTGGCAGGCGCACCAGCAAGCCCGCATCTTCGTATTTCGGGACACTTTGCAGGAATTGATAGGCTTCATTCGGTAGCCATATCAAGGGGTGAAAAATATCGCTGGTTTCGATCAGATTCGCAATGAATGGGCATCGTTTGGCTGCGGCATTAAGCGGTGCCAGCAGTTTCAGCAGGGCGGCTTTGTTATTGTCACCGGCGTATTCGTTAAGTGCCTTGCCTAGTGGTCGTTGCTGGAGGCGGCCGCTGTTTGAGAGCCCCGATGCATAGGAGGCCATAAAGGCAAATGGATAGTCAGGATCGTTCTTATTTTCGGCAAGGTGCAGGGTGACGCGTCCGACACGTGACCACAAGGGGGCATGCGTGTTAAGCACGCTGCTGAGACTGCCGAGTGCTTCGATTTGTGCCGCTGTCCAGTTTTCGAGACGTTTCCAAATAGCACTCAGGGTATTGATTGAGAGATACTCGGCACCTCGCATGGGGGGCGCATTGAGTATCTGTTCGGCGAGATTCGCAGCGCTGGGTGCCTGAATGTTTGCTGCGGTTTGATCGGTTTCCGGAATGTAGCAAAGCGCACGAATGAATTGTTCAGCATACTCTTTCCAGTATCGCACAGAGGCGTCGCTATCCGCCGCTAGCTTTTGGCTTGCAATACGGATTAATCCTGCAGCTTCAGAGTCCTGAAACGTGGCCAATGCCGGATGTTCTTTGTCGTGGCAAATAATCACACCATGTGGTGTCAGTTCGAGTTGACTCGTCATGTTGGAAGACCTGTGAGATGAACAAGGGTCGATGGACTATTGATTCAGGATTGGTTGCGAGTGACTCGGTCGAAACGGAATAAAGCGTGTGAGTCCGCGCACCTTCAGTTCAAGATGTATGGGGTCTTGGCGGATGAGCATGGTCTCCAAACCAAGTGCGACGACGATACGGGAAAGAAATTTCATACTGAAAATATTGGCTGACAAACAAGTTGTGATTGACTAAAGGACAGACTACTTACCGCTTTTCGGTCAGTATTGACATCTTAAATAAAACAATAGTCGCCTTTTTTTGTGAGCTGGTATACCCATTGTCGTACGTATGCGCCTGACCATCGAACAACGTCGCTATATGATGGGGATTGTGATGTTTCTCATGTTCATGCCGATGGGCATGTGGATGCCGTCATTGCCGAACATTCTGCAGAGTTATGCGGCACGCTGGATATTGCCCTATGTCGTGGCATTGACTCCGTTGATGGCGATTGCCTCAACACTTGCGTTTGCATCGCTTTCAGATCGAAGGATTGAGGCGCAGAAGTTGCTTGGACTGCTGGCCTTGAGCGGGGCATTTTTCTTATGGCTGGCATTTTCCTGTTTGAAAGGGGGCTGGCACCCGGGTTGGTATTTGTGCTTTCAAGCCTGCTATGCCTGGATTTCGGCCCCAATGATTGCCTTGATTACCAAGATCAAGCTGGCGAATCTACCCAATCCGGAGAAGTCCTTTCCCTTGTATTCCATGTGTGGGACCCTTGGCTGGATCAGTGCGGGGGTGATGATTAGTGCCATGGGCCTGGATGCATCAGCGGATGCCGGACGGATCGCTGCCTGTGTGCATGTGTTAATGGGCGCGGCCTGCTTTGTCCTGCCGGCAACCCTGCCGGAAGATCAGGCCAGTCGAGGCTGGCGCGCCGTATTGGGCCTGAGTGCCTTTGGACTTTTGAAACATCGAGAAATGCGTGTTGTGTATATTGCATCTAGTTTGATTGCAATTCCTTACGTATCGTTTTTTATGATGGTGCCAACGATGTTGAAGATTTTTGGGAGTGCCCACCCGACGGTGCAGATGAGTATTGGGCAGGGGACTGAAGTCTTTGCGATGTTGTTATTGAGTGCCTTTGCCGGACGTTATCGCATGCGCTGGATGTTGATGCTATCGATGGTACTTGGGCTGATCCGGTTTGCCATATTGGCCTGGTCCGGAACGAATGGATTGCTGCCAATTATTTGGCTCGGCATTGCGCTGCATGGGCCGATCTATACCTGCATGACTGTCACCGGGCGGATTTTTGTGGATCGTCGGGTCGATCCGGGGATACGCGGGCAGGCACAGGCCCTGTACAGCTTATTGGTGATGAGTGTGGCAGGCATTATTGGCAGCTTTGTGTGCGAACTTATCTACCAAAATACAGTCACTGAGGATCTTTACAGCTGGGCTAAATTCTGGTGGATACTTACCGCTATCACCATCCTTCCACTGGTGTATTGTTGTTGTGGCCTGCTGCGAACACGCCACACACACCATGGAAAAAAGTTCCACTGATGCGATCCAGATGGTGTCAGTCAACCGCACAGGCCTTTGCAGTTCAGGGCTGGCCCCGGCTAGATTTAAGTTTTGGATCTCGGTTACTATTTACCAACTGCGCATGGGGGCGGCGCGTAAAGTTTCATAGCGGCTCACATCAATCTCGCGAATAAAACGACTTGGGCTGAGACGCATGGTTGTATTGCCCTGTTGATTCAGCATTGGATAGGTGAGATAGAGTTGTTGCATGGCTCGGGTGACCGCCACGTAGAAGAGTCGGCGCTCCTCATCGAGGTTGCCTTGATCAATGATGCGCCTGAGTGGAAACAGTCCCTCGGCAAGGCCAATAACAAAAACGATCGGGAATTCGAGGCCCTTAGCCTGGTGAATGGTGGTCAGGCGCAGGCAGTTGGGTGACATTTCGGTGCCACGCTCATGGGTTTCGGCAGCAAGTAGTACCAGTTGCGCCAGGAGTTCTTGTAGTGTATCGAAACGGCTGGCGAAACTGATGAGGCTCTGTAGATCGTCACTGCGTTCGAGCCAGTTTGGATAAATTTCTTGAATCCAATCACTGTACCAGCCATTGAGTCCGATCTGTACAACTTTTGCTGGGGTCTCAATGGTCAGTGCCAGAGCAATTTCGCGAATCGTTGCCGCAAGTGAGGGCCATTGCTGCTTGGCGTCATTGGGCACTTTTTTGAGCACCTCTGCGGAGTTGAGCACCTCAAAAAAATCCTTGGTCTGTTTTTCAGCCAATTGTTTGGTAAAAGCATGAATACGTTCGGCGGTCTTGGGCCCGACTTTGGGCAACAGACCGGTGAAGCGTACAAATGCAGATACATCTGCAGGATTAGAGGCGAATCGTAGTTGCGCGCTAAAGTCTCGGATGTGCGCTTGTTCAAAGAACCGAATGCCACTGGTAATTTGATATTCAATCCCGCAGCGGGTGAGTTCCATCTGCAGGTCCATCGCCTGATAGTGCGCTCGGTAGAGCACGGCAATCTCGGATAGCTTATGACCCGCGTTGAGCAAAGTATTAATTTGCTGGATAATAAAATGGGCTTGATTCCGGGCATCCATGACCGGAGTGAAGTAAGGCTTCTCGCCATCCGGACATACGGCACGCAGCTCTTTCGAATAACCCGCAGCTGTGGCCGCTTGTGCGTTGAGCACCGCATTGGCAAATTCAAGGATCTGCGGCGAACTGCGATAGTTGGTTTCGATTTTGTAAATGGCTGCGCCAGGATGTCGTTCCGTGAACTGCATGATGTTGTCAAAATTGGCACCGCGCCAGGTGTAGATGCACTGAGCGTCATCACCCACAGCCATAATCTGGTGGTGCACCCCAAGTAGGTCGACGATCTCGGATTGTAGACGATTGGTGTCTTGAAATTCATCGACCAGAATGTGCTTAAAGCGCTCCTGATACTGCGCCGCGATTTCAGGATGCTCGCGCAACAACTTAAGTAAATATTCAAGCAGGTCGTCATAGTCGACTACTTGTTGGGCTAATTTAGTCTCCTGGTAGACCGTGTAACTATCGGCAATTTTTTGTGTAACCTCAGGCAGGCATGGGTAGCGTTCTTGCGCTTCTTCAAACACGGTACGGCAGGTGTTGCGGGCATAGCTGATCAGGTGGTGCACGACCTTTGGCTTGGGATGGTGCTTAACTTTGATAAATTGTGAATCCACGTGGTGGAGGGCATTTTTCAACAGCGCTTCAGCTTCGCTTTCGTCAAGGATGGTATATCCATGTTTGAGGCCAATCGCCTCCCCATGCAGGCGGAGAATGCGCTGTGCGATGCTGTGAAAGGTCCCACCCCACAACTGACGCTGATTGATGCCGGTTAGCGCTTCAACACGTTCAAGCATTTCTTTGGCCGACTTGTTGGTGAAGGTGAGCAGGAGAATCTGATAGGCTGGGATGCCTTGGGATAGCAAGTAAGCAACGCGGTATGTGAGGGTGCGCGTCTTGCCCGAGCCTGCTCCGGCTAGCACAAGTGAAGGGCCTGGTGCTGCCGTGACGGCGGCATATTGTGCACGGTTGAGTTCCTGCTCAAAGTTAATGGGAAGAAAGTCCTTGGTTTGGCGGTCGTTAAAATGGCTCATCAATGACTATGAAGATTGCATAATACGGTTGAGCGCAAAATTAAAATGCGGCATCTATGCAACGAAACTGCAAACGCTTGCGGGTTGGCTCGTAGATGACTTACGTATTGCACTTTGACTATGCGTGGCCTTTGTTGCCGTTAATGCAAATCATACCTTCCAATATGTTGCCGGAGCGCGATCAAACGGCTCTGCGTGTTTTTTTGGAAGGGTGTCGGGAGACGGCCCGCATCAAGAAACACTTTCAAATTGCGAGTATTTCTTTGGCAGTCAAGCACATCGCACCGCTGGCAGTGCTTGAATCGATTTACGAACCGAAGGAGTTACATTTCTATATGGAGCGCGCGGCTGATGAAGAGGCATTGGCGGGAGCGGAAGCGGTGGTGGCGGCAAGTTTTGACGGGGCGGATCGTTTCGCCCGGGTGAAGGCATTTGCGGAGCACATTTTGCAACACACAATTGCGGTGGGCGATCTAAACGCACCGTTTAGTGGGCCACATTTCTTTACAGCCTTTAGTTTTAATGACTCGGTCGCGGATGGCTCGGCCTTTCCCGCCGCAACCGTTTTTATACCTCGCTGGCAAGTGTCGCGCTTCAGGGGTACTTACGGTGCAGTCGCCAATGTGCGCATCGATGCGACAACGAATATCGATGCCCTAGTGGCTCGAGTCTGGGCTGCATATGCTAAATTTAATGCATTTGACTATGTCCCGAATGAGGGGCCGTCTGAGCAGCTTGTAGCGGCACAAAATGTGCGACAAACCGAACTAGCTGCACAGCATTATCCAGCCGCAGTTCAGGCCGCCTTGGCAGATATTCGTTCCGGTGCGTATCAAAAAATCGTGTTGGCTCGGGGCATTGAGTTGAACGCAGATCGACCTTGGCAGCCCCTGACCGCCTTGAATCGCTTGCGTGAACGTTTCAGCGGTTGTTGCACCTTCTCATTTGGCGGCGGCGTAGCAGGCAGTTTTATTGGTGCCAGCCCGGAACGTTTGTTGCACATTCGAGCGGGTCATCTCTTGACTGAAGCAATCGCTGGTTCGGCGCGACGAGGCCGAACTGCTGGTGAAGATGCCGCTTATGCCCGAGCGCTTCTAGAGAGTACCAAAGATCAGCATGAACATGCCTATGTGCGCGATTCGATTATCCGCCGTCTGGCAAAAAAAGGTGTCATTGCCATCGCCGAAGCCCCTCCCGGACTGTTGGCACTGGCCAATGTTCAGCACTTGCGCACACAGATTCGTGCTGAAGTTGGCAAATCGGTGCATTTGCTCGATATACTCGGCGAATTGCATCCGACTCCAGCGGTTGGTGGCACGCCGCGTGAAGCCGCAGTGCCACGCATTGCCGATTTGGAGCAGATGGATCGCAGCCTGTATGCGGGTGTCGTGGGTTGGTTTAATCATCTCAATGAAGGCGAGATGGTGGTCGGCATACGCTCGGCGCTGATTAATGGAAAGACCGCCCGCCTGTATGCGGGTGCCGGTATCGTTGAGGGCTCTGATCCCGATCAGGAAATGCATGAAACAGAGATCAAACTACATGCTCTGCTGGACGTGTTGATCACTTAGTCCAAGTGGTTCAAAGAGTGTATCATCAGTGCTCCAGGGGAACAGTCGATGGCAGTGGTTGGCTTACCAAGTGTGCATAAAATTGCTGGATGCTACAATCGGCTCTACGTTTCATGCAGTAGTTGTCTTGAAATTTTCCAGCCGCAACAGTTCCTTAATCCAGCGGCGATGCGGGCCAGACAGAGTAATGTGGTCCAGCTGTTCCAGTGCAATCCAGTGCAAATTGGAGGACTGCAAGTGCAGTGCCGGGGGAAAAGCTTGGTAGATGGTTTCTTTGATTCGTTTATTGGTGATGCCGCGCGTCTTGGTTGCCAGGACTTTGCCAAATGTCAGCCTGGTTGGAAGCTGGGTGCGGATGGGCAATTCATACTGCCCCGCAAGTTGTTTGGCATCGTTGGGAATGCGGTGAAGTAGGAGTTTGCCGTGCTCGATGATCCACAAGCGGTCGATCGCAACTGCTTTGGTCGCTTTGCGTTGAATGTTTGGGATGTCTTTGGGATTGCCGTGTGCCGCACTGTGGCAAAAGTGCACAACCGGACAGACGGTGCATAAAGGGTTGTGTTTGAGACAAACCGTAGCACCGAGTTCCATCATTGCCTGATTATGATGACCTGGTGCAGCGGTGTTGAGCAGGCCCACGGCAGTCGAGGTGAAGGCCATTACTGCCTCACCGTTGTGTTTAAAGCAACGTGTATCGTTGGTGAGGCGTGCGAGAATGCGTACGACATTGCCGTCTACCACCGCTGCAGGGAAATTTTGCGCGATTGAACTGATTGCGGCCGAAGTATACGGACCGATTCCAGGCAGTGCCTGCCATTCCGTCGCACTGGTTGGTTTGCGCTCCAAGTCAAGGTATTCGCGGGCGAGGCGATGCAGGTTGCGAGCGCGGCTGTAGTAGCCCAGCCCCTCCCAGTGCTTGAGCACGTCATCAGCAGAGGCAGCTGCCAGGGTCTCGAAATTGGGGAAGCGTCGCAGCCAGCGATCGAAGTAGGGCAGCATGGTGTTGATCTGGGTTTGCTGCGCCATGAACTCAGAGACCACGGTCTTGTAGAGCGACGGATCGGTGCGCCAGGGAAGTGGACGTTGCGCGGTACGATACCAGTCCGCAAGTGCCTGCTGAAAGGCTTCGGATTGTGAGAGCAGTGACATTTTCCAGGCAGCATCCAATATTCAATATTGAACGTCGAACCTTGAATGTCCTTACTGCTCAAATTGACAAGTTATCTGATCTGAAACCATGCCTAAAAAGAAGACACCCACCACGGAGGACGATGCTGCCAACGTTAAAACGATCTATACGATCCAGCTGAATGACGCACAGTTGGAACAGTTGGGTGAGCGTTTGGACTCGGATCCCGCCTGTGCGTGGACGCATTATGATGTGGCGTATTCGCAGTTTGCGTTTAAGGGCGATGGTGTGAACGTGGTGGGCTATCAGAGCGGCAAACTTGTGGTGCAGGGCAAGCAGACTGAAGATTTTGTGCGCGATATTTTGGAGGCGGAAATTACTGGTGAGGCGCGTCTAGGCTACGATGAAGTGCATCATCCTGAATGGTTTACCTTGCATGCTGGGTGTGATGAGAGTGGCAAGGGCGATTTGTTTGGTCCGTTGGTGGCGGCCTGTGTGGTGGCGGATGGAGCCATGGTGCGTGAGTGGATTGAGGCCGGGGTCTGTGACAGTAAGAAGATTACCGACAGCACCATTCTCAAGCTGGACAAACAAATCCGTCAAACGAAGGGTGTGGTGATTGCCACCGCGTTTGCGCGGATGACCAAATACAATCATTTGTATCGCAAGTTTGGTGATAATTTAAATAAACTGCTCGCCTGGTATCATGGGCGTTGCCTGAACGAAGCCTTGGATAAACGCCCGGCCACGTGGGGCTTGCTCGACCAATTTACCAAACAGAAATTGGTGGATGCATATATACGCGAGCGCAAGGGATTTAAATTAATCAGCCGCACCAAGGCAGAATCCGATCCGGTGGTTGCCGCGGCATCAATCGTGGCCCGGGCCATTTATGTGCGTGAAATGAAGCGGCTCTCCAAAGAATTGCACGACGTACTCGGCGAACCATTGATGAAAGGTGCGAATGCTCAGGTGCGTGCCCAAGCGCAGAAAATCGTCGCGAGCAAAGGCCCGGGCGAATTGGCTGGTTATGCTAAAATGCACTTCAAGACCGCTTACGAAGCGCAAGGGCTGAAGCCGCCCGACAAGCCGGCCTGGGCAAAATACTAAGCGTTCGCAGTGCTTGATTGAATCGTACAAGTGGTCATGAATGGATTACAGGCATATGATCAGCAGCAACTTCAATCTGTTGAATGGTTGATTGGAATTGATGAGGCCGGACGCGGTTGCCTAGCAGGACCTGTGATGGCCGCTGCCTGTGTGCTGGGACGTGCCTTTTTTGCGTCGTCCACTGCACTGGATCTGAGTGCTGCAATTAACGATTCGAAGCAATTAAGTGCCCGGGCACGAGCGCAACAGTTCGAATGCATTGAACACTTGCGCAGTCAAGGCATGCTCGACATTGCGGTGGCCTCGGGCTCCGTAAAAGAGATCGCGGAACTGAATATTTTAGGCGCGACTCGTCTGGCAATGCGCCGAGCCGTCGAGGACCTGGCCGCATGCACCGCGGCCTGGACACTCCCTTTGTGCACACCTGATGAGCCATTGCTTGCATCGCCGGCCCGGCTACGCATTCTGGTCGATGGGCGTGCCCTGCAAGCGTTCCCCTATGCACATACCGGAGTGGTCAAAGGCGATGGCAAGTCACTCGCGATTGCCATCGCGAGTATTGTGGCAAAAGTCTGCCGTGACCGCGTGATGGACCAACTGCATCAGGCCTATCCTGAATACGGTTTTGCCCGACACAAGGGCTATGGTACTGCCGCTCACCGTGCCGCATTGCACACACATGGTGCGAGTGTGGTCCATCGAGAATTGTTTTTACGCAAGCTGTTTCCAAAAGCCAACTCGGCTTGATCGTTTGGGACAGGATCCGAATGGTGCCTATATGAGATGCCAGTTAGTGCTGTGTGGCCCTCTCGACCATATGCTTTCCGCTTGTAGAGAATAGGGTTCCGTATAAGTTTTTGCTCATACAATTTAGTGACAGCCCATGTTTAAATGTTCATTTTCCAGTTTTTTTTCGTTGATTTCATTGCTGCTAACCGTGTCGCCTCATGGTTCCTACGGGCAAACGGTACAATCAACACAATTATCTGATCCAAATACATTCATTCTTGCCGAAATTGAAAGAGTTGAAGCAACTATGGCAGCCATTGATGCTGCTGTTGATTTGAGTGATGACGAGAAGGCTGAACTGCAAACGGTTTATGCAGAGTCGCTCCAATCACTCAGCAACGCCTGGGCTCATATGGATAGCTTGATGAACTATCGGGCATTGACGGATTCAGCAAGTACGGAGACGCAGGCCGTACAACAGCAACTACAGGATTTATCTCTAGTGGAAGCAATTGCCGAGACACCTAGCACCCGTACTGTTGACGAACTTCGACAAGCTGTTGATGTGAATCAATCTATTGTGGCGAAGCTAAATGATTCAAACAAAAGTTTAGCACAAGAATTGACCGCTCTTAAGGCCCGTCCTGTTGAGATTGCTGCACGTTTGCCAGAGGCTCGATCAGAACTGGATCGCCTGAGTGCATCGTTAGCTAGCGATGTGGATGATGTGGCGGCCCAAGATCGAGCGGCGCATACGTTGCTACAGGCTAAGCGTAAAGAACTTCAAGCGGAGATCGTTATGCTAGAGCAAGAGTTAAATAGTCACGCGGATCGTTCTGATCTGTTAATTGTAAAAAAGCAGTTGGTGAATCGGAAAGTAAAGAATGCGCAGGCTACTTTAAATACGTACCAAAAAGCGTTAGATCGAGCACAAATGTCGGAGCTGGATCGTTTGATTGCGGATGCACAAGATTACATGCAAATAACCGATGGTTGGGATTCAGAGGTATCTACACTGGCTGAAGAGGTGTATACACTGGTGCTCACGTTGAAGGATTCCACTCAGCATTTGCGTCAGGCAAGTGAGGCACATCGTGAATTGTCAGTCTTGCCTAGTATGCTTACGAAACAATTCAGTCAGATTCAAAAAGAGGTGGAGTTAGGTGAATCGGACGGAATTTGGAGTCAGGATCTTATCGAGCAACGTCGTAAACTCCCGAATTTAAATCAACTTACTCATTCACTTGATGCCCGTAAATTAGAAATCCAGCGCATTCGGCTTGACGAATTTAATTATGAACAACGCCTGCAAGCCCTAGATCAAGAATCGAATCATTTCGCTACTTCGCCTCGTGTTGAAGTTGCCTCATTATTAAAGATGCGCGAACAATTGCTGCGTAAATTAGTTAAAAATTATGGGCTGTTGATCGAAGTATATTCAAAAATGGATACGGCTGAGCGTCACTATCGCTTGCTCGTGATCAAAGTACGTGACTATTTGTGGGAAAAATTGTTCTGGAAAAAGAGTTCTCCTGCCCTGTGGTCAATCAAGATATTTGATTTTAACAATGCCTGGGACTGGTTGTTTCGCCGTGGGCGAATTACAGAACTGATTGGTGCGATTCAGCAAACCTTTCACCAATACAGTTATTTACTTATCTTGTGGTCTGCTGCATGGATCAGTTTGATTGCTTTTAGGCGCCGATTTAACCAAGTCATTGAAGAAACCGCCACCCATATTCGCCATACATCAACGGACAAATTTGCACATACCGTGCGTGCGATTGTCGGTACAGCGTTATTGGCATTACCGTTCCCCATGTTACTCGGCAGTCTTTCCTGGGTATTTGAGCGTTATCCTGGATCTTCTGATTGGTTACTTGGGGTGGCGCGTGGATTGCGCTGGTCATTTTATATTTCCTTGTGGATTAATTTTCTGTTGGTTGCCTGTCGACCTGGTGGCCTGGGCATTGCCCACTTTGGCTGGCATGCAGCGCATACGAATCGTTTGCGCCGATTACTGTACATATTCATGCTAATTGGGTTGCCGATCTTAGTGATTATCTGTTCTTTATTGTATGAGCAAAATTCATTTCGCCTTGATTGGATTGGGCGCTTTTTTTATCTGGGTCTGCAATTTTGGCTGTTGATTGCACTGTGGCAGATTTTCAATGCCAAATCCGGTATGTTTGCAGATGCGATAAAGGCCCATCCGCAACGTTGGTTCACACGGACTCAGCCTTTGTGGTTTCCCCTGTTGCTAAGTTGTCCACTTCTGCTGATGATCCTTGCGATTGTAGGTTACTTTGTCACTGCGATGGTGCTGAGTCTGCAGTTTGTCGCATCACTGGGAATCGCAACCCTGGGAAGCTTTTGTTATTTTACTACAGTTCGCTGGTTCATGATACGAGAGCGTAAATTGGCTCTGGTTGAAGCACTTGAGGCACGCCGCATCCGGCTGGAGCAATCGGCTTCAATGAAAGAGGACCGCACATCTTCGGAAAAAATATCGCTGGAACTGAAAGAACCCGAACTCGATCTGCAAGCCATCGGTCAACAGACGCGCCGCCTGATGAGGTCGTTATTTACCATTGCGGTGATTCTTTCGCTGTGGTTTCTATGGTCTGCAATGATACCTGCAGATGCGGTATTTGAGCAGATTAAAATCGCTGGTTGGCTCAATCTGTTTGATCTCTTCAATGCAAGCGCTATTCTGATTATTACCATTATCGTGGTTAAGAATTTACCTGGATTGCTTGAACTTGCCGGTTTGCGAGCCTCGACGATGGAGGTCGGTACGCGTTACGCAATTACTTCAATCGTGCAGTACATTGTCTTGGCGATTGGTCTGGCGATAATTTTTAGCGTATTACATGTCAATTGGTCGATGTTTGGCTGGATCGCAACCGCTCTCAGTGTGGGACTCGGGTTTGGTCTGCAAGAGATTGTGTCTAATTTTGTTTGTGGTATTATTTTATTGTTTGAGCGGCCGATTCGTGTCGGCGACGTGATTACAATCAACGAGGTGACTGGAACCGTTACCCAGATTCGTATGCGTGCGACCACAATTACGAATTGGGATCGACAGGAATTGGTCGTGCCGAACAAGCAATTTATTTCAGATGCTTTGATTAATTGGACCCTGAGTAATACAA
Organism: Polaribacter sp.; assembly: GCA_964226535.1. Classification (GTDB taxonomy): domain Bacteria; phylum Verrucomicrobiota; class Verrucomicrobiia; order Opitutales; family Coraliomargaritaceae; genus Lentimonas. Next base: position 20,951 of record CAXQRK010000095.1, read on the forward strand.
TCAATCGTGTGATCATTGAGGTTGGGGTGGCCTATGGCAGTGACACGGTTCGTGCCAAGGAGCTGTTAGTTGAAATCGCGCAGGCACATCCAAATGTACTGCCTGATCCGGCACCGCTGGCTAGCTTTGAGGAGTTTGCCGATAGTTCGTTAAATTTAAAATTACGCGCTTATTTACCGGATATGAATAACCGAGTCAGTACGATTACAGCACTGCACGATACAATTAGCCAGCGTTTTCAAGCCGAAGGGATTGAGATTGCCTTTCCACAGCGAGATCTGCATATCCGCACCATGCCGGGTTCAGGTTTGGGCGTGCCCACTGCAACAGTTGAGCATTAAACTGCCGGACCGATTATACATTCAGTCTTGCCATATCAGCTTATCAGGCAACCATAGTCGTTATGGCAAATCGATACGTAGTAATCATGGCGGGCGGCCGAGGTGAGCGTTTTTGGCCGGAGAGTCGTCTGACTTGTCCGAAACAATTGCTGCCAATTGTCGGTGATCGAGCGATGTTGGCCCAAACCATTGATCGTTTGAATGGGCTGGTGCCGATGAGCGATATCTTTGTGATTACCAATTTGGAACAGCGCGCCGCAGTTCTTGAGCGCTGCCCTGAACTGGATCCGGCAAAAGTAATCGGCGAACCGGTTGGGCGTGATACAGCTGCGGCAGTCGGGCTGGCGACGATTCTGGTGCGGCGTGAAAATCCAAATGCATCGTTTGCCATGTTGCCGGCCGATGCGGTCATTCAGGATGCTGCAGGCTTTCGCTCAAGTTTGCAGGCCGCTTTTGCGGTGGCAGAGGCACGCCCCGTGTTGGCGACGGTGGGCATACCGGCACGTTCACCTGCCATCGCCTACGGGTACATCCAGCAGGGAGCCTTGCTTGGTCCGTTTGCGGGACACGATGTGTTCAAGGTCACACGTTTTGTTGAGAAACCAGATGCAGACACCGCCCGGGCCTATCTTGATTCCGGGGATTATTGTTGGAATGCCGGCATCTTTGTGTGGTCGACTGCTTCAATTGCTGCAGAATTGGCGACACATACACCGAATTTGTGGCATGCCCTGCAAGCGATTGAGGCCGGCTTGGCCTCAGGCACTGCAATTGATACGGTACTCGCCGCACATTATCCAAGTCTGGAGAAGATCTCTGTCGATTATGCGATTATTGAAAAAGCGACCAATGTGGTGATGGTTGAGTCTTGCTTTGATTGGGATGATGTGGGTGAGTGGGCGGCCTTGGCGCGTCACTATCCGCTCGACGAGGCGGGCAATGTCGTGCGCGGCGTGGCGCATCTACAAGACTCCAGTGGTAATATTGTCTTCTCGCGGGATGAAGCGCATTTGGTCGCGTTACTGGGGGTACAGGATCTGATTGTGGTGAAGACCGCCGATGCAACCCTTGTATGTCATGCAGACAAAGCGCAGCAGATTAAGTCGCTGGTTCAAGCGATTGGAGCCAAGGCGGCGTTGCGGCATTTGATTTGAGGATAGCGTGAACTATTTAGGCATCGATTGGGGAGAGAAACGGATCGGTCTCGCGTATGCCGATGAACTCGGGGTTGCCGTGCCACTTGAGGCTGCGATAGCCGCTACCAAGAAGGCGCGTGTTCAGCATATCGAAGCCCTGATCAAGCTGCGCCGGGTTGATGAAATTGTTTGTGGCTATCCGCTTAATATGAATGGTTCGGTCGGCTTCAAAGCCCAACAAGTCGATGTATTTATCCGTGAAATCAAACAACGCTTTGGTCTGACGATTCATCGGATTGATGAACGTCTGTCCACTTACTCGGTGGAACAAGATTTCAAACAGCACAAGCAAAAACCGGATCGTCGCAGCGGGGAAATTGATTCTCAAGCTGCAGCGTTAATTTTGCAGGAGTTTATTGAAGCAAAACGAATAAATCTCGATACTTCGATATTTTGCGAGTTTAACAGTTGATCGAGTATACATTTTAAACTATGAGCACAAACAAATATACACTCGTCACTGGTGGCGCAGGTTTCATTGGCAGCGCCTTGATTCACGCTCTGAATGAATCCGGCAACAGCGATATTGTCGTCGCCGATATACTTGGCAGCGATGAAAAGTTTAAAAACTTGGTGCCGCTGCGTTATGCCGACTATATTGAGGCTGACGAACTGCTGTTAAAGCTCAAACAAAAGCCGGACTATTTCGACCAATTTCACACCATCTTTCATCTTGGCGCGTGCTCTTCAACCACCGAACGCGATGCCAGCTATTTGATTCGCAACAACTATGAATACAGTAAATGTCTCGCTAGTCTGGCGGTGCAAACCGGCATTCGTTTTGTGTATGCCTCTAGTGCTGCGACTTACGGTGATGGTCGCCAGGGCATGGATGACACACTCGATGACCTCCACACCCTCTGCCCGCTCAATATGTATGGCTATTCCAAGCACATGTTCGACTGCTACGCACAGCGAATGGGCTGGCTCGAACAGATCGTCGGCCTCAAATACTTCAATGTATTCGGTCCCAACGAGGCCCACAAAGGCGACATGCGCAGCCTCGTGGCCAAGTCCTACGAGCAAATTCAAGCCACCGGTGAAATTGGGCTGTTCAAAAGTTACCATCCAGACTATAGCGATGGCAATCAGATGCGCGACTTCCTCTATGTCAAAGACGCTGTTGCCATGACCATTCATCTTGCCCAAACCCCGACTGCCAAGGGCTTGTTCAACCTCGGCAGTGGCCAGGCAAACACCTGGAATACCCTGGCAAGCGCAATTTTTGCTGCACTCGATCGCAAACCCAATATTCGCTATATCGACATGCCTGCGCCCCTTAAGAATAAATACCAATACTATACCTGCGCTGACACCAGCAGACTGCGCAGCACGGGTTATACCCAAGCAGGCTATTCACTGCAGGACTCGGTTACAGACTACGTACAGAATTATCTCGTTCCCGGCGCACACCTTGGTCAAGAGGGCCTTTGCTAATGCGTTTAGCCAACACAAAGCTGCTGACACTTGAGCAGGCCATTGAACAACGCGCGGCGCTATGTCAGGCCGGCCAAACAATGGTGATGACCAATGGTTGTTTCGATCTGCTGCATGCGGGGCATATCTATTATTTGCAAGCCGCCAAACAACTCGGCGATCAACTGTGGCTCCTCATCAACAGCGATACCAGCATCCGCCAACTCAAGGGCCCGAATCGACCGATTGAGAGCGAAGCCGAGCGAGCCTACTGCCTCGCAGCACTCGGCTGTATCGATCGAATCATCATCTTCAATACGCCGCGCATCATCAACGAGATCAAACAACTTCGGCCCAACATCTATGCCAAGGCCGGCGATTATACTATCGAAACACTGCATCAAGGCGAGCGTGCTGCGCTCGATGCAGTGGGTGCTCAGATCAAATTTCTACCTTTTCTTAAGGGCTTCAGCACCACTAAGCGGATCGCTAAAATAAACCAAGCCGGTTCAATCTAAGCGACTGATCCCCTGCCTTCCTTTCAGCTTTTCTTAATTTCAGCCTCTTCTGTTTTTTCCGTACCAATGGATATTCAAGCCAGTTTAAATAAATTTGCCGGGCTACAGATTGTGGTGATTGGTGATGTTATACTCGATCACTATGTCATGGGCGATGCGAGTCGGATCTCCCCAGAAGCGCCAGTGCCGGTGGTCTCCGTCGTGCATGAACACTATGTGCCCGGCGGTGCGGCCAATGTGGCCAATAATCTTTCCAGCCTGGGCGTGCCCAGCCGTTTAATCGGCTCGTATTGCAACGATTCCGACAGTGAGCGGCTCAACCAAGTATTGACCTCCCATGGCATTCAACTCTCCCCCATCGGCCAACAAGACGGTGCCACTACTATCCTGAAAACCCGCGTCATCGCGCAGCGCCAGCAGCTCTGCCGCATCGACCGCGAAGCAAGACCTCATGCCTATAGCTTAGATCATCTAGGGCAAGATCCACAATTTCTCGCACAGATTTCCAGTGCGGATGCCATTATCTTCTCCGACTATGCCAAAGGGGTGATTAGCGATTCACTGCTCAAGGCGGTGCGTACACACATCATTACGTTGCCCAAGCGGCCACTGTTGATCATGGATCCCAAACCTAAACGTCACCTCGATCTGCACGGTATGAGCTTGATCACACCAAACCGCACCGAAGCCCTACAAATGGCAGGTGTTGAGAGTAGTCCAGATGCCGACTTCGACGATGCAGCGGTTTGCGACGCTATCTTTAGGGCATACCAGCCAGATAAGCTCGTGATTACACTTGGTGCTGAAGGCATGCTCCTCAGTGAGAACGGACAGATCATCGGTCGTATCGCCACCGAAGCACGCGAAGTCTTCGATGTCTCCGGTGCTGGCGATACCGTGGTGGCTGTGCTCGCCGCTGCACTCGCTGCCGGTGAATCGCTCAAACAGGCTGCCGTGCTGGCCAACCGTGCCGCTGGCGTGGTGGTTGGCCATCTCGGCACTGCGCCGATCACCGCCGAAGAATTACTCAACACTTAATCGATTCTCCCTGTCCCCGCTGCCTAATGTCAGATCCAATCACCGTTCCGCTTCTCGATTTAAAGCCACAATATCTGGCTCTTAAACCAGCACTAGATGCCGCTGTGGCCGAGGTCATTGCATCCCAATATTTCATCTTAGGTCCTACAGTTGAGCGATTCGAGCAGGCAAGTGCGACCTATTGCGAGGTCGGCCATGCTATCGGCGTATCCTCCGGCACCGACGCCTTGATTGTCGCACTTATGGCGATTGGCATCGGTCCAGGCGACGAAGTTATCACCTCACCCTATCCGTTCTTTGGCACCGTCGGTGCCATCGTCCGCCTGGGGGCGGTACCGGTGTTCGTCGACATCGAGCCGGATAGCTTCAATATCGATGCGGCGCAAATCGAAGCAGCCATCACCGAGCGTACACGTGCACTCATGCCGGTCCATCTGTTCGGGCAAATGGCCGATATGCACGCCATCAATCAAATTGCCTGCAAGCACAACATTCCGGTGATTGAAGATGCGGCACAAGCGATCGGTGCTAGGCAACAGCAGCATCGCGCTGGTTCGATCGGCCACATGGGCTGCCTGTCCTTTTTTCCCACGAAAAATCTGGGCGGTTTCGGCGATGGTGGCATGGTGCTCACTGGTGACGCAGAATCTGCCGAGATCTGCCGCCAACTGCGTAACCACGGCATGTCACCTAAATATTTTCATCCCCGTGTGGGCGGCAACTTCCGTCTAGATGCGCTACAGGCTGCCGTACTCAGGGTGAAACTAGAGTGCCTAGATGATTGGCACGCGCAACGCCGGGAGAATGCGACATGTTATCATACACTCAGCGAAAACGCCGGAATTAAGCGCCCCATTGATATTCTCGAAGATGGTGATTTGCAAAATGGCATTATTCTTCCTGTCGAGACCAGTTACAATTATCATATTTACAATCAATTTGTGATCTATTCTGATCAGCGTGATGCACTGATGCATCACCTGCGGGCCAACCATATTGGTTGCGAAATCTATTATCCACTCGCGCTACATCAACAAGAATGCTTCCAATCACTTGGTTATGAAAAAAATCAGTTTCCCAATGCTGAGCGTGCCGCGGCAATGAGTTTGGCCTTGCCGGTGTTTCCAGACTTATCCACTGAACAAATCAACCGCGTGGTTGAAGTGATTGCCGACTTTTTTGCATAATTTGTCGGCGCAGCGTGTATTTGACAGAGATAAGTTGATTTGCAGTCTGACTATGATGCACCGAGGCGATTCAAGGGCTTCGGGAAGTCCTCAATCTTTCATTCACAATCTAATATGCCCCACTATAAAGAACGCAACTATCACAGCCACTGGAAAACAGTTAAAACCATTGCGAATTTGGACGAGAGTCTTTTTGAAGACGAACTAAGCAGCAAGCTGGCGGAGCAGGATAAACTGTTCAAACGCATGATGCGAGCGTCTGCAGACACGTTTGATGAATTGTATCAGACCCATGGTGAAAAAGCCTTCGAAATTCAGAATATTGTTAAAAAATACCGAGACACCGTCAATGCCAATGGAGCGGATGAAGATGCCTTGAAGGTACTGGATCGCATCGATGGCAGCGAAGCTGGTTGTATGATTTGGGACATGCTGTTGGATAAAAATGAAAAATATAAGTCCATGCACGAGTCTTAGAGGTACTGTCGCCAACTGTCATGCCGTTAAGTAAGTCAACTAGACTCCAGCGAGCGTCACCGACTTGGCAACTTTATCGATCCAGCACTACTGTCAATGGCCAGATACTGATCGTATGAACCAGCGCGCCCTCCCGCAAACATTCTGGTGGCACAACCTTACCCAGTTCGGTGGTGCGATGAATGATAACGTTTTTAAACTGATTATGGTGTATGCGCTGATCGCATGGAATGTTGATGCGATCAGCGCAGGCGAGACCAGTTCGGCAAAAATTCTGGCTCTGGTCGGGCTTGTATTCGCCTTGCCTTTTTTACTGATTGTTCCGATTGCGGGCAACTTTGCGGATAAATTCAGCAAGCGCAACATGATCGTGAAGTTAAAAGCGCTGGAGTGCGTTATCATGGCCTTTGGCATCACCTCGTTGTATTGCCAGAGTGAATCCATGCTGTACCTTACGATGTTTTTCATGTCCACGCAGAGTGCTTTCTTCGGCCCCTGCAAACTGGGTATTATTCCAGAACAAGTCGATGCTGAAAAATTATCGAAAGCCAATGGGTTGATCCAACTCTTTACATTTCTGGCCATTATCAGCGGCACGGTGCTTGCGCCGGAACTGAGTCTATGGAGCAATGAAAATTTTAGTTTGGCGGCAGGTATTTGCCTACTCATCGCAGCTTTTGGTTTTGCGGCCTCCTTGCAAATTGAGTCCACCCCAGCGCATCCGGATCGCCACTTGAGCCTGAACGGGTTTAGTTCCGTATTTAAAACATTTTTGGAAATTCGCAAAGACGGCTTTCTGATGCTGGCAGTGCTCGCACTGGCGGTCTTTTCGCTAGCCGCTGCATTTATCCAACTCAATGTGCTTGATTTTGGTGCACAACATCTCGGACTGTCACCTGAGCAGGCCACGCGCCTATTTCTACTGACTGCAATTGGCATTGGGCTTGGCTCGACCAGCGCAGGCTGGCTGAGCGGGCGGGCAATCGAATTTGGCATCGTCCCCCTGGGTGCACTATTGATGAGTGTGAGCCTTGCGATACTCGGCACGCTTGAGGTCGGCAATATCTGGCTTTCTGCAGTCAGCATGTTTGTATTAGGCTTTGCCGCAGGTTTGTTCATCGTGCCGCTGCAAGCGTTTATTCAGTATCGCAGTCCCAACGATCGACTCGGTGCCCTGCAAGCGGCAAGTGCATTTCTCAGCTGGCTCGGCATCCTCACGGCAAGTGGACTGATTTATATCAATTCGTCGCTGTTGGGCGGCACCGCGCAGAATGGATTTTTCGCCCTGGCATGCGGCATTTTCGCCCTGGCACTATTCAGTTTGTGGGTCTTGCCGGATTTCTTTGTCAAATTTATCCTGATGTTGGTCACTCGTTTCTGCTATCGTTTTCGGGTGTGTGGACTGGGCCATTTGCCCTCCTCCGAACCAGCGTTATTGGTGTGTAATCATGTCAGCCTGATGGATGCGGTGCTGATCATTACCAGTCAGCAACGCCGTGTCCGAATGTTAATGTCGCGTGACTATTACGACCATTCCAGCTGGTTGACACAGCGCATCGTGCGGCTGGCAAAAGTCATTCTGATTCATCGCCAGGACAATCCAAAGAAACTCCTACAATCCCTAAAAACCGCCCGAATGGCCCTGGACGAGGGCTACTTGGTGTGCATTTTTGCGGAAGGTCATCTCACTCGAACAGGCATGATGCGGCCGTTTAAACAAGGCTTTGAGCGGATCGTCAAGGGCAGCGATTACCCAATCATCCCAGTCTACATCGGCGGTGCCTGGGGCAGTGTATCCAGCTTTTATCAAGGGATGCCAAAGATCCGCCTGCACAAGGATTTTCGTTATCCGGTAAGCGTTCACTTTGGCCGGCCTCTGCCGCCTACCGCGACCACCTTCGAAGTGCAACAAGCCGTCAGTGAACTCTCCGTTGAATCGTTTGAACTAGTTAAACCGCAGCGTCACGGTCTTGCGGCTGAATGGATTAACTCGGCCCGGCGCAACTGGCACAAACCGGCAATCGTTGATTGCCGGACACCCGCCCGTACATTTGGCGAGCTACTCGTTACCAGCTTGATCCTGCGTGACCGGCTCCGTGCACGCACCACTCCGCAGGAGCGGTGCATCGGTATTCTCTTGCCAAGCGGTCCAGATGCCGCCATCGCCCACCTCGCCATTACCTTGGCCCGAGCTATCAGCGTCAATCTCAACGACACTGCGCCGGCCGTCGATATACGTTCGGTTCAACAACAATGCGAGATACGCACTGTCCTCAGCTCGCGCAAATGCCTTGCTCAGTTCCCAGCACAAGTACTTGGAGAACATGTTTTGTATGTGGAAGACCTGCTCGCAGATATCAGCAGCGCAACCAAATATAGCGCTCTTTTCAAGGCACGCTTATGGCCCACAGGCCTTTTACTTGAGGGCCTACACATTTCGCCAGACGAAATTGCAACGATTCTATTTGCCAGCGGTTCAACTGCAAAAATGCCCAGCGGCGTGATGCTCAGTCATCATAATATACTCTCTAACATTGAGTCATTCCGCTCGGTGGTGAATCCCCAGCGTGACGATGTCATGCTGGCCACCTTGCCTTTGTGCAATGCATTTGGTTACACGCTAACCTTCTGGTTTCCGCTCCTGTCAGGAATGACCATTGCTTGCCACAGCAATCCACTTGAAAGTGAATCAATTGGGCAACTGGCCGCCCACTATAAGGCCTCCATCCTACCGACCACACCAAGTGTTCTACTGACTTACATGCGCACGATTCGACCGCAACAACTGGCCCATTTGCGTTACGTCTTTACCGGTGTGGAAAAACTCGATGCAGATATCGCCACTGAGTTTGAACAACGTTTTGGCGTGCAGCCCCTCGAAAGTTATGGAGCCACGGAACTGTCGCCGTTATGTGCGCTGAGCTTGCCAAATGTTGAAATCGATCATCTACAAGAAATCGGTTATCGCGAAGGTCGAATCGGGCGTGTCCTGCCTGGCATCGCGATCAAAATCGTAGATCCGCAAACGGGGGCACCACTGGCTCCCGGCGAGGAAGGCCTGATCTATGTCAAAGGTCCAAATGTCATGTGTGGCTACCTCAACCAGCCGGACCTCACCGAGTCTGTCATTTGTGACGGCTGGTACAATACCGGCGATCGTGGACGAATGGATTCAGATGGCTTCTTTGCCATTACCAGACCTCATACCTGATCGGTTCTACTCAAATCTACTAACAGCTTAATAGGCTTTCGCGAAAATCACCCGCTTGCCAGGCTGACCGGTAAATACACAGGGCAGTGTTTCGTCAGCAGTTGTGTTTGGGATGCAGCGCACGGTGACTTTGTATTGTTGCGCAATTTGTGCCTCAAGTTCAGGGTCACAGCAAAAGCCCATGGAAGCAAAGCCCCCATGGATCTCGGGCTGATCGCCATGCTTCGGGGTAAACCATTCAATAAAATCGGCCTTGGTATGGATCTCGCGTGTATGTGCCTGACGAAACTGCTCGGCTTTTGCCAGCAAATGCTGCTGGATCTCATCCAGCAGCGTTACAATGCCGTCAATCAAAGCAGCGCGGCCGATGTTTTGCTTTGCTCGCGGCGCATGGTCGCGTCGCGCCAGGCATACACTGTCGTTCTGCATATCACGCGGACCGACTTCTAGGCGTAGCGGAATGCCCTTCTTCACCCAGCCCCACACTTTTTCGCCGCCACGTAGATCGCGGTCATCTAACTCAACTTTAACGGGTCCATCCAGATACTGCTGTGCTTCGAGTGCCTGTTTAAGCTCAAGGCAATAATCGAGCACCGCTGCGCGTGTTTCCTGTTTGGGAGTAATCGGAATAATCACAAGATGCGCAGGTGCGATGCGGGGTGGCAGTACCAGACCATCATCATCGGAATGCGTCATGATCAACCCGCCGACGAGACGTGTAGACACCCCCCATGAGGTGGTCCAGGCAAACGTTTCCTTACCGCTAGCACTCAGGTATTTGATGCCACTGGATCGAGCAAAATTTTGCCCAAGAAAATGCGAGGTACCTGCCTGCAGGGCCTTGCGATCCTGCATCATGGCTTCGATGGCATAGGTGGCCTGTGCTCCAGGAAAACGTTCGGCGGCAGTTTTTTCGCCGCAAATCACCGGCATTGCCATAAAGGTCTCAGCGAAATCCGCATATAGATCGAGCATTTGACGTGTCTCTGCAAGTGCTTCTTCAGCCGTGGCATGCACGGTATGCCCCTCCTGCCACAGGAATTCGGCCGTACGTAGAAACAGGCGAGTGCGCATTTCCCAGCGCACGACATTGGCCCACTGATTAATCAGCAGCGGCAGATCGCGGTACGATTTTACCCACTTTGCAAATAATTCACCAATAATGGTTTCTGAAGTCGGGCGCACAATAAGTGGCTCTTCGAGCGCACCAGCCGGCTGCAGCCGACCTGTCGCATCGGCTTCGAGGCGCGAATGGGTAACAACCGCACATTCTTTGGCAAAGCCATCGACATGTTCCGCCTCCTTCTGCAGATAGCTCATCGGAATAAATAGCGGGAAATAGGCATTTTTATGGCCGGTTTGTTTAAACCGGCGGTCCAGCTCCCGTTGAATATTTTCCCAGATAGCATAGCCCCAGGGCTTGATCACCATGCAGCCGCGCACCGGCGAGGTCTCGGCGAGATCGGCAGCCTTGACGACCTGTTGATACCATTCCGGATAGTCCTGAGCGCGAGTGGGCGTGATTGCGGTTTTTGCCTGTTGTGTCATGAAGCAAGCAAGCAAATCGGCCGCACCCTGGCGTGCAATGCCAAATTGAGCTTTGGTCGGTTTTAAGGCAAAATTACCAGCTTAACCTGACCATTTAGCGTTGATCAAGCCAGCTGCCTTGGATGAATTCAACGATGGGTGCGATGAGTGTTGGGAAAAATTTGGCAAGGATAAACCAAAGGATCACAATCCCAATAAAAATAAGCAGTCCTTTGCCCATACTTTTGATGAATTTCAAAATCAGTACAAACAATACCAGCAAAATCACCCAGGCGATGATGTTGCCCGAAAAAAGCATTTCTTTTAACATTTCCATAAGTGTTGATCGTTGTCATTTAGTGTGCAAAGGCAAGCCTTGCAGGTATATACTTAAACTTGCATCAAGCAGGCTACTTTGCGACGCCAATGAATGGTTGCTGCATCCAGTGCTGCAAGCAGTCGGGCACCTTGACCCGACCATCTGCCTGCAGATTATTCTCCAAAATAGCTGCCAGCACACGGGGTACGGCAAGCGCCGAGGCATTTAAAGTGTGAGCGGTCACTGGCTTGCCATCTGCTCCGCGATAGCGAATGCCGGCCCGCCGTGCCTGGAAATCGGTGAAGTTACTACAACTGGAAACTTCCAACCAGCGCTGTTGGCCGGCCGCGAAGACTTCGAGATCATATTGTTTCGCATGTGGAAAACCGATGTCACCGGTACACATGCGCAGCACCCGGTATGGTAGGTCCAGCTGCCGCAGCAGCAGTTCCACATCGGCACGAAGCGTCTCCAACTCTTGCATACTGCTGTCGGCATCGGTCCACTTAACCAGTTCAACCTTGTCAAACTGATGCAGCCGGTTTAGGCCACGCACATGTGCGCCCCAACTGCCTGCTTCGCGACGAAAACAAGGTGTATATGCACAACGTCGTAAGGGCAGCTGGTTGGCTTCCACAATTTCATCCCGATGGAAATTGGTCACTGGCACCTCAGCCGTCGGAATTAAATACAGTCCTTCATGTGGATCGAAATACATCTGCCCCTCTTTATCCGGCAGTTGCCCGGTCGCGGTCGCACTGGCTGCATTCACCATAATCGGTGGCAGCACTTCCTCATAACCGGCCCGCCGCGCTTCGTCCAAAAAGAAATTGACCAGGGCACGTACCAGGCGCGACATCTCGCCCACATAAAACGGAAAGCCCGCGCCGGCAACTTTGGCACCACGGGCAAAATCGATCCGAGACTCAAACCAGGGAATGTCAAAATGTGGCACGGCGTGCGGAAACGCCGCATCCGCATCGCCCCAGGTTGCAGCGATTTCGTTGTCATCTTCACTGTTGCCCACCGGGGTGGATGGATCTGCCAAATTCGGGATCGACAAAAAGGCCTGCTGGAAGGCCTCATCCGCTGCTTTGGCCTCTGCCTCAAGTGCTTTGGCCTGCGTGGCAATTGCCTTCATCGCCTGCACCTTGTCGATAAACTCGGGCGAGCCCTTCACCAGCGAAGCCATCGCCTGGTTGGCGGCTTTTTGCTCGGCACGCGCCTGCTCGGCATGCGTGATCTTTTCCCGGCGAACATGATCCAAGGCAAGGATCGCATCAATATCGCAGGTGAATTTTTTATGCGCAATGGCAGCACGCACTACATCCGGCTGCTCGCGAAGAAGCTTAATATCGATCATGACTAAATCTGTGAAAAGTAAGCAGCACTAAGCAATTAGACGTTTGCGTCAAAACCATAATCGGAGATTGTCACCGATCCGGACGAGTCTACTCAGGCAAAGATGCGCTTACGCATGCTTTCTACAAAGTAATCCTGAATGCTAGCCCGGAAAACTTACCGAGGAGGTAAGTGAAAAGGAAATAAGAAATAGAACGGTGTCCAAACTTGTACGTTCGTTCGACTGGACTGTACACATTTTTTGTTGAATCCAGGGCATGCTCATATGTATACCTTTCTGGGTGCACCGCAAGGTATATCGACCCAGGCAGCCACGCCAATCGCCTCTTTGGCGCTGTTTACACGATCATTATGCCGCGTTCAAATCGAATTATAAGCAGACGTTTGAGCAAACACATGGCTTTTGGCGCGAGGTGGTTGGTCGTGTCGTTGGAAAGTTTTTGGAATGTGGCGATTTAGCCAAGGGCTTTGCCCGGATCGGTGCCTGTGGCTGCGGCAAGGAACACTTGCTGCCATTCTCTTGTAAATGCCGCAACTTTTGTCCGAGTTGTCATCAAAAGAAGGTCTTGCTTTTCG
>CAXQRK010000096.1:0-12273 GCA_964226535.1 Polaribacter sp.
AGCTTATACACTCTTTCCCTACACGACGCTCTTCCGATCTATCTACCTTTGAAGCAGTTGCTTTAGTCAAGAGTAGAAAAGAGCCGAAATAAGAGAATTCATCAGGTCGCTATCAACAAACCCTTTCAGTTAAGGAGACTTTTCTGAAACAGAACGACTTTGCCCTAGCTGCATCCAAGTGAGGTGCCACAATTCAAGCAGCACGCACAGGTGCCGGTGACTTTGACTTTGCCGCTACCACACTCAGGACAGGTCAGATTGCCCTCGCTTTGGGTGAGAAATTGCAATTGTTCGGCATCTATTTTGGCCTCGACTCCAGGCACCACAGTGCTGTTTGGATGCTGATCCTCTAAGGAGTCATCCACTTTGGCCACAGGAGACATTTTTTCTTTATACCCGGGAATGAATTCCATCCCGAGTTCGCGGGCGACGTAGTCAATTACCGACTTGGCAAAGGGGATATGCGGGTTGCGGGTAATGCCCTCGGGCTCAAAACGAACATGGCTAAATTTTTTGACCAGAGTTTCGAGCGGTACGCCATATTGTAGGCAAAGCGATACCAGGGTGCCCACCGTGTCCATCAAGCCGTTGATGGTGGAGCCGGCTTTGGCCATTTGGATAAAGACTTCGCCGGGCTTGCCGTCTTCGAATTTACCCACGGTGATGTAACCCTCCGTGCCCGCGATGCTAAACTTGTGCGTGATGGACTGGCGGGTATTAGGTAGTTTACGGCGGTACGGTTCAGTGAGGATCTGCACGGCAGGCGCTTCTGCAGGAGGATCTGCAGTGGTCTTGATCGGAGCGGAGCGCTTGGAACCGTCGCGATAGATGGCGATGCCTTTGATCCCCTTCTGCCAGGCATAGATGTAGGCTTTGCGAATTTCTTTGACAGTGGTTTCCTGCGGCATGTTGACCGTTTTCGAAATCGCACCGGAGAGGAAGGGTTGCACGGCTGCCATCATGTCAATATGTGCGCGATAGGGCAGATAGCGTTTGCCCAAACCTGAGCGAAAGGCCGAGTCAAATACCGGAATGTGCTCGTCTTTAAGGCCAGAGTGGATCGACTTCCCAGATACTTGAATGGTTTCCACTGTACCGTATTGTTTCACATGAGCACAGGTCTGATCAATGCAGGCTGAATCATAACCGAGAGTTTGCATCGCGAGCGGAATCGACTTGATCGGAATCGTCATGCAACCACCGCCCGCAAGGGTCTTGTAGGCGACCAAGCCAATGGCGGGTTCGACGCCGGTGGTGTCACAGTCCATCAGGAAACCGATGGTGCCGGTGGGAGCCAGCGCGGTGACTTGTGCATTGCGGTAGCCATAACGTTTGCCGAGGTCGGCGGCCTGCTGCCAGATCCGGGCAGCGAACTCTGCCAGTGGCCGGGGAGTCTCCTGGTCAAGCGCGTCAACTGCGCTCCTGTGCCGGTCGATCACGGCCTGCATGGACGCAACGTTGTCTGTAGCCGGCGGATCGGGCACCCCGTAATGGGCAGCCTGTCGATAGCCTGGAAAGGGGCCCTTGAGCGCTGCCAACTCAGCAGAGGTCTTATACGCGACTCCGCTCATCAGCGCGGTGATTGCCCTGGCGAGACCCAGGCCGGCAGCGGAGGCGTAGGGATAGCCCACAGACATGAGCAATGCGCCGAGGTTGGCATAGCCCAGGCCGAGCGTGCGAAACCAGTGACTGTTGTAAGCGATCCCTTCGGTCGGATAGGAGGCACGATCGACCATGATTTCCTGGGCGATAATCAAAATTTTCGCCGCTGCGGCGAAGCGCTCAGCATCAAAGCCCTTCGAGGTCCGAAACTTCATTAGGTTCAGCGAGGCCAGATTACAGGCGGAGTTATCGAGAAACAGGTATTCACTACAGGGGTTGCTGCAGTTTTGCCGACCGGAGCCTTTGCAGGTGTGCCAGCGGTGAATGGTGTCGTCGAACTGCATCCCGGGGTCGCCACAGATGTGAGTACCTTTGGCAATCTTATCCAATAGATCGGAGGCATCCTTTTCCTCACAGGCTGCGCCATCGGTAACACGACGGGTATAGTATGGTGTGCCGTCAATGGCTGCCTGCATGAACGCATCGGACACACGCACCGAAAGATTCTCATTTTGATATTTGATCGAAGCATAGGCCTCACCGTTAAAGGACGGATCATAGCCTTGCTCGATCAGCGCCCAGGCCTTGTACTCTTCGATCTGTTTGGCCTGGATGAATTCTTCGATGTCGGGATGCCAGTCTTTGAGCGTGTTCATCTTGGCCGCACGACGAGTCTTTCCGCCACTTTTGACCACACCCGCAACCGCATCGTAAACAGATAGAAAAGACAGTGGGCCGGAAGGCGTGCCACCGCCCGAGAGTTTTTCGCGAGTGGATCGAAGGGTGGAAAGATCCGTGCCGGAACCGGAGCCAAATTTGAATAACATGGCCTCAGCGCGGGCGAGTTCCATAATCGCATCCATATTATCCTCGACATGCTGAATAAAGCAGGCCGAACATTGTGGATATGCATACTGGCTGTCGGCCCGCATCACCAGCTCATGTGTCTGATCCCAGAAGTAGTTGCCCTTGCCGGAGTCTTGGCCCACGCCATAGAACTGATGGAGCCCCACATTGAACCAGACCGGCGAATTAAAGGCAGCGTATTGATTGACCAGCAGCCACTTGAGTTCGCGCTCGAAAACAGTGGCCTGTGCCTGGTCAATAAAGTAGCCATCCTGCAGACCCCATTGGCTAAACGTACCGGCCACACGGTCGATCAGCTGCTTCAGTGATGATTCGCGCCCGCCGGTATGTGGGTCGCTGCCCTGATCCGGATCACCGTAAAAATATTTGGATGCAAGAATTTTTGTGGCGAGGTCGGAAAATGCAACAGGCACTTCGATGTTGTCCTGTTTGAAGATCACTTGACCCGTATCGTCGCTGATTTCAGCCGTGCGTTTGCTCCACTCAATTTCATCATAGGGATGCAGGGCCTCGGCGGCAAAAGTACGAGGAATGTCAAGCCGATGGGTCGGCAGAGCAGCCTCAGAAGGATGTGTGTCGGCGTGCATGGAGAGCTTCTGTATAGAGGGGTTTATACTATATATAGTGATTATTTTTTAATTATCAACTAAATACAGTCATCCTGGCAGTCTTTCCCGCACAAGGCAGCTACATTTTCCGGTTGATCGGTAGTTTTGAGTTGGACTGATTAGGCCGATAAGCCCCACTCATTTTTAAGTCTCTTCAAATTAGGATTGCTCAGGAACTCACTCAGTCAATCGGGCGCTGAATTCGGATGGGGCATGTGCGAGCGACGCTTAAAGAAGCGAACAAGAGTACGGATCACGAAGTACATGAGGATCAATACCAAAATTCCTGCCAGGATAGGCAACAGAATTGCTAGCCCCGCAGTCAAAATGGAGCCACCCAGTTCGGCGGTCGAAATCACCGGATTGCCGATGCCGCCGGTGGTTGCGGTCGATGTGCCGCGTGTAATCACCGAAGCACCCTGAATTAGGCCGGCCGAACCACCCCCGGCAATGCTCGCAACGATCCATTTGAATGAGCCATCACCCAGCATTTCGGGCATCATCGCACCACTGATAAAGGTGCCGGCAATCACTGCAGCCGGAGTCGCCACGGCATCAAGGGCATTATCCAGCCAAGGGATATAATAACTGCCGATTTCGAATGCCGTGGCAATGCCAAGTGCGACTGTGATCGGGGTGCTGCCGAGCCATTCAAAGTCAGCGCCCAGCATGGCTCGAAGATCGATCTCGCCAAATATGTGTACATTACCATTGGCCGCAAGACTGGCAATAAAGAGAGGCACAAACACCCGGAAGCCACAGGCGGCGGCCAATCCGACGCCCACTAATAGTGCCATTATTTCATTCATTATTCAGCTTAGATTACCGTTATTTAATGCCGCCGGAAAGCCTGTTTTTATGATTCAGCCGATGGCATCAACCATCGATACAGCCGGCAGCGCTGCGACGATTTTCTGATAAATGGTCGCGACTGGCAACTGTGCCAACTGTTTGGTGGAGATACGCGCTGAATTGATCACTGGCAAGTGCTCCAGCGATTCAGACAAGCATACCGCACGATTGGCCTCCACTTCTTCAACACGGTCAATCGGTGTAAAGTGTGGTGCGGAATGAAGGGCCTCGGGATGTTCCTTAGCAAGCTTAAGAATCGCCTGAACCGCTTCGGCAAAACGATCCAGCTCCGCCTTAGTATAGCTCTCGGTCGGCTCAATCATCAGTCCCAGGGGCTCGGGCCAGGCCACTGTAGGCGCATGAAAGCCAAAATCGAGAAACAACTTACCGATGCGCGGCGCCGTATCTGCCTGGCGCAGGCCAACCGAATCCAACAGCTCAAAATCCTCTGGTTTCAAGGTAAGGATAAACTCGTGCATGCGTGGCTCACGATCCGCACCGATCGGCAATAAGGCATACGCTTCGGCAAGCTGTACTTGAAGATAGCGCGCACTCAACACGGCAACCGCTGCCATCCGCCGCACCCCTTCGCGCCCCAAGCGCAGCAAATACGTGTAACAACGAATCTTGTGTGCGAAATTTCCCCAGTGACGGTGAAAGGAACCAATTGACTTGGGCGGCCGCACCGGGTGGTACAAACTGCCATCGTACTCGATTTGATACCCTGGCAAATATGGGCTGAGCCGCTCACTTACGGCAACAATGGCATCCCCGGGGCCACCGCCACCATGTGGGATCGTCCAAGTCTTATGTAAGTTGTTGTGCACCGCATCGACGCCCAATGCGCCGAGATCGACCCAACCGGCAATCGCATTCATATTAGCACCATCCATGTACACCAGGCCGCCGATCGCGTGTATTTTCTGCGCGATTTGCTGAAACGAGGTTTCAAAAATACCACTGGTATTTGGATTCGTAATCATTACACCGGCAATCCGAGTGCCGTATTCCTCGATGCAGCGATCCAGATGCGCCTCAAGCACACGCCCCTCCGTATCGGCTTCGAGGTACACAATCTTACCATTTTTACCGGTAAACCCAGCCATTGTAGCAGTCGCAAAATTGGTGCCGTGAGCGGAACTTGGAATCAGGATGACATCACGCCGTTCAGCGCGATCACGGTGATATGCTTGAAATAGCTTCAGACCAACCAGTTCACCCTGTGCGCCGGCCAGCGGTTGTGTAGTCACGGCATGGAGTCCGCTAATGGTTTTAAACCACTCCTGTATTTCATGCAGTATATACAAGCAACCTTGCACATCTTCCACCGGAGCCTGGGGATGCACGTCAGTGAAGCCTGACAACCCTGCCGCTCGATCATTTACTTTCGGGTTATATTTCATCGTACATGAACCGAGCGGATAGCACCCGTCGTCTGGACTCACATTTAACTCGCCCAAACGCCGGTAGTAATCAACGACTTCATCAACCGAATAACTGGGCAAGCCGGGAGGCTGTTGACGCGTATCAGATGCCCGTAGCGATGGTGCAGACTCCGCCGAAGCGGGCTGAGCAGGGCCGAAAATCGACTCAAATACAGTCACCAGTTCGCTGAGGTCCTGTGTACGATTCGAAAACGACAGCTTCAACAGTTGCCGCTCGTCAGCCACCCGGGTGGACACATCGGCACCGGCCAGGATCCCGCTAGCACGGGCACTCGCCAATACTTCGGCAACCGACACCGACAGCTCCAAGGTCACTTCGTGGAAACTGGTCGAATCAGGAAATGCAAGTGCCACCCCATCAAAAGCAGTCAAACGCTCCACTGCCGCGGCGAGTCCTGCCCGCACGCTCTGCAAAATCGCCTCCAATCCAACATCACCCCGCTCCAATAAAGACGCCCCAACCAAGGTCGCGACAAAGGCTTGATTGGAACAGATATTGGAAGTGGCTTTGTCCTTGCGAATGTGCTGCTCACGGGTTGACAGCACGCCGACCCGGCAATCGCGCCCCGAGCAGTCTTTCGCCTTGCCAATAAAACGGCCCGGGGCGGCACGCACCGCATTGCGACTCTTGGCCGAGAACCGAACGCCAAACAGCCCTAATCCCGGCCCGCCAAAATTCGGTGCTAGCGCCAGATGTTGTGCCTCACCCACGATAATATCAGCTCCCCGGGCACCAAACTCGGATGGCGGCTTCAAGCCACCCGGACCAAGCAAGATCGGATCAATCACGGCCACGCTTTTCGCCCGTAGATCGGCCGCGAGATCGGTGATCGCATCCACCGCCTCAATCAAGCCGAAGGTATTGACCTGTGGAAACACAATCGCTGCAAGGCGGGCACCCGCATCCTGTGCTGCACATTGCAGGGCGGTCTGATCAATCAACCCGCTAGCCGCATCGACCGGCACACGGATCAACTCCACTTCCGTGCCGCTTGCCAAAGTTTCCAGCACTTCAAGATCTCCTGGGTACAGCGTGTCGGGGATGATGGCCAACGAGCGGCCAGGACTCATCCGAATAGCGGAGGCGATTCCTTCGAAAATCGAAGTGGAACGATCATACAGGGAGGCATTAACCGCTTCAAATCCAGTCAGACGAGCCATTGAACATTGATAGATCCAGTGGGCCAACAGTGTACCCTGACTCAACTCCGGTTGATATGGAGTATACGCAGTGGTCAGATTGCGAATCTCAGACACCGGCCCCACGACCGCAGACGGCACAAAATCACTCAGGCCATCGCCCAGGAAACTGGTGCCGATACGATTCTGTTTTGAAATAGCCTCCAAGCGTGTATACAGCTGCTCGTAGGGAAGTTCTTCGGGCAAGGTACTTTCCTGCTGAAACTTGACTTCTGCCGGAATGTGATCAAAAAGATCCTCCAAGGAGGCCTTGCCGACCGCTTGCAGCATTGCAGCAATATCGGTCGCACTCGCTGGGATGTAATGGCGTGCATGTTCGCGTAGATCGGTGGAAGTGTGGTGCATGTTAACAAAAATAAAAATCTAACCAGAGACAACAAGAGGCTTGTTGTCGGGAACCCAATAAGCCTGAGGCAAAGAAGTCGAGTCTTATCCCGGCGCAAATTGCTTTACAGGATAGACCCGATGTTTCATCCCTATGTTCCTTACATTAACGCCCCTGGCAATTTGTTATTCGTATCTTCATGTCTACCATTCAAAATACTCCGCTGCACGATTTTCACCTCGAACACCATGCTCGCTTCGTTGATTTCAGCGGCTGGAATATGCCGGTACAGTATAGCAGCATTCTTGAAGAGCACGAGGCCGTGCGTACCGCAGCCGGCCTGTTTGACGTTAGCCATATGGGTGAATTGAGCATCACCGGCGTTGATGCAGCAAGCTTTCTCGATCGATTGCTGGTCAATCACATCAGCCGCACGCCAGTTGGCAAAGCGATTTACTCCCCGATGTGTGCCGCCGATGGTGGTGTGGTAGATGACTTGATCGTCTATCGCACTGCTGCAGAAACCTTTCTTCTCTGCGTCAATGCCGCCAACACTACAAAAGACTTTGAATGGTGCCTCAAACACGTGCAACGCTGGGGACTGGATGTACAGGTCGAAGATCATTCTGGCGAATATGCACTGTTGGCGCTGCAGGGCCCTAAAGCGGCACAGATTTTAGAGAGGATTGGCTTCGACTCACTACAGCAAATCCGCACATTCGGGCATGCCCGATGCTTCTTTTCAGACGAACCAGTGCGATTGTGCCGTACCGGCTATACCGGTGAAGATGGTTTTGAGCTATACCTATCGCCCCAAGCTGCGGAGAGCCTCGCTCGGGCGATCATGCGCGCAGGGAGTTCCTACGGCCTGCGCCCCTGTGGCCTCGGCTGTCGCGACAGCCTGCGGCTCGAAGCAGGCTATCCACTCTATGGGCACGAATTGAGCGATACGATCACTCCACTTGAAGCCGGTCTCGCCTGGACCGTGAAATTTCAAAAAGACGACTTCATCGGCAAGGACGCACTGACTGAGCAACATAAGCGCGGGATTCCACGCCGCGTAATTCATTTCAAACTCGATGGCCGTCGCATTGCTCGCGCAGGCACCCCGATAATCACCCCAGACGGCAAAACGGTCGGTCAGGTGCTCTCTGGTACTCTTTCGCCGGTGCTGGCCTGCCCGATCGGCAGCGCCATCGTCACCGCCAAAGCCGCAGCAACCGATCTCCTGGTTGAGTTGCGCGGCAACCAAATCAAGCTCAACCTTGTGCAGCCACCTCTGCACAAAAAAGTACAGTAGCAAAGCAGTTAAATCACAGGATCAAGGAAGCGAGGTTTCATGTCGAAGTTTTGCAATTGCAAGCTCTCGAAAATAGCTCAAACGCTTCGCCCACAGAGATCCGATTGAGGCATCATTCAGACAAGTGGATTGGAACTGGCTCACCAGATACCACGGTCGTTGCGCTGAAGCGATTTCGCAAACGCTACCAGTAGTTGGACAGTATGCTCAATATCTTCGAGATCCACCATTTCACTGGGGGTGTGCATGTAGCGCAATGGAATCGACAGTAAGCCGGTGGCAATACCGGACTGTGCGACTTGAATCGCACGGGCATCCGTGCCAGTCGGACGCGAATCAGCTTCAAGTTGATAGGGAATCTTATGGGTTTCCGCACAGGCAACGATTTTATCAAAAATGATG
The DNA here is from genome assembly GCA_964226535.1 of Polaribacter sp. Taxonomy (GTDB): domain Bacteria; phylum Verrucomicrobiota; class Verrucomicrobiia; order Opitutales; family Coraliomargaritaceae; genus Lentimonas. The sequence goes on from CAXQRK010000096.1 coordinate 8,602, forward strand.
GGATTAATATTCGGACCACGGCAAATAATCGGTCCGCCCCCTTGTACAAACTGACCGTATTTACGCAGATCACAATCGGGCGAATCGGTCGCATGACCGACATCCACCGCAATCGCGAAATCGGGATTTTCGGAAAACGCGGCGGTCATGGCACCGCGTGTGCCAATCTCCTCCTGAGTGGTGGCGGCGGCAGTCACTTTCGCCGCGAACACCGTGGTCTCCTGTTTCAACCGTAGCACCGCTTCCAATACCGCATACGCGCCAGCTTTGTCATCAAACGCACGAGCCACGCCGACACTGCCACGAATGATTTCAAAACTTTGATCATACACCGCAGTATCGCCGATGCGTACCAACTCTTCAGCTGCAGCCTTGCTCTGAACGCCCAGATCAATCCAGATCTGGTGCGTCTTCGGTACTTTTTTGCGCTCCTCAGCGCTCATTAAATGAATCGCCCGCTTGCCAGTAACACCTTTCACGACCCCATGCCTGGTTAAAATTGAAACACGACGACCGGAAATCATCGTTGTATCATGCCCGCCAAGGGTATCGAAATAAACAAAGCCCTTGTCATCAATGTAGGTGATAATCAAACCTAGCTCATCCATGTGCCCGGCAAACAATACCGATGGATCGCCGCCGGGATTGACCGTCGCATAACGATTCCCCATGGTATCTTTGCGATAGACATCGACCTGTGACTCCACATACCGGTCAATCACTGCCTGGGCCTCAAATTCGTGACCGGTCGGGGACCGCGCGTCCAATAAATCAACCAAGAATGGCGATACCTGAATGGCTTTTTCGATGTGACTTACAGTAGTTTTGACAGTGGTCTGTTTGGGCATGTTAGAAAGACTCAAGAGAACGTATCCAAATAATCAAGCGACTAATACCGATAATGCTCAGACTTGTAGGGACCAAGCGACTTGACCCCAATGTAAGATGCCTGTTGTTCGGTCAACGTCGTAAGCTTACAGCCAATTTTTTTCAGGTGCAGGCGAGCCACTTCTTCGTCGATATGCTTCGGTAGAATATACACACCCGGCGTATACCGTTCTATATGCGTCCACAATTCAATCTGTGCGAGCGCTTGATTGGTAAAGCTATTCGACATCACAAACGATGGGTGACCGGTCGCACAGCCGAGGTTAACGAGGCGACCCTTGGCGAGCAGGTAGATACTATGTCCGTCGGGAAAGGTATATTTGTCAACTGCACCTTGGTCGTCTGGCTTGATCATTTCCATTTCAACACCAGGCATGTCATTCAGCGCATCCACACAGATTTCATTGTCGAAGTGACCGATATTACAAACGATTGCCTGATCTTTCATCTTCGACATATGATCGGCGGTAATGATGTTGAAATTGCCGGTGGTGGTGACATAAATATCGCCCCAACCAAGCGTGTCTTCCACCGTCAAGACACGATGGCCTTCCATCGCAGCTTGCAGGGCACAGATCGGATCGACTTCGGTCACCACAACTTGTGCACCCATCCCCTTAAGGGCGGCCGCACAGCCCTTGCCTACATCCCCATAACCACAAACGACACCCACCTTACCGGCAATCATCACATCGGTTGCACGCTTGATTCCATCTAACAGGGATTCGCGACAGCCATACAGGTTATCAAACTTCGACTTGGTAACCGAGTCATTCACATTGATTGCCGGTACCAGAAGCTTGCCAGCATGATGCATCTCGTAAAGACGGTGCACCCCGGTGGTGGTTTCTTCTGATACCCCCTTCCATTCTTTAACTACTTCGGTCCAGTGATTTGGTTTTGCCGCATGCATTTTTTTCAGCAGGCTCTTGATCACCGCCTCTTCCATACTACTTGAATCGGAGTGGACCCAATCACTCCCATCTTCTAACTCCTTGCCCTTATGGATCAATAGGGTAGCATCACCGCCGTCGTCGACAATCAACTGTGGCCCTGAACCGTCTGGCCATGTGAGTGCTTGCTCGGTGCACCACCAATATTCTTCGAGCGTCTCGCCCTTCCAAGCAAAGACTGGCACGCCCAGATTGTTTGCCACATACGCGGCAGCGTGATCCTGAGTGGAAAAAATATTACACGAGCACCAGCGCACATCAGCCCCTAGCTCCTTGAGTGTTTCAATCAGAACTGCCGTTTGAATCGTCATGTGCAACGAGCCCATAATCCGCACCCCTTTTAAAGGCTGCTGACTGGCATATTTTTCACGCGTCGCCATCAGGCCCGGCATTTCGAATTGTGCAATTTCAACTTCTTTACGACCGAAGTCGGCAAGCGTGATGTCTTTGACCTTATAATCGGTCTGGGTCAGGGTGTCTGTACTCATAATTGTACTCATAATAATTGGTTTCTGTGGTTACATGTCACTTGGTCGCCTCAAAAATTACACGGCGGCCTTCAGTTCCTCGGCCTTTATAATTGATTCCCAGGGAAGGTGCTCTTTAGCAAAATGACCGTAGTGAGTCGATTCGCGGTAGATTGGTCGCAGCAGATCCAGCTGACGCACGATATCAGCCGGCTTAAAGCTAAACACCCGCTGCGCAGCCGCCACAATTTGCGCATCACTCACCGTGCCCGTCCCAAAAGTATTGACATGAATACTGGTTGGATCGGGATGGCCGATCGCGTAAGCGACTTCGAGCTCGCAGGCATCTGCCAGACCTGCTGCTACGATGTTTTTGGCCACCCAACGTGTGAAGTATGCCGCTGAACGGTCCACCTTGGACGGATCTTTACCGGAGAAGGCACCCCCACCATGCCGTGCCCATCCTCCATAGGTATCAACAATAATCTTACGGCCAGTCAAACCTGCGTCGCCCTGGGGGCCACCAATGACAAAATTACCCGTCGGGTTGATCAAATACTCGGTCTGCTCGGTGAGTAATCCGGCGGGCAAGACCTTACGAATCACTTCCTCAATGCAAAATTCCTTGATTTCGGCATGCGTTACAGCGGCCGTGTGCTGCGTGGAAATGACCACATTCTTAATTGCAACCGGCTGGCCTTCAACATACTCAAGCGCCACCTGGCTCTTAACGTCTGGCCGCAACCAGGAAATTTTCAGATCCTTGCGCTGATGCGCCATCTCACGCAGCAAACGATGTGCATACATCACCGGTGCCGGCATCCGTTCTTCTGTCTGATTACAGGCATACCCAAACATGATCCCCTGATCCCCAGCACCCTGCTCGGCCGTTTGTTTGCCCTCGGCCTTGGCCGCATCCACCCCTTGCGCGATGTCAGGCGACTGTGCAGTCAAGATGTTTGAAACGAACACCTTGTCGGCATGGAAGACATCGTCATCGTTGGTGTAACCGATCTCACGAATCGCCTGGCGGACAATTGCCTCGTAATTGAGCTTCGCATTGCTGCTAATCTCACCCGCAAGAAATACGCAGTTGCTCTTGACCAATGTCTCACAGGCCACGCGACTGTTCGGGTCCTGCTCCAGGCAAGCATCCAGCACACTGTCTGAAATGTAATCGGCAACTTTGTCTGGATGGCCCTCGCCCACAGACTCGGAGGAAAAAATAAATGGCTCACTCATACAAATGGTAACTATCCCCAACTTTTTAAATTAATCAAGCATCTTATCAAGATATCAGGATAAAATGATATGTAATTTTAAAGCACCGGTAGATTTCTTTCGACACCGATTCATTAGACTGG
>CAXQRK010000097.1:0-8737 GCA_964226535.1 Polaribacter sp.
TGTCGAGATCACGATATAGAGACCTAATAAACCAGAAATCAAAAAGCCCACAATACCGATCGCCGGAAATCCCCACAATAATGGTTCCACCCCGGTCGTAATAATCAGCGATGAACCGATCAGCAGAGACCCAATAATAATGCCCACTGTCAAGCGATTCATCGATGCGTTAAATGTTTCCTCCAAATCTTCAGTTCCGGTATGATGGAAATTGATTTGTAGATCCTCGTCCTCCACCCGCTGCAGAATGCGCTGTAAATTTTCCGGTATCCGCTGTATTCGCTGCAACATTGCCAGCATCGGATACAGGGTTTGACGCGTAATGCCGGCAGCGCTCCAACGCTCTTTATTTAGTTTCTTCAAAAACGGCTTTGCAACACTTAGAATGTCAAAGTCAGGGTCCAGCGAACGCGCAGTCTCTTCAACACACAAGATTGCTTTTGAAAGCAATGCATAATCGGCTGACACCTCAATTCCATTACTTCCAAACAGGTACAACATTTCCAAGCCGACAGTGCCAATTTTTGTTCCTGAAGGCCCAAAATCGCGGTGCTTATTCAATAGAAAGGTCACTTCTTTCTCCACCTGGCGGCGATCAATCCGGCGATTGTTGATCGCCATACGTTCCGCGACCCGAATCACCTTTGACGCATTTCGACTGGTAATCGCAGCAAATAAATCGACCAATAGATAGCGCATCTCCAAAGTGATTTGTCCGGCCTGGCCCCAATCCAGCCAACAGATACGCCGATCCGGGGTGATCAACATATTACCCGAATGTGGATCGGAATGAAAGAAGCCCGTACCGACAATCTGATGAAACACGGACTCGCCCCCTTGCCTTGCCAGTACACGCGCCTCGGCTTTGGCTAGAATCGCCTGATCCGGGGCCAGTCCATCCACCCATTCCGTAACTAATAAACGATGCGTAGTAAAATTCCCATATACCTTTGGCACAAACACACCTGACAGCTCGGTGTTCAGCGCTCGAAAAATTTCCGCATTGTCCGCTTCGTTCTGGTAGTTGAGTTCCTCCTCCAGTCGCTTTGCAGCTTCATTCACTAAGACGGGCAGATTATACGCGCGTAGTTCTGCAACGCGGGCGTGCAGCTGCCTGGCAAACCAGCCAATAATCTCCAAATCAGCTGAAATCGTCTTTTGAATCTCTGCCCGCTGCACCTTGACTCCAACCCACTCGTCGGTTGAGACCAGCCTGGCCTTGTACACTTGACCGAGTGAACCGGCAGCAACCGGAATCGGCTCAAAATCAGTGAATACCTGATCAATTGCACAGCCTAACTCCTTCAGCAACACAGGCTTGATCTTTGTAAACGGCTGCGGCTCTACCTGACTACGCAACTTTTTGAGCTCCATTACCAGTGGCTCCGGCAGACGATCTGGACGCGTGCTCAAGATTTGGCCGAATTTCACAAAGATCGGCCCTAATTCCTCGCAGGCATTGCGTACACGCTGGTAAGGCGTCAGGTGTGCGACCTTCTTGCGCACCAGATTGCGCAGCAAGAACTGCGGGGTCTCCAATTGCAGTAATAAGTCCTCAAATCCCCAACGCACCAAAATGGCGACAATCTCGGGTGCCCGCACCGCATTGGATAAATAATTAAGCGCTTTCATTTGAGCCTGCGGCAGCGCAATCAAACACGGCGCACGACCATGTCACAGTCGCACGAAGGTTTGAAGCGATGCCGGAACGATGCCATGCCCAGGGGCGACTACTCACTGTTGGGAAATTCCCGATGCAAGCGTCCCTCCAGTTCGGTCACGCGTGCAGCAAGTGCATCATATTGATCTTTGGTGACGACATTGGCGCGATTGAGCATTTCCATGAACAACTTGCTCGCTTCAACTTTCGCCTTTTCAGTTTCAGCTTTGCCTTCTGCCACAATCTTATCCGACATCGCAAGGGCTTCATCCTTGGTTAAGGTGCCTTTTTCGACGAATTCATCCAGTGACTCCAGCACTTTGTCTTTCGTCACGACAGCCAGACCAATGCCGGCCAACATTGTTTTTTTAACGAGATCAATCATAACATAGCATATTATATCTGCGTTGGGAGGAAATACAAGCTCAGAGAACTCGTTCAGAACCGCTCGACCCAAAAAATAATCCAGCGGCCCTGTCGCACTGGCGTGCATCATTCTGCGACCAAGCCCGCACCGCCCACTCATTCAAGGCTTCCACCTGCTTACAGTTCATCATTCGCTGTGCATGCCAAGTTTCTGCAGAATGCGATCCAAATCGTCATTGCCGAAATATTCAATAGTCAACTTGCCCTTTTTGGCACCGTGTTTGAGGGTACAGCGTGTATTGAAATACTCGCCGATGCGCTTTTCCAAGTCGTGAATCACGGTCGCTTCCACCTCCACGGACTTTCCTTTTGCTGCTTGCGCATGGCCACTGTGTTCCTTCAAGCGACGTACTTGCTGCTCAGCTTCGCGCACACTCATACCGGTTTCAATGATGCGCCGGGCAAGTAGTTTGCGATGTTCGTCTCGCTCCAAGCTCAACAGGACTTTTGCATGCCCGGTCGAAAGCAGCCGCCGACTCAAGAATCCCTGAATTTCCGTACCCAATGAAAGCAGGCGCAGTGCATTGGCGATGGATGCACGCCCCTTGCCGACGCGCTCGGCAACCGCTTCCTGAGTCAAATCAAAATCACGCAGCAAACTCGCATAGCCCAGCGCTTCATCAATTGGATTCAGATTCTCACGCTGCAGATTTTCAATCAATGCCAGGGTTGCTGAAGACGCATCACTGGCCTCAATCACACGCGCGGGTATATGGGTCTGCTTTAAAAACTGCAGCGCCCGCAGCCGGCGCTCCCCGGCAATTAACTCAAACTGACGACCCTTTGCTCGCACGACAATCGGCTGCAGCAAGCCTTCCGCTTGAATACTGTGCGCCAAGTCCTCGACATGCTTTGGGTCAATTTCCCGCCGCGGCTGATATGGGCTGGCAAGCACCTGCTTAATCGGAATTTCTCGATACTCCACCAGAGCAGGTCCTGTGGCAGGTGCGACTGTAGCGGAAACGAGTGACTGGTTGCCAGCTTGTTTGGTTGGCACAGCTGCCGGAGGCAGAGCTGCGGTATCGCTGCTTGCGCCGCTGGTACCGGCGATGAGGCCGCCAAGACCGCGGCCGAGTCTGGTTTTAGGAGGTGCCATATTTATTCAGCAATCGGGATGAAGATAGTTTCGCCAACCCGCAAATCCCTTGCCGGATCGACGATTTTATTGGCATTTTGAATATGTTTGACCGTTGAACCATGCGTGCGCGCGATGCCACTCAATGTATCACCACTGCGCACCACATACGGCCGACCTGTCTTCGGATAATCCTCGGCAAAATGTACCGAAGCCGCCGCATCCGGTGCCCGCTTCGCAGCCTCAGCAAGTACATTGAGCGCAGCCTGGGTTTCCTGCCCAAGGGCATGGATTTGACGAGATACTTCGGCAATAATCTGCGCCTGCTGTCGCTCATCCGCCTGACGATACTCGCGCCTCAGAGTGTCAATCGCCATCGACAGATCGGCAATATGTGCCGGTGTATCGCGAGCGGCTGTCACTGCTGCCAGCTGAGTGCGCAGTTGGGTATTCTCGCGCCGCAGAGCTTCCATTTCGAGACGAAGTGTATTAACTTGCTGAGCGAGGAGCGCCACATCTTGATGCAAATTGGCCACCACAACGCGCAAGTGATCCGACTGCGCAGATACCGAGATATTTACTACAAAGGATCCTAAAAGAACCGCGAGGGCCACGCGATATTGCTTCATCATAATTTATCAAAGTAATCAATCTAATAGGCTTGCTGAAAGGATGGCAAGCGTTCGTGTTTGAAAGGACCTGCTAACAAAACGCCACTTCATTGGCCCAAATGTCTTCGAGCACTTGGCGACGACGGATTAAATGCGGCCGTTTGGTTGCATCCAGCATCACCTCGGCTGCTTCAGGATACGAATTGTAATGTTTGGTCGACATCGCTGCGCAGTATGCCCCGGCCCCATCAATTACACAGAGATCACCGATCTGGCAGAGCGGCAAAGCACGCGTGGCCAGCAGTTCCGGGTCTCCGGGTGCCGGGGTCAAAATATCGCCCGACTCGCAACAATGCCCGGCAACCATATACTCGCGTGTTTGTGCCGGGGGCTCTGGCTGGAGGATATAAATCGGATGCTGTGCGCCGTAGATCGAAGGCCGCAAAATTTCGGTCATCCCGGTATTAAGCTTCAAGAAATCGTAGCCATCCGCACCGGTGGAAGCCATATCTTGCACAGCCGCAAGCAGCGAGCAAGCGTTCGCCAACAGATAGGTGCCAGGCTCGATCTCCAGGTGAATCTCACGACCGGTCTCAGCCGCAAATTCACGAAACTTGTCCGCGACGGGTGCGCCGCAGCGTTGCAGGTCGGTACCGACTTCATCGGCCATGCGAGCGACCTTGTAGCCACCCCCCAAATTCAACGACACCACCTCGGGAAACTGACGCACCATCTCAAGACTTAATCCCGAAACTTTTTGCCAGACCGCCGGATCGCTCCCCGAGCCGATATGTGTATGAATACGAATGATCTGCAACGCATAGCATTTGGCAATCGCGTGCACCTGATCGCTCCACTCATGCCAGATCCCAAAACTGGAGGCCGGGCCGCCGACATTGGTGCGATTGTTGCCGCCGGAACCAGATCCTGGATTGAAGCGTACACCGATTCGACCGCCGGGAAAGGCCTGTCCAAAACGTTCCAACTGACTCAGGGAGCAGGCGTTGATCTGAATGCCGCGCTCATAGAGTTGCCCGAAATCCGTGGGCAACTCCTGGGTGCTTAGGCTGATATGTGCAGCCGGTATACCGGCCGCAAGGGCACGATGCACCTCGTAGCCAGAGCTGGCATCGATTTGCAGGCCGGCCGCATTCAACATGCGTAGAATCGTCGCATTGGGAGCGGCTTTCATCGCATAGCGTGCGGTTAAACCGAAGGCATTCGGAAATGCGAGCACATCTGCAGCATTTGCGTTTAACGTCGCCGAGTCATACACATATACAGGGGTGCCAAAATCGTCTGCAATGGTACGGGCGGTCGTGAAATCAAGAAATGCGGGCTGCGAATAATGAACCATGCCGAAGAAGCAAAATAGGTTCCGTTGTCTTGGCAAGTGTGATGTCTCGAATGAAGTAATTGGAATACTGTGGTCGCAGGTTGAAATTGAGATACGAGTGCGGCTATTTGCTGCGCTTCCGACTTGCATCTGCAACCGTTGCAGATTGTGTAGGCACATGTTAATCCTGTTATCACCCGCAAAATCGCTCGACTATGCTACACCACTGCTCACCAATCAAGCGACACAGCCGCGCCTGCACACGCATTCCAATGAACTCGTGGAGCAACTTAAGACACTCAAGCCCGAGGCGATTGCCCAACTGATGCACATCAGCTCCAAACTCGCAGAGCTGAACTACGCCCGCTACCAAAACTATGCGCCCACCTTCACCGCGAGCAATAGCCGCCAATCCATTTTGGCTTTTAGCGGTGAAGTCTATCAGGGGATGCGGCTGTCTGAGTGGTCACCGGAAAACTTTGCGACCGCGCAGCGACAGATTCGGATTCTTTCCGGGCTATACGGAGTCTTGCGTCCGCTGGATCGCATGCAACCCTATCGCTTGGAAATGGGCACCCAATTTAACAATGCACGCGGAGACAACCTTTACCAATTCTGGGGCTCCATCATCACGGAGCAGCTCAACCAAGATCTGAAAGACTCCGGCTCGGAGCTGGTGGTCAACCTCGCCTCCAACGAATATTTCTCAGCCGTCAAACCAGGGCTGCTAAACGGACAACTGATCACTCCGGTGTTTAAAGATGAAAAAAAAGGTAGCTTTAAAATCATTTCGTTCTATGCTAAAAAAGCTCGTGGGATGATGGCCGATTTTATTGTGCGTCATCGATTGGAAACCGCTGAAGACCTGCAAGCCTTTAACACCAGCGGCTACCAATTCAATGCTGCGGAATCGGATGCGAATACCATGGTTTTTCTGCGTGCGGAGCACCGCGGTGGCTGAATCAACTCGACCACCCGAAGTTCACGCCTCACTTCGGTAGATCAATCCGTACACGCTTACGCTGCCTGAAATAATATAAATCTTTAAATCCCTTGTGCCGCAACAGCGCATGCGCTAGGTCAAAAAATTGTCCGACCGAAGCGGGGCAATGCGAATCGGAACCAATCGTCAACTTTACGCCCATCTCACTAGCCCAATCTAGAATCAAGGGATCTGGATGCACTTCGAAGTCACCTTTGTTGAGACCGCTGGTATTCAACTCGATACAAACATCTTCATCCACTGCGGCTTGTAGAAAATCGCGAATCACTGCTTCGTGCTCGGCAGGCTTAAAGGCACTTACCACACCATAAGTACGAATGACATCTGGATGCGACATGCTATCGTAGCGACCGGACTGCACGCCATCTTTGAGATGGCGAAAGTAACTGTCGATGCGTATCGCATCATCCTTGGCCTGATGCGTTTTCAACCAGTGTAAATAGCTGCGGCACTGTGCATGCAATGAGCCGAGCACAAAGTCCCAGTTGTACTCCGCGAGAATCTCATCCATCGGCTGCATATGTGCTTCATCCGGATACACCTCAGCCTCAATGCCGCACAAGACCTCCACCCCCAGGGGCTTCGCCTGCTCAGCAGCTGCTTGCACCAGCGTACGATAGGTCTCCAGTTGATCGCGATGCATCCGAATTCCAGCTTGACCAAATGCTTCCCACTGCATCGGGATGTGACAGGTAATCGTGATCACATCAATGCCTTGTTCGAGAGCAGCCAGCGCATATTCAATCGGCTCACCCACAGCATGGCCGCAAAGTGTTGTGTGCATATGGGAGTCGACACGCATGAATCACAAACTATCTGAGTGAGGCAATCGCAGATGGGATCCTCTAGGGTGCCAGGCGTATCGGAGCCTGCCATTCGCCCGAGTGAGCGCGCTGATAGAGGAAACGATCGTGCAAACGCGCGCCGCCGCCTTGCCAAAATTCAAAGCTCTCAGGCACGATGCGGTACCCGCCCCAATGGTCCGGTAACGGTACTTTGCCATCCGCAAATTTACGTTTCATCTGGTCTAGCTTTGCTTCCAGGATCTGGCGCGAATTAATTACCTGACTCTGCGGTGAACTCCATGCGCCAAGTCGACTCGCAAGTGGACGTGAAATGAAATACTTCAGCGCCTCGACCTTTGATACGCGCTCAACCTGACCGCAGATATTCACCTGCCGCTGCAGCGGCAACCATAGAAAATTCACTGACACCTGTGGGTTTGCTTCCATCTCAATCGCCTTGCGGCTTTCGTAATTCGTATAAAACACCAGTCCTCGCTGCGAAAATCCTTTCAACAAAACGACACGCGTGGATGGTTGCCCATTCGCTGCGACCGTAGCAAGGCACATCGCATTGGGCTCATCAATGCCACATTCCTCAGCCTGTGCAAACCACTGCTCAAACTGTGTAAACGGATTGGCGGCCAAATCAGCCGCACGTAGCGTACTCTTGGTATAATCGGCCCTGAGTGCAGACAGATGCTTCATTGCTGAGTGCAGTAGATGAATGTATGCTTAAAAGATTATCTAGATAATACACATTAACCCAGATTCAGGCAAGCAATAACGGTCCTCGACCACAGGCTAAAGCTCAGCCAAATAGCGTTCTGCCTCGATTGCAGCCTGACAGCCCATCCCAGCTGCTGTAATGGCCTGACGGTATACATGATCGACACAATCACCTGCAGCGAAAAACCCGGCATGCTGGGTTTTGACCTGACTGCCACTCGCCGGAATGATATAACCGTCCGCATCGCGTTCTAATACGCCATCAACACAGTCGGTATTGGGAATGTGGCCGATCGCAATGAAGACTCCTTTACAAGCAATCTCACGGTCTGTGCCGCGAATCTTGTCCTGTACACGGATGGCGCGGGTGAAGCCTTTATCGTCGGCAAGAATTTCTTTTGGCAGCGAGTTCCACGCCATCTCGATTTTGGGATGCGCGATCACACGGTCAGCCATAATTTGCGACGCACGTAATTGATCGCGCCGATGGATTAAAGTCACCTTGGAACAAAAACGGGTCAGGAACAGCGCTTCCTCAGCGGCAGAATCACCGCCCCCAACCACAACGACGTCCATATCCCGATAAAATGCACCATCACAGGTCGCACAAGTCGTCACGCCTTTGCCGCCGAACATTTCCTGCTCACCGGGCACACCGGTCAAGCGCGGTCGGGCACCAGTCGCGACAATCACGCTTTTGGCCTGATAGACCTGCTGGCCCGCATACAGTTGCTTCACCGCACCATCCAGCTCAATTTTGTCAACCTTGACTTGCGCGTAGCGGGCACCAAATCGGGCAGCCTGTTGACGCAAATTATCCATCAGCGTATAGCCGTCGATGCCCTCGGGAAATCCTGGAAAATTCTCCACCTCGGAAGTCGTCGTAAGCTGCCCGCCCGGCTGAATGCCCTCAAGTACCAGCGGATTCAATTGGGCCCGCCCTGTGTAAATAGCGGCAGTGAGTCCAGCGCAACCAGTTCCAAGAATGATAACGTCTTCCATAATAATTTGATTAAACCAGAAAATAACTATGTCCAAACCGATCAAACGATGGAGCCGATCGGTTTATTCTAAAGCACTTAACTCAATCCTGTTACGTTTTAAATCCAACAAGA
>CAXQRK010000098.1:0-11081 GCA_964226535.1 Polaribacter sp.
ACGGCATACGAGATTAACGATCGTGACTGGAGTTCAGACGTGTGCTCTTCCGATCTGTGATCTCGACACTACGCAAGCATCGCTAATTAGCTACGTTGAGGGTGTCGCTACGTTCCGTGTCTGAGCATTGCGCTGCTGTGTTTAGAGCTTGATTTATCGATTTGAATAACACCTGATATACTGTTTAATTCTGTAAACATAGTGAACAGATCTAACAAATGCATTGAAATTATATTGTTCGGAGACCCCTCAGCTGACCCTGAGCGGATGACTGTATTGCTGGAGTCATTGAATCTGAACGTTCAGCTTACGCTGACCCCGTCTCTGGCGGATGGCTTACAGGTATTGAAACATCATGCATTTGATTTGATCTTACTGAATCTAGCACTGCCGGATAGTACTGGGATCGCCAGCTTGACAGCAGTCGCTACAGTTGCCCCACATGTACCCATTATTGTGTTACAGGCGACGAGTGACGCGCCATGCGAGCTTGAGGCATTGCAAGCCGGTGCTCAAGATTGCTGGTGTAAAGACGCTTTGAATGCGAGGGAATTGCGCCGCTCTATACTGTATGCGATTGAGCGGAGCAAACGGCTGACGCAGGTCGAAACCAAGATGCAAGCAGCAACACACCAGGCGGAGCACTTGCGCCAAATTCTCGATTCAAATACGGACGCGATGTTGCTAATGACGCAGGCGCATGAGATTAAATGGTTAAATCCGGCCGCCCGACAGTTGTTAGAGGCCAGCCCTGGCTCATTGGCTGGCGAAACCTTCCCTTTTGAAGTCAAATGTGGGGCCTGTATTGAGCTGGAAATTCCAGGGGCAAACAACGACACACATCTGGTGGAACTCAATGCAATTGATTTAGCTTGGGAAGAAAATGATGCCTTGTTAGTCATTTTACGCGATGTGACTCATAACCGGGCAGTCAAACGTGCATTGATTCGTGAAAAAGAACGCCTGGCCATGATTTTGGATTCGGTGGTTGATGCAGTGATTGCAACCAATGCAAAGGGTGAAATTGAGTTGATCAATCAGGAAGCTGCGGAGTTGATCGGATTAAGTGTGGACGATGCCACCGGATGTCCCCTGGGAGAGGTGCTCAAACTGCGACATCCTAAGACAGGTAAGCTGATTGCAGATCCAATCCCTATTTTTCTTTCCGCAGAACGTGCTGAAATTAAGCCTGAACTTGGGATTTGCTTATGCCGAACAGATGATCATGAGGTACTGGTAACTGCGGAAATGCGTTGCATGCGGGATCAGTGCTCCGGCCATCATGGCTGTGTGGTGGTATTACGCGATATAACGGCACAAAAAAAGATGGAGGAAGCCTCTTTTCAGAGCGAAAAATTGCATTCGATCAAATTGCTCGCTGGCGGCATTGCCCATGACTTTAACAATATGCTGACTGCCATATTGGGCAATATTTCAATGGTACGCATGAACATGGGAGCGGGAACCCCAAATGCGGATAAATTACTTTCGGCGGAAAAAGCAGCCCTTCAGGCAACCTCCCTGACCCAGCAATTATTGACGTTCACTAAAGAAGGCACACCGTTGCTAGAAGTCCAGATGATCGATCAACTGATCGAGGATTGTGTGCAGTTCAGTCTTCGCGGTTCAAATGTGAAATATGAAATCGACAAAGAGGATCCCCTGTGGACGGTGGATGTGAATGCCGGTCAAATCACTCAAGTAATCAACAATTTGATTATCAATGCAGATCAAGCGATGCCCGATGGTGGTGTGATCCGCTTGAGCCTGACGTGTGAACGGATTCGCGCTGGCCAGATTCCTTCACTCGCGGCGGGCGACTATCTGTGCATTCGCATACAGGATCAGGGCGTGGGGATTACACCGGAAAATCTAAAGCGTATCTTCGATCCATATTTTACCACCAAACAAAATGGCAACGGACTAGGGCTTGCGTCCTCATATTCGATTATTAAAAACCATGATGGCACAATTGTGGTGGATTCAATTGTTGCACAGGGTTCAACATTTAAAATATACCTTCCGCGGGCGGCCAAAGCTCTACCACCAACTGCAGCGGATACAGAAGACGACAATACGATTCATCAAGGTAATGGTCGTATTCTCGTCATGGATGATATGGAAGCCATGATGTTAGTGGCTGGTGAAATTCTGCAGGTGTTGGGATATGAGGTCGAGTTCTCAAGCAATGGCGATGAAGCGATTGAAATGTATAAGCAGGCCCGCGAATCGGGAAACCCCTTTGATGCCGTTGTCTTTGACCTGACTGTGCCAGGTGGAATGGGGGGGGAAGAAGCCTGTCGGATTTTATCTCAATATGATCCAAATTTGATCGCCATTGCATCAAGTGGGTATTCGACTTCGAACGTAATGTCTGATTTTGAGCCGGCTGGATTTAAAGCCGTCGTGCCAAAGCCATACCGTATTAAAGATATGAGTGCAGTGTTGCATCGTATTTTAAAATAGATGTGATGCAGCATCCGATGCAGATGAATTCTATTCGATTAAATGACCAAAATACCAGCAGAAACCTTACCAACTGTTACTCCACTGGATTCCTCGACTCGCAAGTCCTTGCTGCGTGTATTGTGGCGCAGTCGTCTGGGAGATTTGCGCGAGCAAAGTTTAATCCGCCAGGGTAAGGGCTGGTTCCATGTTTCCGGCATGGGTCATGAGGCGCTCGCTGGAATTGCCCTGCACCTTGAAGCAGAGGATTATGCATTTCCATATTATCGCGATCGTGCATTTTGTATCCAGCGTGGAGTGAGTGATGTAGACCTGGCACTGGCATTTTATGCCAAACGCGATTCATCTAGTGGCGGGCGCCAATTACCCGGGCATTTTAGTGATCGAGCTCGTAACATTTGGAGTCACCCCTCGCCGGTCGGGGCACATTTACTGCCTGCCTGTGGGGTGGCCTGGGGGATGCAACTGGATGGTCGGTCGAATGTGGTGTATGCCTCGTTGGGAGAGGCGGCCACACGGCAAGGTGATTTTTACGAAGCGGTCTGTTTTGCCAAAGAACGGCAGCTGCCGATTGTGTTTGTGGTACAGGACAATCGTATTGCGATCAGTACTTCAACGGTACGGACCACCCCGATAGCACTGGGAGTGCTGGACCAAAGCGAGTGGATTCGGGTCGACGGCAGTCAGGTGGAGACGGTTGCAGCAGCTGGACAGATGGCCGTGGAGCAGGCACGTTCAGGCAATGGGCCGGCCTTCATCTGGTGTGATGTGGAACGGTTTTCGAATCATTCCAGTGCGGATGATCAGCGAATGTATCGTGCCACAGATGAACTGGAAGCGCTGCCTGCACGCGATCCCATTGTGCGCTTGCAGCAGCAGTTGATTGCGGATGGTCTGTTGTCGCAGACTGAGGCAGGAGCGCTCGAAACAAGCGTGCGCGAGGAGGTGCGGATGGCGTATCGTACTGCCAGTGAGGCGGACGATCCGCTGGCAGAAGAGACTCGCCGACATCTGACTGGGCCGGTGTCGTCCGCTCCCGCATCGAGCATTCAGCTCGATCCATCATGCCGGATGCTCGATGCGGTGAACCGCACCTTTCATGCGGCCCTGGAGCAACTTCCGGATGTTATCTTTTTTGGCCAAGATATCGCCGATCCAAAAGGCGGGGTCTTTAATCTGACCAAGGGGCTGTCCACTAAAGATCCGCAACGGGCAGTGAACTCTCCCCTGGCTGAATCGACCATTATGGGCGTAGCAGTCGGGCTGGCTTCGTATGGCAAGCGACCCTGTTTCGAGATTCAATTTGTTGATTTCATCTATTCAGGTTGGAATCAGCTGGTAACCAATATGGCAACCCTGCGTTGGCGCAGTTTCGGGCAGTGGCAATGTCCCTTGGTGATCTATGCACCCTGTGGCGCTTATCTACCCGGTGGAGCCTTATGGCATAGTCAATCGGGCGAATCCTCCTTTGCTCATGTGTCTGGTATTCATGTAGTTGTTCCTTCGACGCCCGGCGATGCTGCCGGACTATTTTGGACCGCGCTGCACGGCGACGATCCGACGATCATCCTGTTACCAAAGCATCTCATGTGGGCCGAATTGCCTGCGCCTACTGCGGTAACCGCGGTTCCTCTGGGGCAGGCGCGTATCGTGCGGAGCGGCGGTTTACTGACACTGGTGACCTGGGGCAATTGTATGGAGTTGGTAGAAGAGGTATTGGAGTCAGTTGCTCAGACGCTTGAGATTGAGCTGATTGATTTGCGCTCAATTGCACCGTGGGATAAGGACACCATCGCAGCCTCACTACGCAAGACCGGTCGTTTAATGGTGGTACAGGAGGATAATATCAGTGCCAGTGTGGGCCAAATGATTGTTGCCGCTATGTGCAGCGATCAGGATGTACTTCAGCATTTGAAGGCTCCACCGGTGATCGTTGCAAAACCAGATGTGCATGTGGGCTTTAACCCAATTTATGAATATGCGGCACTGCCCGACCGAGAGCGTATCATGGCCGCGATGGAGCGTTTACTTTCGAGCACGCTTAAGCCTGTACTCGATGCCGATGAGACAGTCAAAGCCCTGCGGGCACCGGCCCAGCAGCCAATTACTGAAGCATTGACACCGGTTCAGGTCACTAAAGCTGCGGATGCGCTGCAAATGATCACCGTACCGATTCTCGGTGAAGGCATTCGAGTTGCGCGGGTGGTTTCAATCTTGAAGCATGCCGGCGATTCGGTGAAAGCGGATGATCCACTGTGCGAAGTGGAAACTGACAAAGCGGTATTTCCAATTGAATGTGATCAAGATGGAATTCTGGGTGAGTGGCAGGTTGCTGAAGATCAAGACGTTCAGGTCGGTCAGGACTTGGTCGCGGTGAAGCCTTCAGGTGATGTCGAGCGGACTGCGTCAGCACCTTCACCAGCGAGCAAGCCACCGGCATATGATACACTTAAAAATGCCGCTGGGCTATCACTTGAGGTGGTCAAGTCCTTACAAGGGATTATTCCGGCTACGATTGAGATGAATTGTCGTTGGGAAAAGGTACGTGATGCACGCTTACGCAGCAAGCAAGGCTCCAGTGGCACGCTTTCGACCACCATTATGGCGGCCTGGGCCGTGGTTGCTGCGATGCGTCAACATCCACGCTTTGCTTCCGTTATTCGCGGCGAAGAGTTGCAGTATGATCCAGACCGTTTTGATCTGGGTGTGGCAGTAGCGCTGCCGAATGATGCACTGGAGACAGCCGTTGTGCCCCATGCAAATGCACTTGAATGGAGCGATTTTCCAGATCGATTAAACCAAGCCCTACGCCGGACGCGTCATGGTGAAGTCGATTCAAAGAACCGTGTATCACTGACGATTTCCAGTATGGGTGCGTATAAGGTTCGTTCGGCGATTCCGATCGTGGTACCGCCTTCGGTTGCGACGATTTTCATCGGGGCTCCGCATACGCTGCCGGATCCGAAGTTCAACAACGGTGGTACGATGGAAGTCGCTTCACTAGTACTGACTTTCGATCATCGATGGATCAACGGAGTTGGTGCGGCAGCGTTTCTTTCCGATGTGCGTAAAGGAATTGAACGCTTTGATCTCGTTTAGCGTATCAAGCCGCTTAACGGTATCCTGTGCGTTGAATTCCTGTATGTGCTGCTGCGTTTCCAAGCATGAATGTCGGATTGGCCGCACCGCTTACACTAATGCTTGAAATGGCGTTTGCCGGTAAAGACCATGACCATATCGCGCTCATCGGCAGCGGCAATTACCTCGGCATCACGCACTGAACCACCCGGTTGGATCGCCGCCGTGGCCCCAGCGTCAGAGGCCGCGATCAGGCCATCCGCAAAGGGGAAAAACGCATCCGAGGCAACAATTGAGCCCTCCAGCGACAAGCCGGCCTCACCCGCTTTCCAGACTGCGATTTTAGAGCTATCGACCCGCGACATTTGCCCCGCCCCGATGCCAAGTGTGCGCTCATTGGCGGCATACACAATGGCATTGGACTTCACATGTTTGACCACATTCCAACCAAATGTCATTGCACGCATTTCTTCGGCAGTGGGCTGGCGCCGGGATACGATTTGCCAGTCGGTTGGACGATCGGGCATGGTATCGCGGTCTTGCAATAGCACACCGCCAACCACGGAACGAATTTCTTGCAGCGAATCTGCAGGCAAGGAGCCCTTTACCGTCATTAAGCGCAGATTCTTCTTGTTGCCGAACCGTGCGCGTGCGGCAGGCGTAAAATCAGGCGCAATGATCACTTCACAGAAAATTTTACTAATAATCTCGGCCAGATCCGCATCCATCGTCTGATTGGCTACGATGATGCCACCAAATGGTGCTTGTTGATCGGTCGCAAAAGCCTGCTCCCATGCTTCAAAGAGTGTATCGGCACTGGCCACACCACATGGATTGGTATGCTTAAGAATCGCAATGGTCGGTCGCTGAAACTCACCGATCAAGTAAGTGGCCGCGGTGATATCGATGATATTATTGAAACTCAATTCCTTACCTTGCAACTGCTCGAAACACTCAAAGAAGCCGCCATACAGGGCGGCCTGCTGATGCGGGTTCTCACCGTAGCGCAGACTCCGCACTTGCGGCAACTGAAGCTCCAAGGCAGCCGGAATCCCCGAAATATCAATAAGCTCTGGCTGTTTGACCTGAGCGTCAAGATAGGTCGCAATCGCGGCATCGTACGCAGCAGTACGCTGGAATACCTTCAACGCCAGTTCACTGCGCAGGGCCGCAAGTGCAACCTCGTCTGCCATCGCCGCTAGTACCCGATCATAGTCGGTGCTGTCCACCACCACGGTGACCGAAGCGTGATTTTTTGCGGCAGAGCGCAGCATGGCAGGACCTCCGATATCAATATTCTCAATTGCAAGTGCATAGCTAACGTCTGGCTTGGCGACGGTGGCTTCGAACGGATACAGATTGACCACCACCAAATCAATCATATCGATACCATGCTCGGCCGCTGCAGCCATATGACCCGGCTGATCGCGCCGTGCCAGCAAACCACCGTGAATCTTCGGGTGTAAGGTCTTTACGCGCCCCTCCATCATTTCTGCAAATCCAGTGTGATCACTGACTTCAGTGACCGGGATCGCTTCTTTTTCAAGCAACCTGGCAGTGCCGCCGGTGGAGAGCAGACGATAACCGTGCTGCTCGACCAGTGCTTTGGCGAAAGGCACTAGGCCAGATTTGTCACTAACAGAGAGGAGTGCAGTTTGTTGCATAATTTACAGAGATCGAAATGGAACGGTTTGCAAGGGCTGCAAAACAAAGTGCACCATTAAAACTCAAAAATTCAAATCGCCAAGTATTTTAGTACCTTAGTGTCAAAATCCCTACGCAACATACAGCGATTTTAACACTAAATAACTTGAATGTTGTCAGCCTATCTTGGTAGTCTTTTCATATGACAATTCAAACCATTTCTGCCTCCGAGCTGGCCAACATCATCGCTGCCGGCGGCAGCGTGGTGGACGTACGCACGCGAGCCGAATTTGATTCGGCCCATGTCGTTGGGGCGCAACTCCAGCCGCTAGATCAACTGGATGCCGCCGCTTATTGTCGGCACTCGGGAACCGACCGGCCACTTTACATCCTCTGTCAGAGCGGTCATCGCGCTGGTATCGCAGCTCGGCAGTTGACTGCCGCCGGGCATACACAGGCCATTGTGGTTGAAGGCGGTACCCTTGCAGCCATTGAGGCTGGACTCGACATCGCGTACGGAAAAAGTACACTCTCACTGGAACGACAGGTGCGCATCGCTGCGGGCCTGCTGGTGCTGTGCGGCACGCTTGCAGGAGCCTGGATTCACCCAGCCTTTCTGGTTCTACCCGCATTTGTGGGTGCCGGGTTGATCTTTTCAGGCATCACGGATACCTGCGGCATGGCGCAGATGCTAGCGAAATGTCCCTGGAATCAATCATAAGCCGCTATAAGTTTATTGATTCTTAAAAGTGACTATGGTTGATTAAATTAAACAAGCCATTGTATTCACATGTCTGACTACGCGACTGTTCAAGAAATCAAAGGAATTGATGCTGCGATTGCAGCCCCATTTCGCTGTATTTTGATTTTACGACGTAAAACTAGCAAAACGGCTAAGAACGGCAATCCCTTTCTGAGCATAGAGCTTGGCGACCGCAGCGGCAGTTTTAATGCGAACTGCTTCAACGATTCAGAACTGTTTGCGGTGCTCAATAAAATCAATGAAGGTTCGATCATTCGTGTAGTCGGTAAAACAGATTACTATCAAGAACGTTTTTCGCCCCGTCTACAAGCAGTCGAAGTAATTGATACGGCTGAAGCCGAGGCCGAAGGGATGCTGGGACAACTGGTTGAGGTTCCCCCTGAATCTGAAGCCGAACTTTGGGCGCATGTCGTGGAGGCGATTGCTGCGATTGAACATCCGCAATTACATGAAACCGTCCAGCGCGTCATGGATGAGGTGGAGGCATTATTTCGTACATCGACTGCTGCAATCAACATGCACCATGCCTACCGTCACGGCTTGCTCGAACATACCGCACACATGGTGCGTGCCTGCCGCGCCTTGTTGCCACTTTATCCGGAAGTCGATTCCGATCTGGCCATCGCCGGCATCATCTTGCACGATATCGGTAAACTCGAAGAATACCAGGGGCCATTTGCCCCCAAAGTCAGTCGCCTAGGGATCTTGCAAGGCCATGTCGTGCTCGGCTTTCGAACCGTCCGTAAGGCCGCACTCCAGTCAAAGCTCAACCCTGACCTCACCGAGCGTCTGGAACATATTATCCTCAGTCATCAAGGAGAAAAAGCCTGGGGTGCAGCCGCGATGGCCGCGACTCCTGAAGCGGTATTTGTCTCAATGGTCGATCATTTGGATGCCAAAATGGGAATGGTGCAACGTGTGCTGCGTAACAGCCCTGAGGAAGATGAATTTTCAGAGTATTTAAGCGGCTTGCAAACGCGGGTATTGCTGACCCCGCCCGACAAGAGCACAGCCACTCAGGCACGTTGACAAGTCGGACAATAAAAGCTGTTGCGCTGACCGATTGTCACCGAACGAATTGCTCGATGACAGGCCAAGCAAGGTTGCCCGGTTCGGCCATATACTTGCAACTGCATCCGAAAATAACCTGGCTTACCATCGGCACCAAAGAAATCACGCACGGTGGTGCCCCCCACTTGGATTGCTCGGGTCAGCACGCTTTTGATCTGCAGGGCTAACGCCAGATAACGTTTGCGACTGATTGTGCCCGCCGCTCGGCGTGGATGAATGCCGGCCATAAACAGGGCTTCGTTCGCGTAGATGTTACCCACGCCCACCACAACCGCATTCATCATAATGAAATTTTTAACCGCTACTGACCGCCCGCGCGACTGCGCATACAAGTACTGGCCATCAAAGGAATCCGACAGTGGCTCAGGCCCCAAGCCTTGCAATAAGGCCAGCGGTTGGGCATCTACCCCCTGCCATAAGCAAGCACCAAACCGCCGTGGATCATTTAATCGGAGGCAATGACCACTCTCCAGCACAATGTCCAAGTGATCATGCTTTAGCACCGGCTTGTCACTTGGTTGCACCGTCAGGCTTCCCGACATGCCCAGGTGCAATACAATACTTCCGTGAGCGGTATCCAGCAACAGATACTTCGCCCGCCGTCGTACTGCCCGTATCGGCTGGCCCACGGCACGTTGTACTGCTTGTGGAACCGGCCAACGCAACTGCACTTGACGCACCACAATGGCATGGATGCATAATCCTTCCACATGCGGCGCAATCCCGCGCCGAGTCGTTTCAACTTCTGGTAATTCTGGCATCCACTCAATTCATAAACCTTGAATACTGATAAAAACAATCTAACATCTGCTAGATCAATACTTGAATCATTTACTGAATACCATGCTTAAACACCTACAACACCTTATTATTGCTGCGGCACTCACCGTCGGATGGTGTGGCACCCTATATGCCAACGATGCACTTGAAGGCACCAGCTTGCACTTAGCATCGGATGTTTGGCCACCGTTTACAAATCACTTTGGCAAACCGCGTATCGCGATCGAGATCGTTCATCTCGCGCTCACTCGCTCGGGCTACCATCCGAGCACTACAATTCTGGACCGTTGGAGCGTGCCAGCTGACCTCAAAGCCAACAAATACGATGGCTGTGGAGCCCTCTGGAAATCAGACGAGCGAGCAGATTATTTACTTTACTCGAACCCATATCTCGAAAGCCGCCTTCATCTGGTTGGTCGAAAGGGCAACGATGTCAGCATTACGGATCTATCGATGCTGAAAGGACAGCGCGTTGCAATCGTCAAGGACTATGCGTATGGAGCACTGCTGGATGCGGTCAAAGATGTTACATGGGTCTATGGCAACAGCGACGTCGCCAATTTGAAAATGCTCATTAATGGTGAGGCCGACTACAGCCTGATGGATGATCTTCTGATCCAGCATGCCCAAAAAGAGCAGCCCGAAAAATGTGCGCAGTTTTTGGATTTTGGGAGCACGCCCTTGCTCATCCGGCCGCTGCACTTCGCATTGCGTAAAAACTTAGTCGGTGCGGCTGAAATCATTAAGCAGTTCAATCAAACGATTCGCATGATGCAAGCAGACGGCAGCTATAACCGCATTTTGCGCCTCAATTCGATCGCGATTGATATCAATGGCAACGGTGAAAAAGAACTGGTGCTTGCAGAGATGCATCCGAAAAGCACTGCTTTCAACTCCGGCTATGAAATTTATTCCAATCACAAAAAACTACCGGATCAAAAACGCTACTCCATTCGCGATCAACTCTACACATGGGATGAAATTCCTGACGACTATCGAAGCCCTGACGACGTGATCCCGGACACGCGCACCAGTGGCTTCAACCTGTTTGGTGGCGATTTTTAATCGCACTCAGGCATCATTCAAATGCAGTAAGTTGTACAGCGATGCGATCCGTCACTGGTTGCGTGGCACTGAATTAAACCTAAATTCGGGAGTTGGATCCACAGTCTTTCGCAATCTTTTGCCCCACAAGGCATTGCAAATTCGATTTGATGCACCAAGTGGTGCGCCTTCACGCCTTTGCAATGCCCTGTGAAACAAAATCTTACAAAATCTT
>CAXQRK010000099.1:0-21867 GCA_964226535.1 Polaribacter sp.
GATTAACGATCGTGACTGGAGTTCAGACGTGTGCTCTTCCGATCTTATTTAAACAATACTTAATAGATAAACATTGCCAGTAACTCTAAAAAAACCGATACATATAAATTATGAAGTTCAAGATCAATCAAGATCACTTTAGCAATGGTCTCCAACAGGTTCTCAATGTGGTAGCTTCGCGTGCCACAATGCCGATTCTCAGCAATGTACTCATTCAAGCAGAAACGGATCATATATCCTTGACAACCACTAATTTAGATCTTGGTATTCGGTGTCGCATCAAAGCGGATGTGTCTGAATCGGGCAGCATCACACTTCCAGTTCGCAAATTGGCCACGATTATTCGCGAGTTGCCACAAAATGAGGTATTCATTCAAACCAGCGATCAAAATCAGGCAAAGATCACTTCTGGAGGCTCTCATTTTAAAATTATGGGTATCAGCCCAGAGGAGTTCCCAGCACTGCCATCGTTTGAAAATCGGCATGTTTTTGAGCTTTCGCAAGCTGCGGTGGTTGGCATGTTGAAAAGTGTCTCTTACGGACAATCAACCGATGAAAATCGCTATATCCTGAATGGTGTCTACTTCAATTTCGCAGATGATAAGTTGACCCTGGTGGCCACGGACGGCCGCCGCCTGGCGCTGACCTCTCTGGACACTGAAATCAGTGAGGATAGCAGTGGCAGCCTGATTTTGCCTGCCAAAACGGTCGCCGAACTTGAGCGTCTGATGGATAAAGGCGAGCAGGTACGCATTGCTTTTAATGATTGTCAGGTCGCCTTTGAGATTGGAATTGATGACTCTGCAGATAGCGGATTAGTTGATCACCTCTACTTAGTTTCAAAAATTGTTGAAGGCAAGTATCCGAATTATCGTCAAGTAATTCCAAAAGAAACCGAGCATCGTGTTAAGATAGAGCGCGAACTCATGTTGGAATGTGTTCACCGTGCCGCCCTTGTGACCAGTGACAAAAGTAATTCAATTAAGCTCAAGGTCAGCAAGAATCTGCTCGAAATGGCAGGTTCAAGTGCTGAATATGGTGAATCACATGAATCAATGGCGATTGCTTACGATGGTCCTGAAGTTCAGGTTGCATTCAATCCCCATTTTCTGATGGAGCCGTTGAAGGCATTGACCAAAGATGAACTGTTCTTTGAATTTAAAGATGAACTCAGTCCCGGTTTATTTAAAACACTGGATAATTTCATTTGTGTAATTATGCCGCTTCGTTTGAACTGACGGTTTGCATCCACCGTCCAGACTGATTGTTTACTAGGTCTCAGCCATGCTTGATATCACTGCATCAGCGTTTCAATACCTATTGTTGTCGCTTGCAATTTTGACTATTTTGTTGCCCAAGCTAGCTTCACGCAAAGGGATTCCCCTCTTAGCGCTTATTAGTCGTTGGTTGCGTTGGGGATTATTTGCTGGTTTGTTTGCTTATATCTTGAGATATTTTAACATTTCTTATCGCCCAGATTGGGTTCATTTCATAACCGGTCTGGCAGTTTGGTTTCTTATTGAGACAGGTTACTACTGGATTGCGATTAAAGCACTCAATCGAAGCCAAATGCCTCTGTTTCCAAATTTTAAAATTAATACAGACGGTGATGAGTGGCCTGCAGATCCGCAGTTGATTGAAGTCAGAACTCAGCTCAGAAAAGAGAATTTTAAAAGTTTGACTGCACTGAAAGCGGAGTTGTTTGAGAATATGTTCCTGCGTGCTTCGATTTATCAGAGTGAAGATCAACTCACACGAGTTCAAATATTATTCATACCCAAGCGTCAAGGTGGAGCAATTGCATGCTACACCTTAAGTACCAATGTGGAAAAGAACCGTCGATTGATCACCGATAATTTTTTTCTTCCGTTTGGCGGCTATTACCCAGAAGGGTGGAATATTGCCCGTAGACCGTTGATTGGAACATTTAAACGGCTGCTAAAGTTACATCGTCGTCGTATTCTTGAAAGTGATCTGCAAGCAGTACCGGTTGAGAATGATCCTTTGGAAGAATTGAATACTCAACAGCGCATATTGGAACGTTTTAACTTGGAAATAGGATTTTTAAATCCCATTCAGCATCAGGAAGAAGTTGGTAAAATTTCGTGTGATGGACGTTATCGTTTGTGGAAAGAAATGTGGATGTTGGCTTATTTGGGCAAACCAGTATCCTAAGGTGGATCTGATTGATACGTTTGAATCGAACATTCCGTAGTTTGCTGTGCACGGCTTGATCCAATATGCCTGTCTTTTTTGAACAATTGACTGCGCGGCTAAGACCACTCCACTCAAAGTTTGGCTCGTTGTTGCTGGCCTTGTTGATTCAGGCGCTGCTCCTATGTGTGGCGGTCTTTGTGGTGGTACTGGTGCCGGATTTTCGTGCCGATCCTGAATTTGTGGCAACCCAAAAGATTTATCTGCCACAAAAGGAATTGGAGCATAAGGTGGCTTTGGCAGCCTTTCAAAATGCTGCACGTTCGCCGACACAGATAGAACGTATCAGTACAGCGGCTTTGTTGCCGGATACCTTGCCTGCACTGCCGGTGCTGCCTACGAATGAATTTAGTCCGATAGAACGAAATCCAGCTGTGTTGCAGTCAGACGCTTTGCTGGGCCAGTCCGGTCTATTGGGGGCATTACAGGGCTTAAACACAGAGTCCTCTGCTGCATCTTTGTTTGGCATTGAGGACCGTGGACAACGTATTGTGATTTTGTTTGATAACAGTCTGACCGTATGGAACAAAGCCCGCGCTGCTGGTGTAACCACTGATGCTTTCGTGCGTGAGCTATCTGGATTAATTGATGGTCTCAATGCCAATACCTTGTTTGGACTGGTTCCGTTTGCCCGGCAGGTTGGTACTTTTCGCGATTATATGATTGCAGCCGGAGCGCGTAATAAAGCCGAGGCCAAGCACTGGCTGCTCAAGCATGTTCGTTCCAATCGCAAGGTCACTCAGCTCCCATTCGAGCAGGATGGTATTCAGGGGGCACTGACAGTGGCTTTTCAAATGGATCCAGAAGTGATTTTTATTGTTTCCGACGGTGATTTTCAGCGTAGTCAAACCGCCCAGACACCTGCTGGCGATGTGCCGTGGAAGGATCTAGAGACCACGCTGCGAGCCCTCACACGTGCCTATGGGATCGAGCCGCGCATTCATTTCATTGGGTTCAAAGTCGAGCCCGATGCGGCAGTGGCAATTCGAACAATCATCCGTCGTTTTGGTGGTGAATTTAGCAATTTTGCCCGGCCATAAATTGCAGGAGCAGCAGTTGACAGAAAAGAAGTTCAATAGTAAGGCTTTGAACTTAGAATTTTGTATGCACTGTGTGATACAATCGTATATTTCGATCAGTGTATCGTATGTGCTGCCAAAGTTAATTTACTGGTGAATCTTGACTCAAACCAAACAGTGATTCATGCACTTAACCAACTTTTGATTTCTATGATGCGCTGCTATTCCCGACTATGTATCTTTGCATTATTCACATGGTTTGCCATTCCTGTGTGGGCCAATGAACCGAGTCTAGATCAGGCAATTAACCAGGCGGTGGCACCAGCGACTGCGCTGGTGTTTAAAATGATCTTTTTCACCGCATTCACAATCAATGGAATTGAGGTGCCATTCATTTTGATCTGGCTGGCCGGCACGGCAATCTTTCTGACGATATATTTTAGATTCATTAACTTCACTTCATTCGGATTGGCCATGCGTACTGTGTCTGGCAAATATTCCACACCGGCAGACCCGGGCGAGATAACACACTTTCAGGCGCTGACTGCGGCGCTTTCTGCAACTGTGGGCCTTGGCAACATCGCCGGAGTGGCGATTGCGATCTCTAAAGGAGGGCCTGGAGCGGCCTTTTGGATGGTGATACTTGGCTTGGTGGGAATGACGACGAAATTTGCTGAATGTACGCTTGGGGTACGCTATCGAGAGATCGATGCAAATGGCAAAGTAAGTGGCGGTGCGATGAAATATCTAAAAAAAGGGCTGGCTGAGCGCGGCCTGGGCAAATTAGGCACTGGCCTGGCGCTGGCCTTTGCAGTGCTGTGTGTGGGGGCTTCGTTGGGCGGGGGCAACATGTTTCAAATCAATCAAGCATGCTCCCAGTTTATTGTCATTAGCGGTGGCAGCGAAAGTATTTTGGCTGATTACAGATGGGTCTTTGGCATGATTATCTCGATCTTGACTGGGGTCGTAATTATCGGTGGGATTACACGTATCGCAAACATTACCGCACGCTTGGTGCCACTGATGTGTGTCACTTATATTGTGGGTGCCATCACCGTACTGCTGACACATGTGGATCGTATTCCTGAAGCTATCGGGCTGATTTTGAGTAAAGCATTTACACCAGATGCGTATGTAGGTGGTTTGGTTGGTGCCATGTTGGTCGGCATTCAGCGCGGCACATTTTCGAATGAGGCCGGTATCGGTTCTGCCCCGATTGCACACGCTGCAGTCAAAACCACTCGTCCTGCAAGTGAAGGGGTTGTGGCACTGTTGGAGCCTTTTATCGATACCGTGGTGGTGTGCTCAATGACCGCACTGGTAATTGTGATTACCGGTAATTACGGTGAGCAACTCAGTGGTTCAAGCACTGCCGAGGGCATCACCCTCACCTCGCAGTCATTTGCCTCGGTTATTTCCTGGTTCCCCTTTGTGCTGTTTGTCGCGGTCACCTTGTTTGCCTTTTCCACTTTAATCTCATGGTCTTACTATGGTCAACAGGCCTGGAACAGCCTGTTCGGTTCCAGTAAAGTGGCGACGCTTTCCTATCAAATCATTTTCTGCATTTGTATTGTGGTGGGTGCGTCGATGTCGCTTGGAGCCGTGACGGACTTTTCTGATGGCATGTTGTTGGGCATGTGTTTCCCGAATTTGATCGGGGTGTATCTGTTGCTGCCGGTAGTCCAACAAGAATGGCTCTCCTTTCGCCGGCACGCGGCCAGTATAGACCAAGCAACTGCAGGGCGCAGTCAAACCGGACTTAGGGATACTAACAAAACAATCCATTCTGACCAATGAATACGCTTCGTCATTTCCCGTTGGGTGAATCTATCATCGATAGTATTCATGCAATTGCCAGCAGCTTGCCGACGCTTAATGATGTATGTGGTTATGAGGAGGGTGATACCAAGGTACTCTCTCAGATCAAAGTGGGCTACCCGCGTTTTGTTGTGCATCCTTACATTCGTCGGTTGACCAATCTGTTTCTGGATCGGGATGCATCAAAGGATCGAGATGGCATTCTGGTTACATCGTTCAATACGGTTCGAGATTTGTTAAAATATGCAGGTCCAGAGCTGCAGTCGCTTGAGGTGGAGAACGGATTATACCTGATACATTTTGATGCGTTCGATACTGAACGGGCGGATAAAATATACCGCTACTTGCAGCATGTTGGCTGTGGTATTTCATCTCGTCAGGCCGAAGCTCTGCTGTTGAAAATCGGGCGTTTGTTCAGACCTTATGTGGAGACTCTGTTTGATGGAGATGCCGATCAAGAGGTGAGTTCTAGATTGGCTCAACTTTGTGGCTGTGATGTCGAAGATGTCTGGCTGTGTAATTCTGGAATGAATGCATTTTATTCGGGATTTCGCGCGGTGCAGGCGGTTCAACAAAGCCGTGGTAGGACCTATTGGGTGCAATTGGGCTGGATGTATCTGGATTCCGGTTGTGTACTGAAAATTTTTTTAGAGGACA
Organism: Polaribacter sp.; assembly: GCA_964226535.1. GTDB lineage: Bacteria > Verrucomicrobiota > Verrucomicrobiia > Opitutales > Coraliomargaritaceae > Lentimonas. Next base: position 5,709 of record CAXQRK010000099.1, read on the forward strand.
GCGAGACCTTGGAGTATTGCTATGATCTTACGGATACGGATACGATTGTTGCAAAGCTATCTGCTTTAGGGAATCAACTCGCTGGAGTGGTGCTAGAGTGTCCAAGTAATCCACTGGTTCAGATCGGGGACTTGGAACGTGTGTCTAAAGTCGTACGGCAGGCTGGCGGTTTGCTGATCATCGATCCGACTGCGGCATCTGTTTACAATATGGACGTTTTACCATATGCAGATGTGTTGGTAACCAGTCTGACTAAATATGCGGCTCATGCAGGTGATGTAATGGCTGGTGCGTTGGTGCTGAATGTAAAGTCGCCCGACTATACGGCGTTGAAATCCATGGTTGCGCAGTTTTATATTGCACCGCACATCACTGATCTCAAACGCTTGGCCTATGAGATGCAGGATGCGGTTGAAATGGTTGACCAAATGAATGCCAATGCTGCCCGGTTGGCTGAATTTCTGCAATCGCATCCCGCGGTAAGTACCGTTCATTACGCGGCGGATTCCCCCCATTATGTCAAATATGCACGCAGTCCGGATCATGGCGGAGCAATGATTTCAATTGAATTGGCAGGTTCAATGGATCAGTTTTATGACGCAATAACGGTCTTTAAAGGACCCAGTTTTGGAACGCGTACGACCTTGCTCTCACCATTTATGTACTTGGCGCACTACGACTTGGTCACCAAGGCAGCAGGCCGCGCTGTGCTCAAGGAAGCCGGGATCTCGCCCGAATTGATCCGAATTTCCGTTGGCGTTGAGCCATATAAATCAATCGAGTCAGTTTTCGCAGAAGCGCTCAAACAAATATGCTGAAACAATTAAATTAACCAGATCAGATTAAACACGCAGTCGATCCAGAGACTGCGCTTATCGGTCAATAAAGGTTTGAATTTCCTTGGCAATAGCTTCAGCGCCATCTTCGAGAATATAATGTCCATAAGCTGCATGCAGTCGACGCTCAGCCGCAGGGAAAATCTCACACCAACGCCTGAAAAAATGCTGATTAAAGCAAAAGTCTCGCCCTCCCCAAACAATTTGCACTTGTTGATCAGTTAATTTGGACAAATTATTTTCGACTTCAGTCAACACCGGGTAACTCGGATGCTGTTGATGCAATGGGATGTCTTTGACGAAGTGCCACAGTGCGATGCGACTGGCCCAGTTTTGATACGGCCACAACAGTCCGGCCTGGACTGCGGGCGCAAGGGGGGTACAGACTGACATGTGTGCCGCCGGCCTGGCAAATCCATTTAATCCGCGAATTACCACTTCACCAATGAGTGGCAGTTTAACCGCAGCAATGCGCAGAGGGATGCGCTTCGAACGAAACGCTGCAGTATTTAACAATACTAATTTTTGCAATGCCGCGGGCCGACGCCCTGCGACTCCGCAACCAATCGCCCCGCCCCAGTCATGCACTACCAGACTAAAGCAATCAATCCCAAGATGATCAATCAAACGCTCAATATCCGCGATACGGCGCTTCAAGGTATACGGGTAGTCACTCGGCTTATCGGATAAGCCACAACCGATGTGATCCGGCACAATACAACGATATCCGGCCGCCGTCAATGTGTTCACCAAGGTCCGATAATAAAACGACCAGGTCGGATTGCCGTGCACCATCAGCACCACCGGACCGCTCCCTTCGTCCAGATAATGCATCTGCACGCGATTGGCAGATGTTGCCGATGGCTGTTCAAATAAATGTCCGTTGTACGGATATTCTAGCCGCACAGCGGGCGGCAATTGCGCAGCTCTTAACTTATTCATGCGCCGGCCACTCCACCGCCATCATTAAACTACTTAAACCACTGCCGATGCCAAGCAGTGCGGCTTTTTGCCCCGGTCCCAAGGCACCCGCTTCAATCGCCCGCGCCAAAGTAAGTGGACAGGATACGGAGCCTACGTTGCCAAGAGATTCGAAGGTGGTATAGTCCTTTGCCAAATCCAATCCCAAGGCGTTGAACAACTCACGCGAATGCGCCCTGCCTACCTGATGGGTAATCACTCGATCAGGCGTGGTGGCGGTCCAGCCGGTGAGCTGGGTGAAACGAGCCCATGCGCGACGCGCAACAGCAATCCCGGCAAGCAACAATTCTTCGGAATCGGTCAACATCTGCAGGGCATCCCCGCCCGCATGATCGCCCTGACACAGTTGATTAGCGGAACTGTCAGTTTCAACTACTGCCGCCTTAAGTCGTGGACACCCGCGCGCAGCCAGGCTTTGATGACACAACATCGCACCAACCGCCCCCGCGCCAATGGTCAAATTCGCAAAATATGGCTTAATCGTCTGGCGCGTCAATTCCGGCTGGAGTAATTGCTGCAGCGTATGCTCGACCAAGGGTCGACCGTTTTCGCCAGACACCACCAGAGCTCGCTCGATTTGGCCGGACTCAATCATACTCGCCGCGATAAGCATGGCATTTAGAAATCCCAGGCACGCATTCGACACATCAAAGATCTGCGTGTGCCCCGGCAGTTTGAGCAAGCCGTGTACATAGGCTGCCGTGGCTGGTTCCAGGCGATCACGGCACACGGCGGCATGAATCAATAAATCAATCTCGGTACGTTCAAAAGCCGACCTCGTCAATACGGCCTCACCGGCCTGCGCCGATGCTTGGGAAGCCTGATATCCATTTGGCCAAAAGCGCCGCTGTTGAATTCCAGTCATCAACTCCAAACGGCCTTCAGGCAGGTTCAAGCGCTGGTAAAGCGGTGCCAGTCGAGCCTCCAGATCGGCGGAAGTCCACACTTCCTCAGGCAGCACATAGGCCAATGATTCAATCGCTACATGATTAAAAGTCATGTCATCTAAGTCATTTTAAGTGTCACCGTTGTGCCGATACAGTTTTTCGCACTGGACCATCAAGGCCGTTCTGGACGCATCGCCAGCCTCACCAGGTCTTTGTCGAAATAATTTCGATCCATGCCTGCATTCACCACGATGCCCTGGCCATTGATGCCACTGGAGGCGGGGCTCAACAAAAACACCGCAGTATTGGCAACTTCCTGTGTGGTCAAATTCTGCTTACGGAAGGTCAGTTTTTCAGCATACAGGTAGCTTTCTAGATAGCCAGGAATGCCGGCTGAGGCACTGGTTTTGAGCGGTCCAGCATTGACCGTGTTAAAGCGCACGCGGCTATCGGCGGCAAAAGACTTGGCCAGATTGTGGGATGAGGTCTCCAAAGCCGCCTTGATCGGTGCCATATAACCATAGTTTTCCGCTGTCACCGCAGTGGAAGAAATCCCAATCGCAACTACCGAGGCCTCATCCGTCAAATGTGGCTTGAACGCCGCCGCTACCTCAACCAACGAGAAGGCTGAGATGGCGGTGGCTTGTAAGAAATCTCGCCGCAGTGTCGCATGAAAGGGCTTGAAGCCCTCAGAATAATTCGCAAATGCGATCGAATGAACAATCCCATCTAGAGGACCATAGTCCGCGCCCACTTGCTCGGCCAGGACCCGGATCTGCTCAGGGTATTCGACATCGCAGAGGTAGGCCTTACGCTCGCCCAGCAGTGCTTGCACACGCTCCAAACGAGCTGCAGAGCGGACACTGTGAATCACTTCAGCACCCTCTGCTTCAAGTGCTTGGGTGATGGCCCATGCCACACTTTTGCGATTCGCCACGCCCATAGTGAGGAAGCGTTTACCTTCCAGTCCAAGAAAACTCACGCGGCACCCTCCGTTTCGAGCATTGTCAGCGCGAATTCAATCGTTAACACAGGCTTACCATCTTTCAGCACTTTGCCCTGCATAAAGAAAAACTTGCCAATCGTTTCTTTTATGTTCACTTCAATCATTACTTCATCTCCCGGCTTGACCATCCGTTTAAAACGGGCATTATTGATACGAGACAGCACCGGTGTTACCTCGGCGAGCGAGCGTCCGTCCTGCTCGATTTGTTTGGCCAGATATACTGCGCCGGTTTGGAAGCAGGCCTCACACAGCAAGACTCCCGGCATAATCGGATTGCCTGGGTAATGCCCCTCAAACTGAGGCTCCTGTATGCGAATGGTACGCTGACAAGTCACGCCATCGGCGCGCAGTTCAACGATCTTGTCGATAAACAAGAACGGTGGGCGGTGGGGAATCGTGCGTAAGATTTCATCCATATTTACCAAGTGAATGATTAAACGAACAAAATGCACGCTTAAAACAGCCTCTGGGGAGAATCAATGATGGCTTCATTTGTCTAAGCCTTTGAGCGGTTCAGAAATTTGACTTTTCAAACATGCCATGATTGATACGGTATTTTTACTCTATACCACACTCAACCCAAACACGATCCCATGTTCGCAATACCCAAGCAACTCTATTATCTCGTCCTGGCAATACTCAGTACAGCTGCCTTAAATGCCGGCGGTCTGTACTTGTATGAACTTAGCACGACTGAGACTTCCATGGCTGGTGCCGGCTGGGCCGCACGTGCACAAGACCCGACCACCACCATTACCAATCCGGCAGGCATGACTCGACTCGACGGCACTCAAATCCAATTAACCGCGCAACCACTGGCGCTCGATTCCAGTTTCAGTTCCCATCAGGGTGGCAACTCCAATCTAGACTCGGTGCTTCCTGGTGGCAGTGTCTTCGCGACTCATCGGCTGAATGAGCAATGGACTGCCGGCATTTCTATTGCCGGTTTTTTTGGTCTCGGCTTGGACTACGACAGCGAATGGGACGGTCGCTACTATGTGGATGAAATCACTCTACAAAGTGTCGGCCTACAACCGACGCTGGCCTATCGTATCAATGACCAGTTTTCAATCGGTATGGGAATTACTTGGATCTATACGGTATTTGAACAGAAGATGTCGATTAACAATCTCGCACAAGACGACGGCATGGCTGAATTCGATGATAACACTCATTCCATGCAATTCAATCTGGGTATTCTGTACGAACCAGATGCGCGCACTCGTTTGGGCCTACAGTATTTATCCGAATCAGAGTTTGAATTAAAGACCCGACCTAAGGTGCAAGGCAATGGACTCACATCAATTGCACTACGAAACATCGGCAAAGTGGACCTGGACATGACGATGCCACAATCGCTCATGTTGAGTGCCTTTCATCAACTCTCTGATAAGTGGGCCGTGATGGGCAATATCGGCTGGCAAGAATGGTCTGAGTTTGGCAAGGTCGATATTGATGCTTCCAGTGCAAGCGTCAGCACATCGATAACCGCGGACCGCAATTATAAAGACACCTGGAACTTCGCACTCGGGGTACAATATCAGTTTAATCAGGCATGGCGTTTGAATACAGGCGTTGCTTACGATACCGAAATGGTCGATGAAGACGATGTCACGCCGGATCTCCCAACAGGAGATTCATGGCGCTACGGGATCGGCGCAAGCTACGCTTATTCCGAAACTGTCCAGATCAGCGCAGGTTATGAAATTGTCTGGTATGGCAATGTGGATATGGAAGTGGAGCGTGGTCTTGCAGGCGAAGTATCCGGCAGGTATAAAGACCATGCGATTCATTTTTTTGGCTTTAGTGTAAATTGGCTCTTATGAGCGCTACTAAATCCTAGCCTAAACGGCCGTTTCGCTAAACCGTTGTTCGCGAATCACGGTAATTTGAATCACTCCTGGATAGTTTAATTCCGCCTCAATTTGCTGGCGAATGCGTCGGGCGAGTTCGCCAGCTTCATCTGCACTCACTTGTTCAGGCTCGACGATGACGCGGATCTCACGACCCGCTTGAATTGCATAGGCATCCGAAACTCCACGCTGCTGTTTTGCAATCTGCTCAATACTGCGAACGCGTTGAATAAATCCATCCATTGACGAGGCACGTACACCGGGCCGCGCGGCCGAAAGCGCATCTGCCACCATTACTAAACCGGCATACGCACTCTCTGCTGGAACCTCATTATGGTGGGCTGCGGCAGCATTGACCACACGCGGATCTTCGTTATGTCGCTGTAGCACCGTTGCTCCTGCACGTGCATGACTCGCCTCACCATATTCTTCTATGGCCTTGCCCACATCGTGAAACAAACCGGCACGCTTGGCGCAGACAGGATCTAGCCCCATTTCCGCAGCGATGAGGGCACAGAAATGGGCAACTTCGATTGAGTGTGTCAGTGTGTTCTGATTGTTGGAAAGCCGGTAGTGCAACTTCCCTAGTAACACCACCAGATCCAGATGCGCCGGACCAAGACCTAATTGACGTAAGGCCCCCTCTCCAAGTTCAATGATCCCCGCATTCATCTGCTCATTAGCCTTCGCAATCGCGTCTTCAATGCTGGCAGGATGAATGCGGCCATCACGTAGCAAGGCATCCAGAGCAATGCGTGCGACCTCACGGCGCACGGGATCAAAACATGAAATGAGCACCGAATCTGGAGTCTCATCAATCATCAATGTGGTGCCGGTGGCATGCTCAAAGGTGCGAATGTTGCGTCCTTCGCGTCCGATAATACGCCCCTTCATCGCTTCACACGGTAATGTTACAAGCGTGGCGGTGGCATCATTCATGGGCTGGCTAGCGATGCGTTGCATCGCGACCAGCAGCATACGACGCCCCTCCGCCGCCAGTTCCGCCTCAGAAGTCCTAAGCAAGTCTTGACGCAACTGATAGATCTCGTCCTCACATTCGCGCTCAGTTGCAGCAATCAACTCGGTACGTGCTTGCGCCTGATCCATTTGTGCAAGCTGTTGTAACTTTGAGTGGAACAGCTTGCGGGCCTGATCAGCCTCGCGCACGGAGGCGTCCACTTGGCGCAAGCGATCCTCTAGTTCAACTGCTCTTGTGGCTACATGCTGTGCTTTGCGGGTATTATGGGTACGTTGCCGCGTGACGATAAACCAAGACAAGACGATACCGCAGATGATACCAGCGATAAATCCTAGCATATCTGGTGCGATTTCACTCAATCAACTGATTTACTCGAGATCAGACGCGCGGCATTAATTTTTAAAATCCCTCGCGTAGCCAACATACGTTTATTGGTATGGTACCAAGGGGAGTAATGCAGGGACAAAACCAGCACCTGTACCGCACTTTCATCTAACAGAATGCCTGCCAAATCGCGGGCTGGAATCGAGTATGTATGAACATTTTTATCCAATTTGACATACGCATAGCGCTTTTGTTGAAAACGATCTTCCAAGAACACTCGCAAATAACCAAGATCCCGTTGACTAGCCGCAAGCACTTCGATATCTAGTTCCAAACGGTCCAGTGAGGAAATGTCTTTTGGCGAAAAACGAAAAATATTAAGCAGTTCACCTTCTCGATTCCTCTTGTTGAATGCAGTGAATACGGCGCCAGAAGTGGCGCTCACTTGAAATTGTTGGCCATTCTCATTGATACTATTTCGATCCAACGGAATCTCATCAACAACCGTCTCTGTCGAACACTCGTCTGCATCACTTGCTTGTAAGGCTTCGTCATCTGCATTTGCATCCGGAGTGATCGTTTCAGTTGCACACTCGGGCGCATCCGCTGCGCACGCGTCGGCACCGGTTAGTTGTATGAGTTCGTCATCCCGCTCGCGCCACAACTCGATCAGACTTGGATCACGCTTGCGATAAGGTTCAATCAACTCTAGCCCCTTGGCGATTAAGGGATCTTTGGTATAGGTGTTGCGAACCACTTGATCATGTAGATAATTCGCCAATGACAGGAAAAGCATGGCTTGATCCAGCGAAAGATAACGCTGATCCCAGATCTCAGATTCCATATCATACGAATCACGCAGGCCCCACTGCTTGCCTTCATATCCCTGTGGGGCAATGGTGCCCCCAAACCGTACCATTTCTCGCAGGTTGCGCGTTGCGTGTTGCGGATAGTACTCAAGCACCAGTGCGACAGAATAGGGCGATACCACACGTTCGGGCACAAATCCTCCCTCCGTATAATCACTGTTCGGGATGAAACAATTCGACCATCCCCACAAGGGATAACCTTTTTTTTGGGCAAACAATATTTGGTGCCAGGTTAAATTGCCAACCGACTCGCCCACTTCAGTATCATGCTCAGGAATAAAAATTCCATCCATTGCATGCATAAACAGTGCACCAAATTCGTAGCCAGGAGCGAGGATGCGCCCTACTTCGGTATGCTTGGGATCGCGGTTGAGTCGGCTCCAAAGTTCCGCCGGGGCGGCTTGCGTCGCAATCATCATAAAACTAGCTAATCGAGTATCTGCGGTCAGCCATAAACTGCCCTGCCCCACAGGGTTGCCAGAATCGAGATCCAGCCCCCAGTACGTGTTGCCGGAATTATGATCGTACAAAATCCCCCATTCAATGACATCAAGAAATGCATTGATCCGCGGGGCCAGCGTCGGCCACGTTTGACGACTCATAATCAACCCGGTCGCCAACTTGTTAAAATCAGACACTGCCATCGTGCCATGTGAGGTATTGTCACTTAGATCCACCGGAATAAAATTGGGCATAAATCCCCTCACGCGCTGAAAGCTTTCCAGGGATTCGATGATTCGCTCAGCCCGTTTAAGCGCCGCATCAGGTTCAATCAGCTCCATCTGTTGCGCTACACACAAACTCGATAGGTACAGACCGATATTGGTTGTATTGGTATGGCCTCCGGGGGTATTTTTATCACGCGGCAGACCGGTTGAATCATCGACCATTGCATCCAGCGAGGCCCAGGTGTCTACCATCAATTGCTGCAGAAATTCTCGATCAGAACCTGCATCTGCAGTTGCAGGTGATAAATTGAAATCAACTGAATGCACCTTAGATAATAGAGTGAGGCTCGAAAGCGCGATCAAGCAGCACATTTTAAGCGTGGTCTTCACGCGCAAGAAAGTGTGTGGGCGATCCGTTGTATACAGATTGAACGAATGAGTGTTTGTAGGAGTGATTTGCATATGTCCTCTAGCCGAAGGCCAATTAAAATGAACGAATGATCTAAGTTATCAATTTGGGGAGGTATATTACACGATTGTTAATAAATTAAATAAGTACACTGCTTAGAGCGAAGTGTTCAAAGATTTAAACAATTGTAACAGAATGCAACATAAAACGATGCATGGATTGTGAGTGGCCATCTGGAAGTACCGCGGGGCGTGCGGGTGCTTCAGTCATTCAATACACATTCATTCACCCCTTCGCGGTGTTTGTTCATATCACATGGCCCATGTTTATACATGAGCATGGCCAGCGGATCATACGAATGTACTTATTCGGTTATGCGCATGCGCACCCTCACAAACAGTTTTGTTCGGTTATTTATCGGAACCTGGATTTGTAGGGTATGAGGGTCTCCCTCAGCGATTACTGTTTCCACGATACCCTCAGAACTCCAACTAGACGGATCCTCCAAAGTAGAGGTCACTTCAAACAAGATCTCATCTGCCGGATGCCTATCTGCCGGGCGCTGATACTGCAAGGTAAGGAACGATTCATCAATAAACAATGCATCATACCATGGGCCATCGGCAACATTCGGATCCCTGGCAAAATAAGGTTCTAAATCATCAGGCAGTCCGTCTGCATCCGAATCACTAGTTCCAGATACAGAGGGAGGCCACTGTGGCTCTTCCGGCGCGATCCCGCTCTCGCGTCCCTGGTAAGCCAGTATCGTGACCTGCTTCAAGGTTTCGTTGACGTCTGCATCCACCTTACTTCTGAAGTAATCGAAAGTACGCCCCGAACTCACTCGTGCCAAACCATCATACAAGGGCAATACAGTATAGCCCACACTGAGTGCTTCAAAAATGTCGCGCCCGTCATTGGCTCCCTGATAAGTCAAATCATCAATAAACGGACTGGCGACCACCTCAAATCCATACGGATATGGATCATCTTCCCCATGCCAGTAGCCTTTGGCGTCGTACATCAACTCCATGCCCGCTTCAAAGTAGCGGTAAAACAGACTCTGCTCCATGTAGGGAAAGGCACCGAGCCAGACAAACAAGGCGTGTGGCTGGGTATGCAGTGGCATGGCAAAGTCGGGATCTCTGTTTTGAGCTAAAAAGTAATTTTCCTCATCCACCACTGGCGTCCAACGACCAATCAATCCCTTGAAAGTAGTGGGCTGTCGATCATCGGACTGCGTCATGGCATCTGAAAATGCAGGATAATCAATCTTCGCAGTCTTCTCATCTGCGATGTAATCGGCATAGACTAGATGTGATCTCGCCGCTGGAAGAAAGGAATACACTCCATATTGCCGCTCTGCCAAATCATATTGCCGCTCTTCCAAATTTCCGAATATCGGAAATCCGAGCATGGTGCGCTGCGCCCAGGTAAAGGCTGCATTAAAGAACGCTGCATCCTTGATGGTGATCCCTTGCCAGGTTCGCTCATTCTTCAGTTGAGAATCCAACACATTTGCAAACTCTTCTGCCGTAATACTGTTAGTGACACTGCAAATAATATTGACCACGCCACCTTCATCCGACCAGACATTCCAAACGGTAGGCTTGGCATCTTCGGCATTGTCGGGAATAGCAGGCAGTCCAAATCTGGGATTGGGCATCTGGCCGCCCGGATTATTGGGATCATCAATAAATTCGGCCCCATCCAATACGTGGGCGATATAATACCCCTCATCTTCAGGGCCAGGGTCATAAAAATATCCAGCTGCAAACTTCATCCGATCTTTGACACGAATCGCCAAGTCAATGAGCCCTTGGATCTTATTGAAATCATCACTGTCAGCTTGTTTATTTGACTGTAAATCAATCATCCATCCGTGCACGACGTTGACACTCGCCCAATGCAAGGCCACATCCCCAATGGGTAATTTGTCATTCACCCCGTCTTTGACGATCTGCTCTAAATCATCACCTTGTGTGTCGCCCTGCTGTTTGACCGTCATCCGATAGGCGGGATAAAACAGGTCTACTTTATAATCCTCGTCGGTTGCTTGAATGCGTTCCATCTCGGTTAAACTGCGCTCAATCATATCGAGGATTTGCGCTTCGGTTAGTTTACTCTGCACCCCTTCGGCGAGACGACTCATTTCATAGGCAGCGATCCAGGACTGCATGCCCAAGCCCCATTCGGTCGGGTTACTCCAGCCAAAACGTTCTCGATTCAGTACCTTGCCCGTTTTCACTGCAGTCATGGGCAGCGCGGTTTTATGCATGGCAACGCTATCATCTAAGAAATAATTGAGCGAATTACTCATCACTTTAAGTAAGAAGTCCCGCGCTACCTGAGGTTTTTCAAGCCGCTCGTACAAGCCCACTTTATCCCAGGTGACCACACCGGTGACATCGCTCGAACCAACGACCTCCAGGCGCAGTTGGTTAAGTCCTTCATACAACTCATGCAAGGCCAGCTCAACCACCGCGGGGGCATACTGGCTCACCTCAAACTCATCCACCGGCATCCACTCCTGTTTATCATGATTATAATAATCCAAGCGCAGGGGCAGCGTGCCGGCCCCATTACTTGTGGCCACATCAAAGTTGAGTTCCTTGGGACGCTGCACTTGCGCGTTAGTCAAATAAAAATCAATCAATTGAATTGGCCTGGTGGGCCCACCGATTTCTTTCGGAAACTCATTCATACGCACCCCACTCGAAGTAAATGTCACCGCATCCGCAGTGTAATTGGACTGCTGAAAGTCGCCATCAGACTGATCATTCTGGCCCATTTTCCATACTGTGGTTAAAGGCTGTGCAGTCCAATTGTACTCAATATCCACTCCCAAGGGCCGACCCAGACGATCCTGTACATGTAGTGCGATATCATTCGTTCCCACCTTTAAATAGGCGGGATTGATATAAATATATCCACGGTCTGTCTTGCTGCAAATACTGCGCCCCGCATCGACCCACTCACCATTCAGGAGCACCTGAGATTGCACATACACCACCGGAAACCGTTCATTCGCAGCGATATTTAGTTCGATTAAAATACCCTGCTCGGTTTTCGCTTCGGTCAAATCGTATAGGGAAAACGATTCTACGTTTGCTTCAAACCATTCATCCCATTGGGATGGCAAAAACACCTCACCATTACCCACTGCATTGCCCTCACTATCGCGCAGGGATGACAAGATGGTATCACCCATTGGATTGCCGTCGCTGTCATACGTCACTTCAACCGCACCATTCGAGCGTGTTGTATAAATGCCCGACTCCAGTATGGTGCATGTGACTTCACCAGGCAACTCGGCCTGGTTGGTTGCGCGGATACGGATGCCCTGAATACCCTGCTCGGTTTCCGCTTCGGTCAAATCGTGATTGTTCAGAACTTCGTACTCCACCCCTAACGAAGCAGGAGCATCCAAAAATACCACTGGATCGACAATCATTTGATCGTAAACAATCCTCTGCCAAGTTCCATCGGTAAGCTCAATCGTTTGCTGCACTCCGATTAAATGCTTATAGGCAGTACTGTACGGTGGCAAATAATCCAGGCCACGGGTCTTTACACCGACCACACCTTGTTCCGCTGCCGAGCCGGAATCTCCAACAAAGGTAATTGAAATGATTTTGGACAAATCCACTTTTCCAGCGAATGGACTCAGGTCCAAACAAATATTTTGGGGGCCACCGGTTAGCGTGACCGCAAAAAATGCTTTGGCAGCCTGGTCATCTGATACTTCAATCTTGATATCACCTGGGGGGCCATTGATGCCGAAGACGATCATATTATTGACCGAAAAATCCTGCGTATCGCCGGAATACGTTCCATTCGACATGAAATCGCCCCACTTAATTTGGCAAAACACAAAGCCATCAGGATCAATACTATAATCGTAGTAAAACTTGTTCGAGTAGGTATGCACCAGATCAATCGTCCCACCTGTGGTGTTGCCAAATGGAGCAAAAGTAATCGGCATCTCCGTAAAAGTGCTGTGCTCATCATACGCATAGGGCTGAATTTTTGCGGGATGAACGTAGGGAACATTCAGCATCTCAACGGTAACATTGCCTTCGGTTCCTGTATAAAACAGATCAAATACAAAATTGATATATGCCAAGCCCCCACTCGGTTCGCTTGAGCTTAAAGTCCCGGTTGGATCGAATCCCAAATCCAAGCCACTTTCACTCAGATCAATCGTGTAATTTTGCTCGTTGTCAGTGAGCACCAAATTTACCATGTACAGATTATTATTCAGATCCACAAACTCAACTTTCAACCGGTCTCCAGCGCGTCCATTTCTGACCGCTAAGGTCAGCGAAGCATCATTCAACTGCCAAGCCTTTCCAACAAACTCACCAGTCAAGTCATCGAAATAACCGCGTGAGAGCGCCGCCCAGCCGAATTCCCCGTCATCGATCTCAGCGTAGTCAATATCAAAGGCTTGAATAGAGGTTGCAGTCACCGCAAACGTCCCCTCAAAGCTCTCGCCCTCAAATACCGTCTCGGAACCTTCCACCAACGCAGTCGAATTCGGGATGCTGGACCATTGATTTTGGGCATACGGGCTGGCCGGCACATCGACTGGCAGTCCTATGCTTGTGGCTCGAATAGACAGGTTTTTTGCAGGCTCACCGAGCGTATCATAGACAAATAGAACTGAAATGAGTTTATCCTGTAGTGGGCTCAGATCAAAGCTGTAAGTTTGCCAGTCCGTCGACAAGCCACGAATATAGTAAGGCACTGTTACACCCGTACTATCGGTAAACTCAACTTTCAACTCGCGGTCAACGATATCGGGCAGGTTTGATGCAACCAAATCCGAAGCTTTTAATTCAAGTAAAAGCGGCGGCGTTTGCGAATCGATCGGTTCTCCAGTACCAACAAATGTATCTGTGTCGGGATCAAAATAGCCCCAGGAAATACCGGCAAATATAAACTCTGCTTCGAGAAGTTCTGGCAATGCTATCTGAAACCGATCTTGATGAGGCACTGCAATTAAATCTCGAGTGAGCTCAGCTATACCGATGTTCGTAAACAGCCCATCATTGTTAGGCACATCAAATGAGTCGCGGGTGAGCACACCGCCAAAGGCGAGACTTGGCCTCACCGATAACGCTGTGGGATCTGGATTGGTTCCGTTGTTGAGTGGAGCAACATCGACTGCCAGAGCCATCTGCCCGGCTCGAACAGAAACACTCTTTTCACCTTGGTCAGCGGTATCGTACACAAATAAAACGGATGCCAAATGGCTTGCCAGCATACTGAGATCAAAGCGGTATGTTTTCAAATCAGCCGCCAAGCCACGGATGTAGTATGCCACAATTTCACCGGCTGTATCGGTAATCTCCACTTTCAAGGCTCGATCAGCTAAGTCTAGAGCGTTCAATTCAAGTACGAGCGAACCAGTATTTGGTTCCGGATTGCCAACGAATATCTCTGTATCTGGATCAAAATAGCCCCAGGACAGCCCCGCGTAAACAAAGTCTCCTGAGTCTAGATTTGGGAGCGACACCTGAAAGGCATCTGGATCCGACACCGCTACAGCACCTTTACTCAGCAGATCACTCAAGGCAATCGTAGGTGTGATACTGAAATCAGTCAGCGCAGGGTTGCTCGTGTCCGGAGAGATATCCACCGCAAGACCCATGCGCCCCGCGTTAATACGGACACTTTTTTCATTCTGGTCAGGCGTATCGTAGACAAATAAAATCGAAGCCAAACTGCCCGGAAGCGTGCTGGTATTCAACAGGTATGTCTGAGCACTCGCGCTCAAGCCGAGGATCGTATAAAAAAGCTTATTGCCAGCCGTGTCAGTAATTTCGACTTTTAATTCGTTGTCGCCTAGACCCGAAGCCGTCTCCAATTCCAAGGCCAACGAACCAGGATTTGGTTCCGGATTGCCAACGAATATGTTTGTATCCGGATGAAAATAGCCCCAGGACAGTCCCGCATAGACAAAGTCTCCGGCAGAGAGCATGGGCAACGATACCTCAAACGCATCTGGATCTGACACCGCGACGTCGCTTTGGCTCAGCGCGTCACTCAGGGCCAGACTCGGGGTAATGCTGAACTGGGTAAGGGCACCGCCATTATTTGGAGAAACATTCACGGTCAAGCCGATCTTGCCAGCTCGCACCGCCACAGATCTGCTGCTTTGACCAGGCGTATCGTAGACAAATAACACCGAAGCCAAACTGCCCGGAAGCGTGCTGGTATTAAACAGGTATGTCTGAGCACTCGCGCTCATGCCGAGGATCGTATAAAAAACCTTATTGCCAACCGTGTCAGTAATTTCGACTTTTAGCTCGTTGTCGCCTAGACCCGAAGCCGTCTCCAATTCCAAGGCCAACGAACCAGTATTTGGTTCCGGATTGCCAACGAATATGTTTGTATCCGGATGAACATAGCCCCAGGACAGTCCCGCATAGACAAAGTCTCCGGCAGAGAGCATGGGCAATGACAGCTCAAACGCATCCGGATCTGACACCGCGATGTCGCCTTGGCTCAGCGTGTCACTCAAGGCCAGACTCGGCGTGTTCTCAAATTCAGTCAGCACCGGTAGCGG
Source organism: Polaribacter sp. (assembly GCA_964226535.1). Lineage (GTDB taxonomy): Bacteria > Verrucomicrobiota > Verrucomicrobiia > Opitutales > Coraliomargaritaceae > Lentimonas. The sequence continues at coordinate 21,095 of CAXQRK010000099.1, forward strand.
ATCATTTGAGTTCGGATACGCATCCACAGTTAATCCAATATGCGCAGCTTTCACCTGTACTTGAGCACTTTTGACATCTTTATCATAGGGTGCTGCATACACAAATAAAACCGAGGCCAAGCTGCCATTCAGTTTACTTACATCAAACTGGTAGGTTTGCCAAAAATTCTCTAAACCATTCGCATAATACGAGACTTTTTCACCCGCTGTATCGACAATCTCTACTTTCAACTTCTCATTGCCCAAATCTGAAATCAGTTGCAGCGTAAGAAATTCATCAACGACTTCAGCATTCCCAACAAATTCCGAACCATTCGACTCATCAAAATACCCCCACGAAAATCCTGCGTAGGCGAACTCTCCTTCGTAGAGCTTCGGGAATGAGAGCTCAAACGCATCCGGATCGAGCACGGTGATTGGATCTTCACTTAAACTAAAGTCGCTGTAGATGAGGCTCGGTGTGTTAGTAAACTCGCTGAGGGCAATATCGCCCCCAATTGGTGAGACCTTTTTAGGCGCTTCCTCAGCGCGGCTTTCCTGTACGAAAAAACTGAGGCCGCAGACCATAAAAATGCACACAGAAACAAAATTAATTGAATGTTTGAACTTCATGATGAGTTGGGTGGGTGCATCATCCTTCCGATAATGTATCTCAAATCACTACCCTTAGACATGCTGGGTGGGGTATTTTCGCGATCGAAATTATCTTTCGGTTAAATGATTATTTTAGCATGATGTTGGCTATTGAATTTGGGGAATGGGGTTTAACTTAA
>CAXQRK010000100.1:0-8092 GCA_964226535.1 Polaribacter sp.
TGGCAGTTCGATCGGACACTTTCAAAATACGGGCGAGGGGACAGAGTTTCTCGGTTTCGGGCGTGCTCAGTGGATCTGCAACGATTGAAGCAGTCCTGCAGCGAATACCAGTGGCAATTGATTCGAGTGCCCCGATCGATCAATCAGGCACACGTCAATTAAAACTGGTGTCAATTCGATGGCTGACTGACGATGCGTTATGAGATCAGCTGTACAAACATTCAACTCCTTGCTCATGCTTTGTGTGGCTGTTTCAGCTGCCGCTCAACCCTTGCGGGAAATTAAATTTTCGGTGTATGGACAGTATCCAATTCGTGGAATGGAATATACCCCGGTGAGTCATGTTGCAGCGATCGCTGTAGGTCATGCGGCCGAAGCTCCGGTAACTATCAAAACCCATTCACTCGAACGAACCGGCCTGTACCACTTCACGGGAGGCAATTCGATTGCATTCCATGACCGCAAGACTAAAGCACTGCTTGCAAAGGTCCATCTAGCGCCGGAATCAAATCAATGGTTGTTGATATTTATCAACAATCCCGCATATCGAAAAGATCCATCGAATAGTCTCAAATATCTAATTTATCCATTTGATGACAGTCGGCGAAACTTACCCAAAAATGGCTTAGTCTTTCTAAATATTTCCGGCAAAGCACTCGACGGACTCCTTGAAAATAAGCGCGTGCAACTCAGTGCAGGCGAATCTGGCAGTTATCCAATACAAGAAAGCCTACCGATCAATTTATGGTCGCTGGATTTTAAGGGTGAAAAACTGCTGCCAGCATTGATCAAGACCTATCATTTCAATCCCGATCATCGCTATCTAATGATTTTTTTTCCACCCGTGCTCCGTGGTTCAGCCAATTTGGATGTACGATTGTTGGGTGAAGCAGTTGATTAATTCAGATGTTGAGTAAAGCAAAACAAATTATCCGTGCGCAATTGGTTCAGGGCTTAAGTGTGTCGAGTTGCCAAGTGGCGATTGCGATGGCGTTGACGCTTGGGGTTTTTCCGATTTTGGGATGCTCGACCCCGATGAATATGATTGCCGGATTCAGGTTTAAGTTAAATCAGCCAATTATCCAGTTTTTCAATTACTTGGCCGCCCCCCTCAAATTATTGCTTATTTTGCCATTTATTCGCTTGGGTGAATGGCTGTTTCAGGCGGAACCGTTTCGCTTGAGCCTGACCGAATTCAGTGCTCGCTTCTTTGCCGATATGACGACAACCAGCACTGAATTCTTTTGGACTTTCGTCCATGCCATCATTGCATGGTGTATGTGTGCGCCACTGATTTATGGATGTTTGTTGATTTTGACAAAACCGCTAATCAAGCGGCTGTCGCGATCGCTATCCTCATAAGCACTTTATTATTCAATCCAGTTATATTCGGTCTCGCCGATTGCACGCTTGAGGTTGACCGTCGATATAAGGTAGCTGTAATTAGCTTGCAATTCATTGTTGCGCGCTTCAGTGAGTGCAACACGGGCTTGTAAGGTATCCAAAAAAGTTGCATTCCCAACCGTATAACGCTCATTAGCTAATCGTAAGGCCTCCTCCGCCTGACCGCTCACTTCACGAGCAGCAAGAACGAGTTCGGCAGCGCCCTGCAGTTCAGATAGCGCACGACGCACCTCCACCTCAATCGCAAGGCCTGCCTCCCTCAGTGTCAGTTGATTTTGACGCAGTTGTGATCTCGCCTGCACCACACGGCCCCTGGTCGCCCCACTATCCCAAATCGGCCAGGTACTTTCCAAACCAACAAACCAACCATCTTCAGGGTCCTCAAAGCGAGCATCATCGGAATCATAAGAACGGCGCAGGTCATAACTGCCGACTAAATCGAGCCTTGGCCAAAAACCGGCTCGTGCAACATCAATGCCGGCTTTACGCGCATCTGCGATCAGAGACAATTGCTTGAGTTCTGGACGCCGCTGTCTGGCAATCGCCAATGACTCTGACAAGTCATATGCTTGCAAATTAACTTCAAGTGCCCCGATAAAACGAAGGTGCTCGATCTGATCCGTACCAGGTGCTGCATAGCCAATCGATTGTTTCAATTCAGCTACGGCAACACGTAATCGATTACGGGCCCGTATGATCGCGGGTTGGGCATTGGCCAAAGAAACGTTGGCTTGCAGCACATCGAAATGAGAGACCGCACCTGCGGCAAAGCGACTTTCAGTATTTGCCAACTGTTGCTTTAGTAGATCCATGTTCTGCTCTTCGACCTGGATGGTTTCACGTGCCAGCAAAACATCATAGTAACGGGTCTGCACCTCTTGAAGTGTGGCTTCGACTTGAACCTGCAACTCATACAGAGCGGCCTGACTTAGAGCCTTCTGCGCACGTATCGCTGCTCCCAAACCACCCCCCGCAAAAAGTGTCTGCCGAATCTGGAGGGATACCAGCCAGTCACTCTCACTGGCATTTTCAAAACCAACCAACTGCTCGTCCTGCTCGGAATAACGACTATTCAAGGATATTGCTGGCCGCACGGACGCAGCAACTTCTAATTCGACACCATATTGCTCCTGAATACGTTGTTTAGCCTGCAGGATCGCAAAACTATGTTCCAGAGCATAGTCCAGGGTGAACGGCAGCGAAATGTCTTCAGGCAAGGGCGGTGGCAGTTTAGTAGCGACGCTGATCGTTGCTGATGCCAAGATACAAATAGGAATTATTCGTTGAATCATTTGCATAGCCATCATCTCTTACACAGTCTTGGGCAGGTCTTCGACAGTGACTGCTTGAACCGTTCTGCCGGTATGTTCGGCTGCAATTAAGTAATAAATCACCGGCACAATAAATAGTGTGAACATGGTACCGATACTGAGTCCACCGACCAACACCAAGCCAATGGAGTTGCGTGCTTCGGCACCGGCGCCACTCACTAAAGTGAGAGGAAAATGCCCCAGAATGGTCGCTGCGCTAGTCATTAGAATCGGTCGCAGACGAGTCAAGCATGCCTGGTGGACTGCTTCTAACTTGGCAAGCCCTCGACGCTGTAAAGTATTGGCAAATTCGACAATCAAGATACCATTCTTTGCAATCAGCCCGACAAGTGTCACCAGGCCTACTTGAGTATAGATATTAAAGGTGGTTGTCCAGCCAGAGGTCAATCCTTCGACTCCAGGTGCGGGGATCTGCAAAAACGTAAATATGGAGGCCCCAAAGATTGCCAGGGGCACTGAACCAAGCAGGATGATAAGTGGGTCGCGAAATGAATTGAATTGAGCAGCCAGCACCAGGAAACACATCACAATCGCCAGTACGAAAGTCTGTAGAAATGCCTGATTGCCACCTTCTTTGCGCAATTGACGAGATTCTCCGGTATAATCAAGCACAAATCCATTCGGCAGCAATTCAGCAGCATGCTGTTCAAAGAACTTTAAGCCGGCATCAACGGTGCCTTTAAAAACCCCGGAGAGTTTGACCGAGTTTAATTGCTGAAAGCGATTCAAACTGCGCGGCTCAACGGTGTTCACAATGGTCGCAATCGAGCTTAATGGAATCAGATGTCCCTCCGGACCGGAGGTATAAATCTGCTTGAGCTGTTCCGGGTTGAGACGACTGGTCCGTTTCAGTTGAGGAATTACTTTATAGCTTCGTCCATCCATACTGAAGCGATTCACATAGTTGCCGCCAATTGCAGCACCCAAGTCCTGGCCAATCTGTTGTAAACTCAAGCCCATATCTGCAATCTTATCTCGATCTAGAATGATTTCCGACTGCGGGCGATCAAACTTGATATCAATAATCGGTGGAAAAGCGAATGTATCACTGTCGATCGCACGTTTACGCAACTCTTGTGCAATCGATAAAATTTGCTCAGTCGGTGCAGTTGCCGCTAAGACAATTTCCACCGGGAAATCACTGCCGCCCGGCAGCGCACTCGGCGAAAGCATCACGCTTTCAATACCAGGCACCTGATTGGCTCTCATCTCAACATCGCTAATTACCTGATCAACCGTCCGTTTGCGCTCGGACCATGGCACTAGGCCCATGCCACCAAAACCACCGGTCGGATTGGTTATTTGAAAAGTAAACTGATACTCCGGTGTATCCCGCCAAATCTCGTATATTTGCTCAGTGTAGTGGGTGGTCTGCTCAAGCGTACTATTGGAAGGCGTATTAAAAATGCCAAACAAAAAGCCTTGATCTTCTTTGGGTGCCAACTCGCGTGGCGACATCACAAACATGGCTGCACCCAGCAAGGTTAGACAAATCCACACCATATAAATTGATGGCCTCGAGCTTAGCGTACGGGTCAATAATTTGGCGTAGACATGCGTTAGCACTGCAAACTGCTTTGAAATCCATCCAGCAAATCCGCGCTCACTTTCATTTGGTCGCAGGAACTTGGACGACATCATTGGCGAAAGTGTCAATGCAACAATGGTTGAAATGCAAACGGCACCAGTGAGCGTCAGCGCAAACTCTTTGAAGTAGGCGCCGGTCAACCCGCCCCGAAGGGCAATCGGAGTATAGACTGCAAGCAACACCAGAGTGGTTGCAATAATTGGGCCAACTAACTCACGGGCTGCAATTAAGGCAGCTTCTATGCGCCCCCGGCCTTCGGTGAGGTGACGCTCAACATTCTCCACTACGATGATGGCGTCGTCCACGACCAGCCCGACCGAGAGGACGATCGCAAGCAGGGTCAATAAATTGATACTGAATCCAAACAGCTGCATCAGAAAAAAGCCGCCGATCAAGGAAATGGGGATGGCAATTACGGGGACGAATACCGCACGTAGTGAACCGAGAAAAAAGAAAATCACCACCACCACAATAAACAAGGTTTCCGTCAATGTGAGGTAGACTTCATGGATCGCATCCTCGATGTATTTGGTTGAGTCGTATGCGATGGTCGCGTTCATTCCTTGAGGCAGCTCTGCACGCATGCGCTCCAGTTCTGTACGCACCTGTGCAATAACATCTAGTGTATTAGCATTCGGCAACACCCAAATCCCCATGAACACTGCTGGCTCTCCAGCAAAACGGACATCTGCATCATACTTTTCTGCGCCAAGCTGCACCTCCGCAACATCTCTCAAACGGATCAACCCTCCATTACGCTCTGTAATCACCAGTTGCTCAAATTCTTCAACCGTACTTAAGTCAGTGTTCGCAGTTAAGTTAACCGTGATCAAGGCTCCCTTCGTCTGGCCAATAGCCGACAAATAATGATTCGATCTGATCGCATCACCGACTTCAGCCGGACTGAGATTCAAAGCGGCCAATATATCTGGCTTTAACCAAATACGCATGGCATAGTTTTGGGCACCCAGGATCTCAGCCCGCTGTACCCCGACCACTGCACTGAGCCTGGGCTGCACCACACGAGCTAGATAATCCGTCACCTGATTGGCGGCGAGAATGTCTGAACGAAAACTCAGATAGGATGCCGCAATCCGTGCATCGGCAGTCTCAATTGTCAGTACTGGCACCTCCGATTCAAGTGGCAAATCTCCCCGCACCTGATCCACTTTGCTGCTAATCTCAGCAAGCGCCGTTTTGCCGTCATAATTCAGCTTTAAGACAGCCCTGATCGTGGAAAGCCCCAACACACTGCTAGACTCGATATAATCGATCCCGTCTGCAGCCGCAATCGCACGCTCAATCGGCATCGTGATAAACCCGCGCACAAGTTTGGCATCCGCACCGATGTAGGCAGTCGTTATCGTAATTACGGCATTCTCATTCTTCGGATACTGCCTTACATTGAGCGTGAAGTAAGCCTGTAAGCCAACGATAACAATCACCATGCTAAGTACAAGCGCCAAGATTGGGCGATTGATATACAAATCAGTAAAGGACTGCCGAACACGCATGACTAGGAATCGTTCGGTATGGGTGCAAGCTCAGCTCTCGGTGCCCGTGCATCCTGCAAGTCGACACGCACGCCCGGATACAATTTAAATACACCATCCGTCACGATGCGCTCATCTAGATCGAGTCCGTCCAATACTTCAATAAAATCGCCGCGGCGCTCACCGAGCTGTACAAATTTCTGATTAGCTACGAAACCGTCTCCCGATTCAGCAGCGCTTACAGTATAGATCGAATTCCCGTAGGATGCATACAATACTGAACTAGCAGGCAGCACTGCAACCTTACGCGCCGGTGCTTGATCAATCGCGACATTCACGAACATACCGACTCGCAAGACGCCATCGGGATTTGGCATCAGTGCTTGTGCCTCGATCATTCGAGTAGCTGCATCCACCTGGGCGTCCAGTGCGGCAAGCGTTCCAACCATCTCAATGCCCGGCATGGCATCCGCAGTGATGGTTACCTGAAGACCTTTTTGCAGATAGTTCAATGCTTTCTGTGGCATAAAAAACGTGACATTGATCGGATCCACTGCAATCAAACTCACCACCGCGTCGCCGGGGTTCAGGTATTGGCCCAGATTGACTCGACGGATGCCCAACAAGCCGTCAAAGGGCGCACGCAGTGTCTTTTTATCGATGCTTGCCTGAATGTTTTCCAACTGTGCGACTGCCTGCTTGTAGCTTGCATTTGCAGCATCAAACTCGGCCTGCGCAATGGTGTTGCGATCCAGTAACTGACGCGCCCGCTCTAGGCCCAGTTGGGCAAGTTCCACACTTGCGTGCGCTGCCGCACGTTCGGCCACTTCGCTGCGATCATCCAGACGAATTAAACGATCACCCTGCCGAACCATCGCTCCTGATTTGAAGCTCAATTCATGAATCACCCCAGCTGATTCAAGTGAAAGCATCACGCCATTCAAGGCTGATACCGATCCGATTGCGTGGGCCTCGACCGGCCACAGCATCGTTTCGATGGTAGAAGTCGCAACCGCAACTACAGGCGCTTTCGTATCTGTATCAGCAAGTTGCATATGTTTGATATTGGTATAGAACAGCCCACCAAGCACCCCTACCAGTGCAACCAGTAGCAGCACAGTTAGGAGGGCCTTGATTAAAATGCTGGGTAATCGAGTATGTTCTATCATGTGCGTGCAATACAGTCGTTCATCCGAACAGCGCTGATTCAGTCCTTGCGAAGTATGCTGGGGTCATATCCACAAAACACCCAGGCACAGGCTTCGTGCATCAATCAAATTGCTGCTGAAATTCAATGAAGCTTGTACGTATGGCAGCTAGTTCAGTCTCAAGCGCTTGCACCCTTGCTTCCAACTGATCGATGCGCTGCGCACGTTGCTGAGCCAATTCAATGGCCGGATTGGCGAGCGCAGGAACTGCAATTGGAGCTTCAAGCTCAGTCTCTGCGCCAAACAGTAAATGCATATAGCGTGCTTCTTTCTGACCGGGGGCCGGAGCAAAGCGTTTCCATAAGGGGGTCTCAATATCTGCTGTAGTTGCGGAAATCTCAGTTTCCACTGCCTGAATATTTGCAAAACTATGCATGCGCTCTGAGCGTGTGCGCAATTCACCCAGAGTCTGTGCACCACGCAACAGCAAAACCGTCAACAAGGCCTGGCTGGCCGCAGTCAAGCCAAGGCGCTCATCAATTCGATGCTTATACTTTTGGACCCGCGATCCCGCTCCATCCACTCGATACAGTAAATGCTTTTTGCGCAGGCCTTCAATTGCCTCGGCGACTGTATCTTCGTCATAGTCGACGACCGGGTGACGATTTGTCTTTTGATTACATGCGATCAACAAACTATTAAATGTCAGTGGATAGGCATCCGGCGTAGTGACTGATTTCTCCATCAAGCAACCAAGCACACGTGCTTCTTCAGCCGTTAAGATCAGGGTCGGTTCATCTAGTATATCGTCCATTCAATTTCGTTTACGCCTTTGATTGTTTCTCGTATGCAGTGGATGACTTCTTCAAGGGGCATCGTTATACGGCCAAAGGTTGATAGGGTTATTCAGACTGTATAATAATTTGATCCCAGACAACTGCCTTGGTGCCACCAGTCCCGCCGGTGTAAAGAAGCTGATAGTAATTAAGGCCCGCTCTTGAATAACTCGCAGGAACAATAAGTCTACCGTTTTTGTCTGCCGAAACAGTCGTCGATGATACCGTCACCCAGTCAGATCCATCCCATACTAATAAATCAATAATCAGGAGATCGGAAGAGCGTCGTGTA
>CAXQRK010000101.1:0-3115 GCA_964226535.1 Polaribacter sp.
GAAATTCCGATCAGCTCCCCACCTGGCCCGGGGCCAAGCGAGAACAAGGATAAAACATAAGTTTCATAAAAGTCAGTTCAGTATGCAGCTCGAGCGCGTTGCATGGCCTGGGCAGCATCTTCGTGGCGATTGAGTTTTGCGTAGGCGAGTGAGAGATTGTACCATGCGCGACTAAAACGAGGCTCAAGCGCAACGGTTTCCTCAAGGAGGCCAATAGCACGTTCTAGTTCCTGTTGCTCGGCCGCGAGGAGTCCGAGCGAGTAGGGAAAGACTGGGTCGGTGGGAGCGAGTTCCCAGCCTTGATAAAGTGTTTGCTCCGCAGCGGTATAGAGGCCCGCAGCGCTGAGTAGGATAGCGGATTGACGATATAATGCTGGGTTGAGTTGATCCATCTGGATCGCACGGTCGAGGTATGTGTGCATATCCGTGTGGCGACCTTCCTGCTTAGCTTGATGAGCCAGCATCAGCAAGCTTTGTGGGCGGTCGATGCTGAATTCGAGATAGTCATTCCATTCGCTGCGGGCAAGTGGGCTTGGGATTGACTGGTCCGCAACGATGCCACGTACGGCGGCGATACGCACGCTACGTGACGAGTCGTCGAGCGTTTCAATGACTGCATCCCTGGCACTGGTATTGCCGAGTGAAGTGGCCGCACGGGCACGTACCATCGGGCTGGGGTCATCCAGCAGGTCCCGCAAGGTGGCGACTACAGTTTCATTTGGCAGATAATGGGCCAGCAGCCCGGTATAAGTGGCACGCCAGCCGGATACCGTTTCATTGCGGAGTTGTTCAAATAGGCCTGGCAAGGCACTGGGGTCGTATCGGTGAGCAGCTGCAATGATGCGCGCACGTGTGCGTTGTGGGTGGTCAACCATTTGTTCGCCATACCATTGTTCGGCCCATTTAACGGCCCAATCGACACTTTGATCAGTGTGACACTTGTTACAGGCATTGGGGATGCCGAGTTCTTTGGTGAGCAGCGGGTCGGGTGATAGGAATGCGTGGTCGGCGCGCGGGTCGATTTGCATATAAGTGGTTTTGGACATATGGCAGTTGACGCACTGATTCCCGGTGCTGTTGGCAGGGTGGAAACTGTGTGTGACTGGCTCAATGATCGGTGCATTATTAACGCCACCAGAATGACAACGCATGCAGAGTAGGTTGTTCTCAATTGGTAACACGGTTTTCAGTGTGTGTGGATCGTGGCAATCTTTACAGCTCACCCCAGCGTGGGCCATACGACTCATTTGAAAGGAGCCGTAGACGAAAACTTCGTCCAGAATTTGTCCGTCGGGGTGATACAGATTCGGTTGATCTGGCAGCGAAAGAAAGAAGTGATCGTGAAAATCATCACCGGTGACGAATGCATCGGCGGTAAGCTGATCACGGCGGGAGTGGCAACGAGCACAATTGTGCTCAGTTTGAAGCGTTGTAAGTTCGGATAGCTCGCTGCTGTAGTCGCCATTTTGGGCGGCAATTACGTGTGCTTCCAGGCCGGTGTGACATTCTGCGCATGCGAGGCCTTGCTGGGTCCACGTGGAGCGGTAGCGATTGGCGTTGAAATCAAAGTTTTTTTTGTATTCAGTCACGTGGCAATAGGCGCAGTTTGCATTCCAGTTCATCCCCTGATTGGCCCAATGACCCCACTCACCTGGAAGCCGATTTTCGTTGCTATAGACGTCGATCCATCGGTCTTGCTGTACATCGTAAGTGGCGCTGATGGTTTGAAATTTATCGCCTGGTAAGTGGGCCAGGTATTGGCGTAGGGGCGTATAGCCAATTACACCGATTAAATTGTAGCGCTCGACCCGGCCGTCTTCATGCAGGACGCGCAGTTCAAACTTACCGTCAGTTTCCGCCATTTCGTAGGTGACGCCGGATTCTCGAATGCGGCGTGGGGGAGTGAAGGCTGCTCGATCAAGTTCGATTGAGATCGGACGGTTGGCCTGCGCGTGGTGGCTGGCTTGCCAGTCAGCCACCACGCTTGCATGACATTCCACGCAGGCTTCGGGACCGATTTGGGTCTGGCGCTTTGGATCATGTGAAGCAGGAAAGGTGCCGTAAGCACTATCTGTTGCATGGGCCTTCGGTGATCCTTCAGTGTCCGCAAGGTCAGTGGGTTTCGATTGATTGCAGGCAGCGCAAAACAACAGAACTAAGCCCAACAGGATCTGAATCGAACGAATGGGGGTGAGCAGAACCGCAAACATGGGCAGATCATCACACATACCTGTCGTCGGTCAAAACTGAGCATGTGGCAGCCATTTAATTGACGCAGTCTTGATTGTAAAAGCGTGGAGCGGGGTCAATGCACAGGCAAATCTCAAATGAAAAAGTTGCAATCAAACGTTATGTTCAAGGATCGAAGCGTATCCATTTACCCACCAATAAAAAGAGCTAGCGATTTGTATTGGTGGTTCAACAAGTCTCTAGAATGAGTGCCGTACAGGTACTGGCTTATTTGATAATGATCAACACATCACGTCGATCTTTGCCAGACTCTGATTTAGACAGGCCGCGGGTCGCTTCGAGGCTACCTTTTGACAGTGTTTCGATACGCTTAGGATCAATGCCGAGCGTGGCTAAGTAGTCGCGGGCGCTATTGGCACGGCGATCTCCCAGTGCAAGGTTATATTCTTCGGTGCCATACCAGTCGCAGTAGCCTTCGATCAGGAGTCCGTGGTTTGGGTTGGCAACTAGATAATTTGCAGCTTCTTGAAGTTTGGAGCGTTCCATTGGGGAAATCGACGATGAATCAAACGCAAAATAGACGTCCTGTAGGATATTGCGCGCCATTGCGCGACCATTGTAGGTATTGCTCACATCGTCGATGCTTGCAGTGGAGGCGCGTAGTTCTAAATCCGGACCATCCATGCCCCATCCTGTTTGTGTTCGGTCCGGTACGATTCCGCCGTTAATGACAATTGGCAAACTACCTCCCATATCGGTGTCTGAAACCGGGGTGGGGGGTTGCTTCCGACAACCCGAAAAAACAAGTGTGAACAGAATGAACGGAATAAAGAATCGAAACAACTTTAGCATAATTCAGATAATTTTGTATGATGATTTGTAACGCGCAAACATTTTCCTTTGTTTCTATGGATTAAATTTTAGA
>CAXQRK010000102.1:0-11910 GCA_964226535.1 Polaribacter sp.
GCTTTCCGATCTTACAAATAATGAATAAAACCATTCAAGTCCTTGGCCTTTCAGCAGCCATCTTAAGCGGCAACAGTGGCGTTTTAGCCCAAGCAGAGAATACCACACTCCAGGATAGCATTAAAGAAATTTGGAGCTATGCGACCCTTTACAAGGATCCAGATAATGGTGTGCTACAAAAACTTGTTTTTACTGGACGACTGCAAGGCGATTATGCGCATTTTGAAAATGATGAAACCGACGAGAAATATCGGGACTCTAGCTGGCGCCGTGCTCGCGCCGGGTTCAAAGCAACCATATTCAATGATTTTACCATCCACAGCGAAGCCGACCTCGATCTCCACACTCCGGAGCCGCTTTACAATGGACTCACCGATTCCTATATTGCATGGCATCCAACTGACGACTGGAAACTCAAAATCGGCAAACAATCAGCTGGCTTTACTTTGGATGGGGCAACATCCTCGAAAAAGCTCTATCGCACAGAACGTAGCCTGATTGGTGATAATATTTGGTTCAAAAATGAGTATTTTGCCGGTGTATCTGCATCTGGAGATGTTGACGAATGGCAATGGAAGGCTGGCGTCTTCAGTAACTCTCAAACTGAAGAGTTCGATCGAACATTCGATAACAGCTACTTCATTTTAACTTCATTGGGCTATGATTTCGCTGAGCAGATGGAGATCGACAAAGCCCTGCTTCGGCTTGACTACATCTATCAGGATGAGCCTGACGAAGGTGATGACTTGCAATATTTGGGCACCGCAGAGCACGAACACGTGGTATCTCTTTCATTCCAATACGACGATGGCAAGAAACACCTCCACACGGATTTGGCCTATGCCAAGAGTTTTGATAGTAATGAGCTCTACGCACTACAGATCATGCCATTTTATGATTTGAACGACACCTTCCAAATCGCAAGTAGTTACACGCATATTAGCAGTTCAGATGAGGCCGCTATCAACGTCACTAAGTATGCCAAAAGCCTTGCCACCGGCAAAACTGAACAGGCGGATGAATTCTATCTGGGGCTCAATGTTTATCTCTACGGTCACAAGCTGAAATGGCAAAACGGAATCAGTTACACCATGACCGATGACGATGAGTTTGATGGTTTTGGTTTTACATCCGGAATTCGCCTGTCTTGGTAATCGATAAGCCACATGTGACTTCATTATCACAATCACAACAGTCATTGCAACTAGACGACTTTATTCCGAAATAACACCACACAATCTGTATAAGCTATCCTATTATATAAAAATGAAAATACAATCCATTCGTAATCTATTCACAATCGCAACAGCGCTCACACTGAGTGCCACACTGAGCGCCACTGAAACCATCGTAATCAAAGGCTCCGATACGCTTGGCGCGAAAATGGTACCACAAATTGCTGAGGCCTTCAAAGCCAAGATGGCTGCAGAGGGCATTGATGTTGCCTTCGAGATCGCAGCGGAGGGCTCTTCTACCGGAGTTGCCTCGGTAATCGATGGCACTGCCGATATTGGCATGTCTTCCCGCGATCCAAAGCAAAAAGAACTTGCCAAGGCGCAGACCAAAGGCGTCGATATGAACACCATCACTGTGGCCAAGGACGGCATTGCCATGATTGTCAACGAAGCCAACCCGCTTGATGCCATTAGTCTCGAGGAAATTGAACTGATTTTTTCAGGCGACGTCACAGATTGGTCCGGGATCACTGCTCAGACGGGTGATATCTCAGCATATACCCGCAACACCTCATCCGGCACTTACGCAGTTTTCCAAAAGCTGGCAATGTCTTCGCGTGACTATGGCAGCGATACCCAGAAGATGGCTGGCAACGAACAAATCGCGGCTGAAGTTGCTAAAAATGTCAACGGCATCGGCTATGTCGGTCTCGCATACATTCAAACTGAGGGTGTCAAAGTGCTGCCGGTTGATGGTGCTCAACCAGACGACACAGACTACCCGCTGGCTCGTCCGCTCTTCTACCTGACGAATCGCAACGAAACGCCGAGACCAATTGTTCAACAATTTATTGAGTTCAGTCTCAGCGATGCAGGCCAGGAAATCGTCACACGAGTACACTTTCTTCCGGTCAACTAGTTTTGGCAGGAGAATAGTTTGCTGTTGAAGGGCCGCTGCCTCCAGAGCAACGGCCCTTCTTGTTGCCGTACAATTGTCACCTAATTGTAACACTGGATCGATTTCTACACTTGGCAGCCCCCCTGTTGCACATAAGCTGCACCCACAATATGGTTGTTGACCCACACAGTTCACAGAATTCTCTCCCCGCATTCAGTAAGCGCCGCAAGCTGTTTATGGGCAACGATTCCGATAGCATTATCAAGATCTTTTTTGGCAGTCATGCGATGGTGGCGATAGTGGTACTCGCACTGATTACCATTTTTTTGTTTAAAGAAGGTGCTGGATTTGTCGGACTGTATCATAAAAGCCTGCAAGAATATCGGCAATCCGGCCTTGAGTATGTCGATATACTCAAGCAACAGCGCAACGATTATACTGAGCTAACCCGCTATCTCAACGATATTAAGGCTGAATGGATTAACGACCTCAAAGCGGCTGGCCTTTCCCAAGCAGAGATTTCAGCCCTCATATTCAGCCAGCCGGCAAAGGATTTTTTTCTCGGTTATATGCGGGTTGGGTCGGATTTAAAGAAATTCATCAAACAAAAAATGGACGTCGCAATTGAGATCCGTGATCAGCACACGACCAATCAGAATCTCAATGAAACACTGGAGAACTTCGCTGTACGCATCGCCAATATCAAGGATCCGACATATCCCTTAAATGATGAAGATATTGCAAAATTCAACTTGCTACTTCGCAAATCCCAGCAACCCGTACGCAGTGACCCTCTGCCAAACCAGACCACTCTCTCTGTCGAGGATCGAAAAGACTTTCTTACCCTCCTTGAGACCGAATATACCACACTTGCGAACAGTATTGAACCGGTTGATTTCAAAACTGCGATTGTCAAGGTTACAAATGAAACGGCACGCTACACGCAAATCCTTATGGAGATGGAACAATCCATCCAACAGGCGCTGACGCACGCGAGTGCGATTGACTTTAACAACAGTGCACTTAACCAACGCATCGATACCTTCAAAAACCTTAACCAGGCTTTTATTGGTCAGACACCGCTACACCTGCAAGCACTTGCGGACTGGGATCCACGGCAACCGATCTCCATCTGGCGTGCCCTCGGTGCATTTCTCTCTGGCAAAAACTGGCTTACTGCCAGCGACCAACAAGATTGGTATGGCCTATTACCCTTACTCACAGGCTCCCTGCTTATCTCATCGATCGCACTGTTTTTCGCAGTCCCGTTCGGCGTTGGTGCAGCTATCTATGTCAACCAGATTGCAGGCCAGAGAGAGCGCCACTTGATTAAGCCCTACATCGAGTTCATCTCTGCGATTCCGTCGGTCGTGATTGGATTTTTTGGCGTCGTGGTGTTTGGCGAAGCCATCCGTGCGCTTTCACAAATGGATGCGCTTCAATGGGTCCCTTTCTTTCCGGTACAAGAGCGCCTGAATGCATTCACCGCTGGCTGCCTGCTGGCCCTGATGGCAATTCCGACAATTTTCACACTCGCTGAAGACGCGATCAACAATATCCCGCGTCACTTCAAAGAAGCTTCCTATGCGATTGGAGCCACTCGCCTGCAAACCACCATGCGCGTGATTGTGCCCTCTGCACTTTCCGGAATCATCTCAGCCATAATGCTTGGCTTTGGCCGTGTCATCGGCGAGACCATGGTGGTGCTCCTGTGCGCAGGAAATCGGATTAAAATCCCTGACTTTACTGCTGGTGCAGGTGTATTTTTCGAACCGGTGCACACTATGACCGGTATCATCGCTCAGGAGATGGGGGAAGTCGTGCATGGCAGTCTCCATTACCGTGCTCTTTTCATGGTCGGCATCGTGCTGTTCTTTACCTCACTATTGATCAACTATGGTGCTCAATGGGTCGTCAAAAAATACAGCAAACTGGGGCATTAATCATCACATGCACGAATTCTATTCACCATGCCTAGATCCACGCAATATCACATTTTTTCAAAACGAAGATCCCGCAAAAGGGCATTAGAAAGCGCGATTTCGGCTACCTTTCGCCTGGCTACCTATTTGGTTATCCTCAGCGCCGGCTACATCTTTCTAAACATCGCAATCAATGGTTCCAAAGCCATCTTTACCAGCAAGGCTCCGTTCATAAACATTGAGTTTTTGACGGCAAAACCACAAACGCTGCATGTCTTTGAACCGAAAGAAATTGATGCCGCGTTAACCGCACTCAAGGCCGAAATCGTCGCACTTACAGCCAAACAACGCAATCTGGGCTCACGAGAAACCGATATAGCTGCCGAGATCAAGCAGCAAATAAAAGTACTTGAAACTCGCAGTCAGGCACTTGACCGGCAGCGCAAAGACGGGCGCTTGTTGTACAGCGACGATGCCTACCGTGCACTTGAGCAAGTGCCTGCTGCCGAAGACTACGTATATAGCAATTATGCTTACAGTGGCGGTGGCATTGGTCCCGCGATTGTCGGCACCTGCCTGCTGGTGATCGGCTCAATTATGATTGCCCTCACTTTGGGCATATTGTGTGCCATCTTTCTCAGTGAATATAGCAAGCCGGGCAAGATGCTACAATTGATCCGTCTATCGATCTTGAACCTTTCCGGAGTTCCGTCGATTGTGTTTGGTCTGTTTGGATTCGGTATGTTCGTGCTATTCTTTGATTGGGGCGTCTCCATGCTTGCCGGGTGGTTTACACTTGCGATTATGGCACTTCCGGTGATCATCGCAGCGAGCGAAGAATCTATGCGTGCGATTCCGAAGGGCTTTCGTGAGGGCTCGCTGGCGCTGGGTGCATCTAAGTGGACTAGCGTGTACACCAATGTACTCCCGTATGCCCTGCCCGGCATACTGACATCATCGATTATGGGAGTTGCTCGAGTTGCTGGTGAAACCGCGCCGATCATGTTCACTGCAGCCTTCGCGCTGCGTGACCAGCTCCCGTGGCAAGGACTCGATCGACCGACCGATTTCTTCTTTCAGGGCGTGATGGCACTGCCCTATCACATTTATGTAGTCAGTTCAAAAATCCCGCAAAATGAATACACGCGTAACATGCAATATGGTGCTGCTTTTATCTTCCTGCTGCTCGTTGGATTTTTTGCCCTCAGCAGTATCATCCTGCGCATTCATATTCGCAAAAAATACCAGTGGTAGACCCGCTCAGCGACCACCACACCCGATTATACCCATTTGTAACTGAGACTTTTTTTATCATGGCACAGACAATGACCGATACACCGACTTCGCTGAGCACAGAGACTGCTGAAACTGACAAAGCGATCATTAAAATTCGTAATTTTGATTTTGCGTACGGCAATGCACAGGCACTGTTTAATATCAATATGGATATTACAGAGAAGCAGGTCACTGCCTTTATTGGCCCCTCAGGGTGTGGCAAATCAACCTTCTTACGCTGCTTTAATCGAATGAATGATTTGATCGACATCGCACGCATCCAAAATGGCACCATTCAAATCAATGAGGTCGATATCTACGGTAAAAACGTCGATGTGATTGAACTGCGCAAGCACGTTGGTATGGTATTTCAAAAATCAAATCCATTTCCCAAGTCCATCTACGATAACATTGCCTACGGCCTGCGTATTCAAGGCATCAAAAAGAAAAGTACCTTGGATGAAGTGGTGGAAAAGTGCCTTCGTAGTGCAGCGTTGTGGGACGAGGTCAAGGATCGCCTTGGTGAAAGCGCACTGAGCATGTCCGGCGGTCAACAACAGCGTCTCTGTATCGCCCGCGCGCTTGCGGTGCGCCCGAAAATTCTATTGATGGATGAGCCCTGTTCCGCACTTGACCCGATTGCCACCGCAAAAATTGAGGAACTGATCCACGAACTCAAACAAGATTACACCATCATCATCGTCACGCACAGCATGCAACAAGCCGGTCGCGTTTCCGATCATACCGCATTTTTCTATCTGGGCAAACTGATTGAATATGGTCAGACTGAACAGATATTCATGACTCCCCGCGACCCACAAACCGAAGCCTACATTTCAGGCCGGTTTGGTTGACCACCCACTAGCCCACTACACAGCAGACCCCAAACCTATGAAACGATTCTATCAACACGAACTCGAAGACCTCCGCACCAAACTCATCCTTATTGGAGAAAAAGCCAACGAAGTGGCACGCACCGCAATTGATGGCTTTCTCGACAGTGATCTCGAAAAAGTGAAACAAGCGATCATACTTGATGATGCGATTGACACACTTGAAGTTGAGATCGATCAGGCATCGGTACGTTACATCACGCTACGTTTTCCTGTATCCAGTGATGTCCGCTTCATATTGGTTGCGATTAAAGCCAGTCATGACCTCGAACGTGCCGGTGATGAAGCACACAATATTGCCCTTCGAGCCAAAGAGATCCTCAGTCGGGATGGGGCGGCAGGGGATACTGTTACCATTCGTCAGATGAGCGAGCTAACTTTCGCAATGATGACAGATGCCATCACAGCACTGGTCGAAGAAGATATTGAATTGGCCAAAGCGGTGATTCAACGTGACAAAAAAGTGAACGAATTAAACAAGCAAAACTTTAAGTCACTTGCGGTGAGCACAGATTATGAAGATACGGAAACACCGACTCGCTTTCAAAAAATGTTCATTTCAAAATCAATCGAACGAATTGCCGATCATGCAAAGAATTTGGCAGAAGAAGTGATCTATTTACTGACTGGAAATCAGTAATACTTTGTTTTGGATCCGTTGTGGTACAATTTTTTTATCCCCAAAAAACTTAAACTTAAATTATTTATTTTGGCCTAAATCCTGCTCGTTCGTCTTGAGTTGAGATTCACTAAATTTCAAATATAATACAGACTATTGTTCTTCAAATCAAACCACACTTGAGAATCACTCTTATGCCTGAAAAAACAACTAGCAAAAAAGCCGTCAAAAAAGCCGTCAAAAAAGTTGCCGTCAAAAAAGCCGTCAAAAAGGTTGCTGCCAAAAAAGTCGCTAAGAAAGTTTCCACTAAAAAAGCTACAGCTGTAAAGACGCCAACCACACATATCATGGCCCATGTTGATGTGGGCTTTGGCAATACACTGTACATTCGCGGTGAAGGTGCTGGCCTTAGTTGGGAAAAAGGGATTGCTTTGCAAAACCTGACTCCATACGAATGGGCATTCACGTGCACACCGGCAAAGGGCAGCGTTACGTTTAAATTCCTGATCAATGATACAATCTGGGCCGAGGGTGAAAATCTCACGGTTGCAGTGGGCGAAAAGTCAATTAGTTCACCTACATTTTTCTAGTAGCGATTGCAGCGCGGAGACAAACGACACGGATTCGTGCCCTGGGTGATTTAAGCACTATTTGGAGCTGCACCTGTCAGGCGCTAAAATATTCGTCGTCGTCTGTAATTTTCAGCATACGTGCCCTCAATATGGCGGCAGCCTGGCGGAAATCACCATCGGCCAACTGGCGACCATCACCGACGATATCAAGTTTTACATGAACGCGACTAAAGGGCAGCGGCAAATAAAAGCGATCCCAAGTCCTCAGTCGCCACGCACGTGTATAGTTGTATGATAATAACACAATCGGTACCCCGCTTCGAATGGCTAATGTGACTGCTCCGGCCTTCATGTCATAGATCGGACCACGCGAACCATCTGGAGTGATCCCCACGTTATAACCATCCGCAAGTACTTTTAATAATTCACGAAAAGCCGGCACTGCGCGTCCGTGCCGTGAGCCGCGAATCGGACGAATATTTAATTGCCTAAAAAAACTTGCCAACCACGCACCATCCTTACTTGCACTGATCAAGCCAGCTACTTTGCGATCGGGCAGATAGCGTCGATACAACTCCGGAGCCATTAGCAAACGATTATGCCACAAGATAAATACCGCAGGTTCGGTCGGCTGATCCAAAAAGGCTTTTACATCGGCTCCAAAGCGTAAGCGCACACTACGCGTCCACCAACGCATGCCGAAACCGCACACAGCAATTACCCAGCGCTGATACCAGCGAAGTTGTTGCCCTGCCGCATCGGGTGGATGATGTATGGGTGGCTTTCGTTGCCCTGTTTGTACTTGATTCATCACAACAGATAAATGCAAATGATTCGCTCCTTGCAATGCCCGTATTCATCGGTGAATCATTCAGAACGAGTATTTTTCCAACCTTGACCCGAATAGTTAAAGCCCCATTTTGTGGCAGTTTATGACAGTAAACGCATGCAATGATGGTCTCATGGAAGAAATTGTTGGTCTCTGCAAACGCCGCGGCTTCATTTTCCCCTCATCCGAAATTTACGGTGGTTATAACGGCTTTTATGACTACGGTCCGCTCGGAGTCGAGCTGCGTAATAATATTAAGCAGGCCTGGTGGCGTGACATGGTACAACGTCGCGACGATATCGAAGGACTTGATTCGAGTATCATTATGCACCCGGATATCTGGAAAGCTTCCGGTCACGTCGATGGATTTTCTGATCCGATGGTTGATTGCAAGGAATCCAAGCTGCGCTATCGTGCCGACCAGTTATTGTTCGCTCCGGTCATTGTTGAAGGTGACACCATCGGCTATGTTTCCGTGCTGGAAGGCCCGGATCAGCAGTCAATTGCCGAACAGGCAGCGGCCACACTGAAGCGAAAAGCGGGCAAACAAGGCACGCTCGAACCAATCATTCTGAAAGAGTACACTGAATCGACTCCGGCGGAGCATTCGTTGATCCCTTCGCCCGCAACCGGCAAGCCGGGCTCATTAACTGCACCGCGCGAATTCAAGCTGATGTTTGAGACCAAAGTCGGTCCCGTGGCAGACGACTCAGCCACTGCCTATCTGCGCCCTGAAACCGCGCAGGGAATCTTTGCCAATTATAAAAATATTGTGGATACCGGACGGGTAAAAATTCCCTTTGGTATCGCACAGATTGGCAAAGCGTTCCGCAACGAAATCACCCCGCGCAATTTTATTTTTCGGTCGCGTGAATTCGAACAAATGGAAATCGAATACTTTATTTCCCCCCATGCTGATTGGAAGCGATTGCATCGCGAGTGGCTCGACACCTGTACGGATTGGCTGGTTTCGATCGGCCTGCCGCGTGAGTCGATCAGCGAAGATGTTCACCCACCGGAAAAGCTGGCATTTTACTCACAAGCGACCACCGACTTGATGTTCCGATTCCCACATGGCGAACAGGAACTCTGGGGGATCGCCTGTCGCAGTGATTACGATTTGAACCAACATCAAGCGCACTCGGGCAAATCAATGGCGATTTTCGATGAAGCCACGAAGGAAAAATATGTGCCCCATGTGATTGAGCCATCGCTTGGCGTCGATCGTACCCTCCTCGCCGTGCTCACCGCAGCCTACTGCCAAGATGAAGTCTCGAATGACAAAGGACAGATCGAGACGCGTACAGTGCTCAAATTTAGCCCCAAAATTGCGCCGGTCAAAGCGGCGATCTTTCCACTGCTCAAAAATAAGCCTGAATTGGTCGAGCACGCCCAAGCACTCTACAAAAAACTACAACGCCGCTGGAATGTCTTTTACGACGCCTCCGGCGCGATCGGTCGGCGCTATCGCCGACAAGATGAAATCGGCACGCCGTTTGGCATCACCATCGATTTCGACACGATTGAGCAGGATGGCACGGTCACTCTGCGTGACCGCGACAGCTGCAAACAACGCCGCGTCTCTGAACAGGAACTGATTGCTTTTCTGGAAGCGCAGATCGATGCTTAAGCGGTCGTCGTGGTGATGCATTGATTGCTCAAACTTAGAAAATAACAAAGACTGCTTGATTTTTACTCACTGCACTTCTTTGGCCAATTCTATTGAACGTGCCTTTGCAGCGCCCAGCGCGCGCCCAACCAGGCCGCGCAAGTCGTTATCGCGGAATACTTTTAGTGCAGCGGCGGTGGTGCCGCCGGGAGATGTAACGGCATCGCGCAGTGATTCCGGATCGTCCGCGCTTTCTGTAAGCAGCAAGGCAGCACCAAGTAAGGTGTCGATTGTCAGCGAATGAGCGAGTGTTTCAGTGAGACCGCAGTGAATTCCAGCTTCGCGTAAAGCAGCCGCGAATTCGAATAGATAGGCCGGGCCACTGCCACTCAGAGCGGTCACCGCATCCAGATCGACTTCTTCAACTGCATGAACTTTGCCCAGCGAACCAAGCGTGTTTTCGACGATTTGTCGATCCTCTGCACTAAGCTTCTTTTGTGCCGCAAAGGCGGTTACACCCGCGCCGATTTGGCCGGGAGTATTGGGCATGGTGCGCACAATATTGCGTGCCTGACCAAACTGTGCATGTAATCGCGATAGGGGTGTGCCAGCTAGAATTGAGAGGATCAGTTTGTCCTGTGCAGCTTCGACCAGTGTCGTATCAATTTCACTCAATTGTTGTGGCTTGCAGGCCAATACAAGGGTCTCGCTCTCGCGGATGGCCGGGATGATCTGTGTGAAATACTGGATGCCGGTTTGTTGCGCAAGCTGCGAGCCACTGAGGTCAGCGCCGCAGGTGCAGGCGATTTCGTGCGGATGATAGTGCTTTTGTTTGAGCAGTCCCCGTACCATCGCAGAAGCCATGCGGCCCGCGCCTATAAATACAATACGAATGCGCATGTAGGCCTACAGCGGATGGTTCATTGTGGCAGTAACGCCACCGTTTGTATTTGGCTTAAGGGTAATATCACCTTGAAGATTGCGGATGGTATGTCGGGCAATGGTGAGCCCCATGCCGCGACCAACTGCAGTCTTGCTGGTAATAAAAGGTTCAAATAAAGTCTCAGCGACTTCGGGATCAATGCCGGTGCCTTGGTCAATCACATTCAACTGTAGCATGGGCGGATGCTGTTCACGGCAAATGTGTGCGGTGAGCGTAATCGGACGATCGGTATCCGCCGTTTCTTTTGCATAGCTCTCCCATGCATTGATGAGCAGCTTGCCCAGTATGATTTCAAAGGTTTCTGGATTGGTGGAAATGGTATCATCGGGATTGATTTGCAATTGAAGCTCAATTTCAGCGGCGATTTCATGCTCATTTTTCAGGCGTTCAATCCCATTGGCAATGACTGTGTGGATGGGCTGTGGCGACAGCTCAACATGCTCCTCTTTGGCGATGCTTCCAAGCTGACGAATGATTTTGACCATCCGGTTGATTGCATTGTCCATCAACGATGCGCTGCGTTTGACCATGTCAGGTTTGTCATTGCTCATTTTGATCAGGTCAAGGTAGCCAACGACCACCCCCAGGAGGTTGTTTAAATTGTGCGCGATCCCTTGGGTGATGGCTCCGATTGCGGCTGATTTGCGTGCGTCTCCAAGGCGTTTTTGCAGGTCGATGTTTTCGTTAAACATTTCTTGCAAGCGCAACTGTGTGCGTACCCGGGCCAGTGTTTCGTCGAGATCAATCGGTTTGGTGATGTAATCAACCGCACCAACATTCAAACCTTCCAGTTTGCCTTCTTTGGAGGCATTGGCAGTGATGAAAATAATCGGGATGGTTTCGGTCGCCGAGTTTGCTTTTAATTTTTGACATAGTTCAATGCCGTCCATTTCCGGCATCATGACGTCGAGCAAGATGATATCCGGTAATTCTTTACTAACAATATTCAGACATTCATGGCCATTGTAAGCGACCAGGACAATCATGTCCTGGCGCTCAAATTTGCGTTGTAGCAGTTTGATGTTGATCGGTTGATCATCGACGACAAGAATTTTAGGCTTCATTTTGGTATTTTCAGGCATTTAGAGGTAAAATTTTTCTAAAAAGACATCTTTAATTGAATTTCGAGATCGGAAGAGCACACGTCTGAACTCCAGTCACGATCTTTAATCTCG
>CAXQRK010000103.1:0-4610 GCA_964226535.1 Polaribacter sp.
GTGGTTGATAACACGGAAGTGTTTACACATACCTATGCCCCAAGGGTGGATGCTGACGGTTTCACTTATGGTCTGAATGCCGGCATGGTGGGCATTGGCGCAACCAATTCAAAGGCCCAGATCGATAACGTAGCTGTTCAGATCTTGCCACCGGAATGGACGATGCAGGAAATGGAAGATTTTGAGGACGGTGTGGCTAATCACTTTGTTGGAGACACCGTTGGTGATTGGCAAGTTGTCGGTGCACCGGACGCTATGGTTCTAAGCGGCACGCCTTTGGCCAGTGAAGAGGTTGCCTTTAGCACGACCGATATTCGCATCGGTGCCCCGTATATCCTACGTCTGGACGGCGATATTACCACGGACAACATAGGCGGATTCATCTTTGATCAGTACACGGAGGATGATTACAAGTTCGCCGCCATCTCGGCTGCGACCAATGAAGTGATCATAGGTCATTACTCATCGCGCAGTGGTTGGGTTGTGGATGCTACGGTGAGCCGCGCCATTGATGCCGGTACGTCTCATAATATGGTTGTGACGGTGAAAGGCACTACGGTCAGTGTTGAATTGAATGGTCAGTTGGCATTGAGTCATGCATTTAATGCCCTTACGGTGGATGGCAGTTTCGGATTGTTAACGAAAGGTGGTACATCCAGTTTTGATGATGTCACTATCTCCACCGATGATCCCGCATATGAAGCGCCGGAAAACTTGATGGCCGTCCAGGCGCCGCAAGTGGAAGATACTACGGCACTGACACAAACCGAACTGGATGCTTTAATTCCGGCTGCACTGGATTACTGGCGCAACAGCGGCATGCTAACCACCACACAAATAGCCTTGCTGGATAATATTTCTTTTGTGATTGGCGACCTGGACGGCCTGGCCTTAGCGCAGACCTTCGGTGATACGATTACAATTGATGACACTGCCGCCGGCCACGGTTGGTTTGTCGACACAACGCCACAAGATGATTCTGAATTTGCACTGACTGTCGACGGCCGACTGGTAGCGGAGGAGGGTAGTGAGGCTTACGACAAAATCGATCTGCTGTCTGTGCTAATGCACGAGATCGGACATGTTTTGAATTATGAGCATTCAATTCATGGTGTAATGGCTCCAGTTCTGAGTGCCAGCAGTCGCGGTGTATTCACCGAGGCTAGCTGGGAAGCAGATGCTACCGAGTTCAAGCCACCGTTGAGGATTATGAGTACTTACAAAAGTGCTGACACCAATCGATCGCTTGCTCATATCTGGTTCAATTCCATATGGATCAGGACAAGCAATTCCCCGGTCTTCTGGGCTTTGTGTGGGCAAAAAAATCTGGTCGCAGTGTTCGGCATCGATATTGCACTCTCTTCAGTTATTCTTGGACCATGATTGACTACATCGGCGGTGATCGTCTGATCGTCTGATTGGCTGGGCCGGGGAGTTTAACGCGTAGTGCCTAGGCCTGGCGGCAAACGGAATCCAAGGTGTGGACGATTTGTTCGCACATAAAGCGAATTTCTGATTGCGAGATAATCAATGGCGGAACAATTAGCAGGCTGTTGCCAAGCGGGCGCAGAATCAGTTGATGGGCACGTGCAGCGAGACAGACCTGCCAGCCCATGCGTGCCTCGACCGGCCATTCTGGCTGGCCGTTGGCAGGCGCAAGATCGATTGCGGCGGTGAGCCCGTATTGCCGAATTTGGGCGACATTTGGGTGTGGGGCAACTTGTTCGGCAAGTTGTTGGCCAAAGTCGGCAATGGTGCGGGCGAGTGTACCGGCAGCGATCAGTGCGTTCAGTTTATCCAGGTTTTTGAGAGCGACCGCGCAGCCCAGCGGATTGGCAGTAAAGGTATGTCCATGAAAAAAAGTACGATTCTCGCTCCATTGCCCCAGGCAGGCCTGATAAATTTCGGATTGAATCAGGGTGGCAGCCAGTGGTATATAGCCGCCACTAATGCCCTTGGCTAAACACAGAAAATCGGGCTCAACGGAGGCTTGCTCGCAGGCAAAGACCGTGCCCAGGCGTCCGAAGGCGACAAAGACCTCGTCAAGGATCAAATGAATGTGGTAGCGGCGGCAGAGTGCTTCGACCGCTTTCAAAAAGCCATCGGGTTGCTGCATCATTCCGGCAGCGCCTTGCACAAAGGGCTCGATGACCAGGCAGGCAACCTGGGATGATTCGGCTTCGAGATAGTCTTGCAGGGCCTTCAGGCTGGCGCTGGCATCGGCGTTATGCACGGTGCCATTGAGACGGTGGCACTGTGGGGCAGGGAAGTGCCAACTATCGATAAACCACTCACTGAAACGCTCATGCAGGCGACCGGAATGACCGGCGGCCATGGTGCCGATAGTATCGCCATGGTAGCCGCCCCGCATGCCGATTACACGTTTGCGCTGCGGCTGGCCATTCAGTTGCCAGTATTGATAAGACAGCTTGAGTGCGATTTCAATCGCATTGGAGCCGTTATCGGAAAAAAACACACGTTCCAGGCCTGCAGGAGCGTGGGCACAGAGGCGGTAGCCCAGTTCGGCGGCGACGGGGTGGCTTAGCCCAAGATAAGTGCTGTGAGCAACTTTGCGCAATTGAGCCTCAAGGGCGGCATTCAATTCCGGGTCATTATGTCCGAAGGTATTGGTCCAGACCGATGCATTGGTGTCGAGATAGCGATTGCCGGCACAGTCCCATAGCCAGCAGCCTTCGCCACGCTCAATCTGAAGCTTTGGCCAGGCGCAGTATTCCTGCATTTGGCTAAACGGGTGCCAGGAATGCTGCATGTCCCACTGGTCGAGTTGGTCTTGATCACTCATTGGATTGATGTAATCATCAATTCGATTAAACAATCAATCAATAAGTGGTTGATTCCTCAAGCACGACTGCTATGCCTTGCACCTCTTCGTATTCGATTTAAACAATTATGGCAACAGGACTTCTTTTTTCCGGGCAAGGCGCGCAACAGGTGGGCATGGGCCGCTCTCTGTATGCACACTCTGCAATTGCACGCGCACTCTACGACCAGGCCAACGAGATTCTGGGCTGGGATTTGAAGACTGTGTGCTTCTCCGGGCCAGATGCGGCCTTGACGGAAACAAAGGTCTGCCAGCCAGCGCTTTATGTGCAAGGGTATGCGCTCTTTCGGATCTTGCAGGAAGCTGGCTTGCTGGACGATCTGCGTGCAGCCTGTGGCTTGAGCCTTGGCGAGTTGACCGCACTGGCGGCGGCAGGCGTGTATGATTTTGCCACCGGTCTGCAACTGGTTGCCGAACGCGGACGCCTGATGCAATTGGCCTGCGATGCCACCCGCGGGGGGATGGCTGCGGTTATTGGCGGTACGCCAGCAGAGGTACAGTCATTTTGTGACGCGTTTGAGATTGAAATTGCAAACTTCAACTGTCCGGGACAGATCGTCATTTCTGGCGACCATGATAAGGTACTCGAAGCGGTGGCGGCCGCCAAGGGACGCTTCAAACTGTGCAAGCCCTTGAAGGTGGCAGGTGCGTACCATAGCAAGTTGATGGCATCGGCACGCGATGCCTTTGCCAGCTTCATTCGAGACATCACTTTCAATACCCCGAAGATCGCGGTCTATACCAATGTCACCGGTGACCGTGTCAGCGAGCCATCGGCGATTAAACAGGCACTGGTGGACCAGGTGGTGTCGTCGGTACGTTTTGCAGACTGCTTGCGTACAATGGCTGCCGAAAATGCTGTGCGTGCGTTTTATGAGTGCGGTCCGGGCAAAGTGCTCACCGGTTTCGCTAAACGCATCGACAGGAGCCTACACATGATTCCGGTAGCTGAATTCAGCGATTTGCCAGAATCCTTGCAAGATCAATGACCGATTTAGCCCATACTCGCAATTTCTGCATCATTGCCCACGTCGATCACGGCAAGACGACCCTGTCCGACCGCATTCTCGAACTTACCCGCACCGTAGAGATGCGGGAAATGAAGGATCAACTACTGGATTCGATGGATTTAGAGCGCGAACGCGGCATCACCATTAAGAGTCATCCGGTGACGATGGTGTATCGCGCGAAAAATGGCGAAGACTACACTTTCAACCTGATCGATACGCCAGGCCATGTGGATTTCTCGTATGAAGTGTCACGCAGCCTGGCTGCCTGCGAAGGTGCCATGCTGCTGATCGATGCCGCGCAAGGTGTCGAAGCACAGACCGTGGCAAATGCACATCTGGCAGCCGAACAATCACTCAGCATTATACCGGTAATTAACAAAATTGATCTGCCAAGTGCTGATGTGCCTGCGATTCAGGTGCAACTCGAAGATGTGCTGGCGATTCCCGCAGAAGAAGCGGTGTTGACCAGTGCCAAGAACGGACTCGGGATCAGTTACTTCGTAATCTGTTGCTAATTGTGTTCCTAAGATTGATGATGTTCGCTCATCTAAATCAAACAATTCAACACCATCATTAGACAAATCATCACATTTCACTATGTCTTGTGCCGCAAAAATCTGAGGTAAATCGATAAGTTTTAGTTGAAATGATTCTATTACAAAACAATTGGAATCTAAATACTCGAAGCGGACAAAAATTTCTTCATTAACTGTACCAGAGTATGCTGTGGTATCCATAATTGCCCAGATCGGAAGAGC
>CAXQRK010000104.1:0-11796 GCA_964226535.1 Polaribacter sp.
CGGCGACCACCGAGATCTACACCAGCTTATACACTCTTTCCCTACACGACGCTCTTCCGATCTGAGGTTTGGGATCTAAAAGAAATTCAGAAGAAAAAGGAGATCCTGCGAGCCCAGAGAATTGCTCGTTTGGAAAAGATACAACTGAACGAATCAAAATTAGATACATTTATCCAACAATACGAACATTATAAGCGAAGCCATCTAGAAAATGAAGGATTTTTAATCAATCATCCTCCCCGCAAAGGCAAGCATTTGATTGCGCCAAAACATCGCTCATCAAAAGGTGAACAGCTACTTGCCGAGGCCAAAGACATATTATTTGGCATTCTATACGGAGACGAAAGCACATTTGTCAGGTTTGATCGGGTCGAGCAGGAACTACTTACAATAACACTGCCTCGTTTCAAATCACAGGCTTTAGAATTTATGAAAGCAGCGTCTGAGATTAACTGTTTGGGAACATGGCATGATCCAGATGGTGTTTCCAATGATGAGCGTGCGGATAATATAATCCTTCAAATTGAGTATGGAGAGGTTGCCAGTGAACGCATAGGTGATGGAATCATCACCAGCTTACGTCTAATTAACAATTTGGAAGTCAATGAGCAGATACTTTATGCACGAATGATCAATGTCGAACAAAGTAGCCTAATCTGTTAATGGCCACAGCCAACCAACGGCACTAACATAGTGTTGCCAATACAGCCCAGACTTGCATTGTCTGAGGCTTTGGTAAAAGTCCTGCACATGCGTTGGAAATGTATTTGCGCCTACGACGGCACCGATTTCAAGGGATGGCAGCGCCAACCCCACGGCAATGCCGTGCAAAATCAGCTCGAAACAGCACTGGCGACTGTGTTTGCCAAAGAGATTAAAACCCATGGTAGCGGACGCACGGATGCCGGCGTTCATGCCAAGGGTCAGTGCTTTCATTTCGATGCCGATTGGAAGCATGCTCCAAACAATCTGATCTGTGCACTGCACTGCCAACTCCCCGGCAGCATTCAGATTAAATCGATCCGCCGGGTCAGCGAACAGTTTCACGCCCGCTTCTCTGTAAGCGGCAAACGCTACACCTATCGCTTCCACCTCGGACGCGCCAAGCCGATCGATGATCGCTATGTCTGGACACGCCGCGACATACCGCTCGACTTGAGCGCAATGAACGCTGCGGCCCAGCGCTTGATTGGCACACACGATTTTAGCGCATACAGCGCCAACCACAGCAATGACAACGACCCCAATCCGGTTAAAACGATCCATACACTGAACCTCAGACAACGTGGCAAACAGCTCACCCTCACCACCGAAGGCTCCGGCTTTCTGTATAAAATGGTACGCAGTTTCGCCGGTGCCCTCTACTCTGTCGGCCGCGGTCGCCTTAGCCCCGACCACATCAGCGAAATCCTCGTTTCAAGACAACGCACCCATCAAATTGTCACCGCTCCCAGCAAAGGACTCAGCCTCGACCGAGTGTTTTATGCCAGTTGAGTAAGGGGTATGGTCATACTGTACCGAGGGCATTAGGCTAAATACCCTTAGGGCTATTTAGCCTAAATTTAAAAAAACAACTATTTATCGCTTGTGCCTGATTTCGGGTGGGGTTTTATCAAAGTAATGGGAGAAATAACCTGGCATGAATTAACCCTTCAGGACCAACAGTTGTTTGATCGGTATTTTCAAACAAGTCAACAAAGGCATGGATATACCTTTGCCAACTTCTATACCTGGAGAGAGAATAAAGGACACCTCTATGCCGAATATAAGGATCATTTGATCGTTGCGGATACCTCAGTCAGTAAAAACTGGCAGGTCTATGAACCACTTGGGAAATCACCTGAAAGCATTATCCAGGAAGGGCTTCCGATCAAGGATGACTACAACTGGGTGCGTATTTGCAGTGAAACGATTCACAAACTTCTATTTCGTGAAAGTATAAGCTTGGACCGCGATAACCAGGAATATGTTCACGTCGTGGATGAACTGGCTTCATTGAAAGGGAAAAAATACGATGCCAAGCGCAATTTCATTCGTCGTTTTCATCATGCATATCCTTGTGAAGTCGTACCAATCACCGCAGAAAATATCCAGGATTGCTATGCGCTGATAAAAGCCTGGTCTGAGCAAAAGGGCATGAAAGACAGCGCCGATTTTATTTCCATCAGTGATGCTATAGCGAATTATCATGAATTATCATTCGATGGTATCAGCATCTATATTGAAGACAAAATGGTGGGATTCGCGATTGGCGAAGAAGCTTATCCCGGTATGTTTGTAGAGCGCTATGAAAAAGGGTATATCGAATTTACCGGCATCTATCCAGTCTTACTAAATGAATTGGCAAAATATCTTCAGGGCAGATATCAGTTCATTAATCGAGAGCAAGATTTGGGCATTCCCGGACTCAGGAAGGCAAAGCTAAGCTGGCACCCAAGCAGCTACGTGGTGCGGTACCAACTTCCCGGAAGCCCGGATGAAGAAGTGGTCTTTGAGGACGATCAAGTGACGATTTACGAATCAAAAGTGCTCAACCATGAATCGATCAAAACATTGTATCAGGCCTGCGCATGGTCGGTCGTTGATCGTGAGCCCCAAAAGTTGGAGCATAGTCTGGAACACTCAGACACGGTCTTATCAGCTTGGAAGGGTAAGCAATTGGTCGGTGTAGCGAGTGCACTTAGCGACGGTCAACTCTGTGTCTTTTTTCCGCATTTGATCGTTCACCCCGACTATCAAAAAATGGGCATCGGCAAATCAATGATGGAAGTTATGCTGAAAAAATACGCGCACTGCGACCAGAAAGTGCTTATCAGCGAAAAAGATGCGACTGAATTTTACAAAAAAATAGGCTTCACCGATACCGATCCACATGTCGGTATGTGGATTCACAACAGTCCAGACCTGTAAGGATGAAGGGTGCATTGAAAATAACCGCGCTTTCGAAGACCTACGACTCACAGACTCAGGCGCTCAACAAGGTTTCTTTGAACATACAGTCCGGCGACTTTTTTGCCCTGCTAGGAGCCAATGGAGCTGGAAAATCAACCCTGATTGGCATACTGACGGGCACGGTCATTAAAGACTCAGGCAAAGTAGTGATTACTGACCACGATATCGATCGCAATTTTTCGTTGGCCAAAAAATGCATCGGCATCATGCCGCAGGAATTCAACCTAGACGGCTACCAAACTGTTAACGCGATATTAGTGAATCAAGCTGGCTTTTTTGGTATCCCTGCAAAACAAGCGAAACCGAGGATCGAAAGCCTGCTCAAACAACTCAAGCTCTGGGACAAGCGCGCTGAAAAATCGCAAACCTTGTCAGGTGGAATGAAACGACGGCTGCTACTGGCGCGTGCGTTGGTGAATGACCCGCAGATATTGATTGTCGATGAACCCACCGCGGGAGTGGATGTAGAGCTTCGACATGAAATCTGGAATCTGCTCAAACAGCTTAATCAAGACGGAAAAACAATCCTACTCACCACTCACTATCTGGAAGAAGTCGAATATCTCTGTGATCATATGGCAATGATTCATCACGGAACAATAATCGCTGAAGGAACTGTAGCGGCAATCATGCGTGAGTTAGATGACCGGATTTACACGGTTGAGTTGGCGGCAGAGCCAACGCCTGCGGATTTGGAACGGTACCGGTTTTTTAATCATAAGAAGCACCGGGTGGATGTAACCATACCCAGCAACCAACATATTTCGTCATGGGTCTCAACACTCGAAAAAGAAGGCATACAGGTTTTAGACATTCGTCCTAAGATGAATCGAGTGGAGCAATTCTTTCTTCAAAAACTAAGTAAGCAAGCACATGAACAGCGCTGAAAAGCTAATTGCCCTTAAAACATTGTTTATCCGCGAAGTGCTTCGCTTCACACGCCTCTGGACTCAAACCATTGTCCCGCCACTCATTACCCAGAGCTTGTACCTTACGATCTTTGGCACATTGTTGGGGAAAGCACTGCCAAATGTTGCCGGAGTTTGCTATCTTGAATTTCTGATTCCTGGGATGATCATTATGGCAGTTATCAACAGCGTCTTTATCAATGTCTCGGTTTCATTGTTTCATATGAAATTCATTCGTTGCTTTGAGGAACTGATTGTTTCAGGCATGCCGGACTGGGCCATCTGGGCTGGATTTAGTCTCGGGGCAAGCGTCCGAGGATTGATTATCGGTACACTCGTTCTGGGAATATCGACCTTTTTTTATCCGGTCGCGATCGCAAATGTTGGCTTGCTGCTTTCGGTTACAATACTCACTTGTTTATTATTAAGCAGTGGTGGCTTTCTGTCCGGTCTATTGTCAAAAAACTGGGATGATTCCGTTATCGTGCCGACCTTCGTGCTCACACCGCTGACCTATGTTGGCGGGGTGTTTTATTCAATCGATGCATTACCTGATTTCTGGAAAACGGTCTCACGGTTCAATCCAATTTACTACTTGGTGGATATATTTCGGGCCAGTTTTATTGGTTATTCAGAGCAGCCGATCTGGACGGCCATCAGTCTTTTGATCGTGCTCAATGCAATTGCAGCAATTGCCTGTTTAGTATGCTTGAAGAAAGGTTATGGCTACAAGTCCTAAGCGATGCGCAGAATGAATTGCAATGATCGAATGCGTCCTCTGGGTGAATGGAACACCGGCGATGCAAAACTAGCTGCTGCTGACCAGAATATTGGCCGCTACACCGAGACCAAGATTCAGGCTGGCATTGCTCACACCGATTACGAGGCGCAGCGATTCTGTACTCACACTGCGCTCGACCACGCGCAAAGAGACTCCGAGCTTAAGTCCTGCAGCGGCAATATACTGTAGGAAATCTGAATCTTGATTGGTAATGCGTGCGACCAACAGCGGCGTATGCAAGGGACAATTAACCAGGCTCTCTGCGGGATCGTGACAGACCTCGCCGGCAGCTGAGGGGATCGGATCACCATGTGGATCGGCTGTGGGATGCCCCAAAAATCGATCCATGCGTTCCAGCAACAAATCCGAAACCACATGTTCCAGACACTCTGCCTCGGCATGCACCTCTGACCAATCAAAGCCGAGCACTTCAACTAAAAATTGCTCGATTAAGCGATGGCGTCGCAACACATGCAGGGCAAGTTTACGGCCATTGACGGTTAGATGAACACCGATGCGGGGCGCATAATCGACCAGGCCGGCATCAGACAAGGTTTTCACCATTGTCGTAGCCGTGCCGGGAACGACCCCAAGGGCTTCAGCCACGTGGCCCATCGACACTTGTCCCTGTTCCGATTGTTCAGAAATTAAATAGATGTGCTTAATATAGTCTTCGACGGTGGAACTTGCCATGCGCTCAGTAAGATCAACACAATTCAGGGTCAGGCCAAGCTCATTTTTGCGAGAAGCGGCACTCGAATACGCCCAGCTTTCAGCCCAATACTTGTATTCGCTAAAGGTTTGTCAATTCCAGCGGCTGGTGCATAGTCAGCATGAATGATTGAATTCCTGTGTGCATTTACCCTCAATACATGGACGATGGTCCTTGCCATGGCTCCCTATTTGATCGTCGGCTTCGGCGTAGCCGGGCTCCTTCACATACTGCTTCGGCCGGAAACGGTGCAGGACTGGCTCGGCAAGCCCGGTTTTAGCACGGTATTGAAGGCCTGTCTGATCGGCGTGCCGCTGCCGCTGTGCTCGTGCTCAGTGATCCCAGTCGCCGCCGCACTGCGTAACAGTGGTGCCAGTCGCGGAGCCACCGCCGCGTTCCTCAGTTCAACCCCACAGACTGGAATCGACAGCATTCTGGCTACCTATGCACTCATGGGTGGCTGGTTCAGCACCGTGCGTGTTGTAATCGCTTTGCTCTGTGGTCTCGTCACCGGCGCATTGATTGAGCGTTTTTGCAAGGATACAACGAAGCATGCGGCTGCCTCGCGGCCGCATGCAATCCAGCACCCACTGCACCGTCCTCCCCAGTCAGATAGAACCGGATCGGAGACCACCAGCGCAATGTCTTTAAATCGGTTAAATGGTAGCGCAGACCTACAGCCGCAGTCTGCTTGCATCAGGCCCACTTCCCGGGGGCAAGGCTGGATCCAGGCACTCCGTTATGGATTTATCAACCTGCCGGCCGATCTCGCATCGGCTGTCTGCATCGGCTTGATACTGGCGGGGCTGATTGCCACACTGCTACCGGCGAACCTGATCACTGGTTCCCTCAGCGCGGGCCCACTTGCATTCTTACTAGCCACGGTGATCAGCCTGCCACTCTACACCTGCGCCACCGCTTCCATTCCGATGGCCTATGCTTTAATGCTTGCCGGGCTTTCACCGGGCGCGGCACTTGTTTTTTTGATTATCGGCCCTGCCACCAATACCACTACGCTCGTCACTGCCTGGACCATAATCGGTCGACGCGCCACATTTATTTACCTGGGCAGCCTGCTGCTGATTGCCTGGCTTGCCGGTTGGCTGCTGAACGCCAGTCTAAGCGGGGAAATGCTTGAGCAAGGCCGCCATTGTCATGAGGCGCAAGCAAGTGCCCTGTGGCAACAGGGCAGCGGTATCGCTCTGCTACTGATTTTGCTGCTCTCGCCGTACGCACGCCGAAAGCTCGAACCAGGCGCCTGCTGTAGCGGTCATCATGCATAGTTAAGATGCGATTTAAGGCATCTCTCACACAAGTTCGTCTTGCATTTCAATTAAGTCAGCGAAAATATCAACAACTGCGATGCGTTCATTAAAACATTTACTTTAATCACACAACGAGATATTTATTTATTATGGAATTTAAAACACAACTAGGTCTGCATCCGGATACTGCGGAAGCTGTATATGACAAAAAGTCACTACTTGAGTATGTGAATTTAAAATTAACTTCGATTGGTCAGCCAGTGTTCGGCGATCTTTCTGAATCCAGCTTCTTTGGACTGAGCAAGTCATTACTTGAAAGCTATCGGGAAAAATCAAGGCTTCTGGCAGACTATCTACCACCCTGTGATCACCGCATTCAAACCTTTATCGCCGAGTATTTTTCGGATCTGGAACAGAGCGAAATCCCCCATCTGCCCAGCAATACTTTAATCTTGGATCGTCATGGGGTGGCGCGCACACTTTCGATCCCAGCCAAGGGTGATCATTTCTCATCGGATATCATTGATTCCTATCGCATTCATCAAGGTGTACTGCACAATCCAAAGAGCGACCGTCGCACCACCAAAGGAGTCTTTCATGTGGCAGAAGGTGGCTTGCCCATTCCAAATGACAAAAAAGCAGTGCCTAAATTGGCGGCTGCCCGCCTCCTGGCTAAGGCTTTATGCCCCCCGCAGGCACTGACCATACTGCCCTTTCTCGCCAATCAAGAACAATCAGCTCAAGCATGGGTCTCGCTGCTGTTGCGTCCGGTAGTGGTGCCTCATGTCAATGGCTTTTGCCAACAGAAGACCATGGAAGTACGGTTCTTCGCCCCCGGCAATTTGGTCAGTAATCTCGATTTTGTTGAATCCATATTCGGCAATGGCGGTGATCCATTTATCGCTGAAAACGATGCCGGTCTAGATCCGGAGCACTGGACCGGTCACACCGGTTGCGTGATCCTCGCCCCACATCTGGTCGGTACCCGCAAGAAAGAACTCGGCTTGCCACATATAGCAGATGCAACCGAACGTCAAAAACGTGATGGCATGTGCTGGGAAGCAGAGGACGAACTGTATAATGAAGGTGGCGCATTCAAAATAACGTGCCGTGATGCCTCTGGCCGCATCGTAACCGCAATCGCCGACAACTACTTTGGATATTGCAAAAAAGAGGTGAAGACGCAGATCAGTTTTGCAGCCAACTTGCATGGCTTAGTTGAAGAAGAGCATGCCGGTGGGACGCTCGCCTTTACCGGATACGATCTGGGTGAAGATTTCCAGCTCAGTGAATATTATCCAGAAGTGGATCAAACTTTCGAGGGTGTCATTGCTGGTTATTCCGATTTAATGACGGTCAAGCCGGAAGGCTATGCAATCGATAAAACATTTGCAGACATCATCTACATCCCGGAAGATGCTCGCATAGAGCTGAATTCCCAGCGCATCAGCTGGAAAAAAGAGGATGTGGAGCAAAGCATTAAACTGCTCCCTAGCCGAATCTACGTGCTGCCATCTGGATATAAGGTACAAATGATCAAGCCTGCGGAAGGGCGCCGTTGGCGTTTGGTCGGATACACCGCAGAGAGTCGTGTGTGCCACAAACCCTGTACTGTTTCTGGCGGCGGCAAGTCAGAAATCTCAAAATCGATTAGTGACGCGATCATTTCAGGGCCGGTGTTTGTAAGTAACTTTAAGCAGGACTTCGACCTTGCCGAACAGATTATCAATACTGAATTCGGTCAGCGCTTCTTGGATGGGTCTAAAAACAAGCCACAAGGCCGTCCCCTTTTAAGCAAGCAGCGCTCTCTGGGGTCGGTGGTCAAGCTTCTCACGCCATCCGCCAACGATTATAATGAGGCTTACAACGCATGGTTGAAATCGATTCCGCAACAGGTCAAAGAACTGGTTCTGATTATTAAGCGTTTTTATAAAGAAGATTGGGGCACAGATTGGCGAAAACGTTTCAGTGTCGATTTAATTAATGGCAAACCGGGCAATGTGCTGCGCTACCAAAAACAACAAATGCTGACGCAATATTTGCGTGTCGGTTACACTGCGGATGGCTCCTGGCGTACCTTTGGACTGCGCAAGGACTTCATGCCTGCGGCCAAAATATCACTCGAAGATGACATTACCGCCTCTGTGGTGGCCCCCACCCATTGTTTACAAAGTCTCCCTCCGGGCTGGGATGCGCCTTCGAGTAAATTTGTCCATAATTGTGAGTATCGCTTCTTCCAGCGGCCTGACGATGCCATTATTCGCGGCTATGACAAACAAACTGAAATCGATCTGAGCTCGGCCGGCAGCTTCCTAAGCAACTACGAACCGCTAAGTCGTGCCCACGCCAAACAAGAGATCGAAGATGCCATTCGCTTCGGTCAATATACCGAACCGATGCAGACCA
Source organism: Polaribacter sp. (assembly GCA_964226535.1). Lineage (GTDB taxonomy): Bacteria > Verrucomicrobiota > Verrucomicrobiia > Opitutales > Coraliomargaritaceae > Lentimonas. The sequence goes on from CAXQRK010000104.1 coordinate 9,025, forward strand.
TGATTCGCAGCTTCGATGTGGCGACAACTCCTGAATATTACTCAACCAATGCCCACCCGCGGCTGGTCGATGGCAAACCATCGAAAAACCCACGCTATTTACAAGTTCGTCCGGATCTGCGTGATGCGCGTTCAGTTTATCTGGCAAACATCAGCTCGCGCTTGTACCGCCGTCAGGATGCGCACTCGCCATTACTGCGTCCAGTCACCTCGATTCTGCCGGGCCGCCGGAATAATCCGGTTGATCCTCAAGCAGGGGTCAAGCCACTTTGCGTGAATAACCCGATCCACTACCTGGAGCTGCCGGAATTGTTCATGGAATTTATCGCCAGTATCACCGGCAAATCCCCGTCCACCACTGGTGCCGGATCTGAAGGTGCCCTGACCAAAGGTCCGTTCAATGCCCTGCCACCGATTTATGACTTAAACAATGCACTTGTTGCGTATCTGGCGACTGAGCAGCCTGCATTTATTACCGCCGCCGGTTACGTCGGTCCACAGTTTCGCGTTGATCACGATATCAGTCTGTTGGTACCTGAAATTTGGTGCCGTCTAAAGCCGCATGAAGCGGAGCCTAAATTTCTGATCGAACACGGTTATCTGGAAAAAGTCGCCGATTTTGAGCACGAGGGTGAACAAATTCAAGCCAGCCGAATGGGCTATCGTATTAATGCAAAATTTGTCCGAATCTTTTTTGGACGCGTGTTCAACAATCCGGAAACGGTTTTCAGTAGTGAAATGCTTAAACCTGAATTGCAGGATTTGGATACCTTTGTCACTGGGATGAAAACCATTATTGCCGCGCAAAAAGAAGCCGCGCTGAATTACTTTGCCGATGGCTCAGTCGCACTCGCCTGTCCGCCGCTCAAGGCCTTGCTACATATCATGGCATATGATCAATATGAAGGCAAGGGGATTGACTCTGCCACAATCCGTGAGTTGTTCACCCGTAAATCTATGCTCGAGAGTGACTGGTATCAGCAACGCCTGATCAGCCAGCAGAAACAGGATATTCAATCCTGGACGTCACATGCAGACTATCTGGAGCAATATCTCACCAAGCAATCCCATTCCGGCGTAGCCAGCCGTCTCGACATTCAATCGCGATTAAATGCCGCAAAGCAGCGATTGAAACAAGTCAGCTCGAACAAATATCTGACTGACTTGGTCGGTACACTTGGTAAGCAGCCGATAGAAGCGCTCGCAACTGCAGACTGCTCGGGCTTATAGTTTGTCGATGTTCAAATTCATAAGCGCACACAAGCCAGCTAAAATCTGGCTTTGAATTCAAAATAAAGCCCTGAATCTGGTGAATTTGAAAGTGCTCAGGTAGACTGGGAACTTTTACGAAGCTATCTTGAAATTTTTGATCTAACTGAGCAACTGAGCGAAATAAAAGAATGGTATGGCAAAATTGACGAATAATGACCGCAGTGAATTGCTGCGTCTTTCAACACTAAAATGGTGAACATTTTTTCACTATTTAGATTGATTTTTAGAGTGCTTTGGGTTGATTTTAGCCATGGCACTACGTTATCTTTTTATTGATTTTGATAGTTTTTTTGCGTCGGTCGAGCAGCAATGTCAGCCAGCTCTACGGGGGCAAGCAGTAGGCATTGTGCCCACTCTAGGGGTGGAGACCACTTGCTGCATTGCCACTAGCTACGAGGCGAAAGCGCAGGGAGTCCAAACCGGCACGCCCGTGCGTGACGCACGTTATCGCTGTCCAGGGATCCGTTTGGTCGCCGCCAATCATCGACGCTATATTGAAACTCATCAACGCATTCAACGTTGCATCCATCAGCACCTTTTTATTGATACAGTTTTATCCATCGACGAAATGTACGGGCGTCTATCGCCGCAGTGGCAAAATCCAGAGCAGGCACTGGCAAAGGCGCTTGAACTCAAACAGGCGTTGGCTAGCGAGATCGGTTCCTTTGTGACTGGCTCGATTGGTTTGGCACCCAATCCATTTCTAGCCAAAATGGCCAGCAAATTAAACAAACCCAATGGGCTCGTTAGCATCGATTTGGCAGATCTTCCACAGGCGCTCTATCCTTTTTCCTTACGTGATATTACTGGTATCGGTGCCGCGATCCAGCGACGTCTGTGTCAGGTACGCATTTTAAATATGCAAGATTTGTGCAGCGCACCACGTCGTCAGTTAAGACAAGCATGGGGCTCGGTTGAAGGGGAGCGTATGTGGTATGCGTTGCGCGGAATTGATATTCCCGCAACGGCAGTAAAAAAGACCACCATCGGACACTCGCATGTACTGCCGCCACTACTACGCACAGAAACGGGTGCTTATGCGACTTTACATCGAATGCTGCAAAAAGCCTGTCGTCGATTACGAGCGGATCAGTATTTTGCTGGTGCGCTACACTTACAGGTCAAGTTCGGCTTTGAAGCCCGAGACTACTGGCGAGCGGAACAGAACTGTTTTCCCACCCAAGATAATCAAGCACTCGCCCAGAGCATGCATACACTCTGGCAAGGGCGTCCGAGGAGCGCACCAGCCCCAGTAAAAGTAGCGCTGACCCTGTTTAAATTAACCCACCAAGACAGCCATACTCCCTCACTATTTGATGGTGTGATTGAAACACGCCGCGCTCAATTGCAACGAGTAATGGATCAGCTCAATCAACGCTATGGTGATCGCAGCATTTATTATGCGCCATCGATGCAAGCTCAGCAGAGTGCGTCAGCAGCTCCCATGCGCATAGCCTTTCACCACATCCCCCGACTTGACCATGCACCTGGATAGAGCGCA
>CAXQRK010000105.1:0-11785 GCA_964226535.1 Polaribacter sp.
ACCCCCGACATGCCTGAATTCCAACTGGCCCAGTGGCAATTAAAGCAATAGGCGATCCTTTTATCCTAAATTCGGGAGTTGGAATCGATGAGATTTTGTTTCACAGGGCATTGCAAAGGCGTGAAGGCGCACCATTTGGTGCATCCAATCGAATTTGCAATGCCTTGTGGGGCAAAAGATTGCGAAAGATCGCGGATCCAACTTGCGAATTTAGGTTGAATACATCCCGAAAAATGCTGGCTATTTCTGCGAATAGAAATTGTCAATTTTTTGGGCGACATCGCGATAACTGATATCCGCACCGTACAGCGCTTTAAACTCGACCATCGCTTGTTCCAGATCATCCTGTTGTTCGTAACACAATCCCAGTTCGTACAGCACATCTTTTTTCTGCTCCGTAAGGCCCTGGATCTCAGATTTGGCAGTATTCAATTGCTCGGCAGCAAGATCGAAGAAGCCCTTTTGTTTATATGCCTTGCCCAGCAAGATCAGTGCACTGATACGCACCTTGGGACTACGTTGCGCGAGTTGCAGCTCCTTGATCGCATGATCCATTTTACCTTCTGTATAGTAAAGTTCGCCGAGTTCGTAGCGGTAGCTGAATTCATTTGGATAGCGCTGAACGATATCTTCGGCTTGGGTGAGTCGAAACACACGCTCGTCGTGACGAAGTGCTTCAAGTTCACTGTTTAAGGTGGCATTTTCAGGATCGGCTTTCAGTGCATTCTCCTTAGCATGAATTGCCTGCATCATCTGTTCGTGCCGAAGTGTTCCTTCAAGACGCTCAAGATTAATATCCGTACGGCCTGCTTCGAGCTGACGCGCCTTGCCAATCCATTCCAAGGCATTGTTAAAATCTTCCAGTTTACGATAGTTACTGGAAATTTCGCGATAAAAATTAATATTTTCTGGATCTTCGGCAACCGCAGCTTTGGCATCTTCGATCATTGCAAGCAGCCCGGCCTCACCAGTCTTCGCACGACTGGCCTGTTCCAGCTTATGCGCTTCGTCTTCGTCTTTCAACTTATCGCGGAAGCTCTGATCTTCATCCCATTTGCCCTTGTGAATCGACTGTTCCACTGAGGCTTTTTTTATTAGAGACTGAATTTCGTCATCGGCGGGATGCTCACGGTACGCCGCCTCACCGACACGAATCGCCGCCTCGCTGTCGCCAAGTTCAATGTAGGCAGACATGAGCGCTTTGATATTTTCAATATTCTGCGGTTCAATCTTGTGAATCTCTTCATAGGCAAACGCCGCGGTATCGAACAAGTGCATGGCTTCAGCAGCCGCACCGATCACCTTATGCGCATTCAGATTATAAGGATCGGTAGTTAATAATTTTTCTGCGGCAATCAGCGCTGTAGCAGGATCTTTCTTGAGCTTGGCACGGCTACCGATTGCAAACGAGATGCCACTCAATTTGGCGAACAGTCCACCTAAACCTTTACTTTTTACCGCATGCGCACGCTGTTGCGCCTGTCGTAGGATTTTACGCGCATCCAGACAGCCTGGATGGCGCGCTACGATAGTGGAGATGATATCAATCGCGTAAGCAGGATTTTTATCGACTGCCTTACGAGCATTATCGACCTGCTTTTGCAGGCGGGGATCGAGATCTTTGAGCACATTTGGTTCCATGATAATCAACTATTTGAATGGATATAAACTGAGAGGGAAATCAACAGGTAGTTCAAGCGGTATCTCCATTCAAATCAATATAAACTGCTTGTTCCAACTCTTTTAATGCGGCAAGGACCCGTATTTCATCTGTTCCTTCCACGAGCAACCGAAGTTTAGGCTCGGTTCCGGAATAGCGTACCAACACGCGCCCATCCTCACCAAACGCTTGCTCAATCGCGGCAATCGTACGATTCAATCTATCCAGCGCCGCCAAGGGTTTTTTGTCAGCCACACGAAGGTTCGTCGTCGCTTGAGGAAACAGACGAATTTCGCGGCGCAAGGCCGACAATGGTTGCTTTGTTCGGCACATCAAATCAATCAACTTAACAGCCGCCAGCAGCCCATCACCAGTGGTGGCCAGATCCGTGAAAATAATATGACCGGATGCTTCACCGCCAATATTCGAGCCGGTCCGGCGCATCTCCTGCGCCACATGACGATCTCCCACCGCCGTTCGTAGCAGCTGACCACCGGCTGCTCGTATCGCATGATCCAGACCAAGATTACTTTGCACGGTGGCAACCACTGTATTCGTATTCAATGTTCCCGAACGCAAGGCATCTAGAGCCAATAGACCGAGTAAAATATCACCGTCAACCACTGCGCCGGTCTCATCGCACACCACTAAGCGATCACCATCACCGTCGTGGGCAATGCCCAGATTTGCACCATGCCGCAGCACCGCATCACCAAGCAGCTCTGGATATTCACTGCCTACACCCTGATTGATATTGTTGCCATCCGGATCATTGCCCAATAAGATCAATTCGGCACCCCAACGCTCAAATGCAGCCGGAGTCGTCTGACAAGTCGCGCCATTGGCTAAATCAACGACAATTTTCCAGCCAGATAAACAATTTTGATCCATTAAAGAGCGTACATAATTGATATAAAAGGCGGCTGCATCTAAACTATACGATTTTGCCAGTGCCGGATTGAGCGGCACCGTCGGCTCGGCATCCACCAATGCCTCAATACCAGCCTCTTGTGCCTCATCCAGCTTACAACCACGAGCATCGAACAATTTGATTCCATTGTCTGTAGCCGGATTATGCGACGCGGTCACTGCAATACCCAGATCTGCATGCTGCTCAAGTACCGACTGTGCGACTGCGGGTGTAGGCACAATCTTGGCATCGTGCACATATACGCCGGATTGATTTAGCCCCTGGGTCAATGCCTCCACCAACTCGGGACCGCTTAAACGCGTATCTCGCCCAATCACTGCATTTAACGGCAGATTTGGCTTCAAGTCCTTTAAATAGCGTCCCAAAGCGGCCCCCAGGAGACATGCAAACTTACAATTGATTAAGGGCCCACCAACCGGACCACGAATGCCATCTGTGCCAAAATATTTGCCCATTATAATGCTCCCCAAATCTTAAACCCGTTGATAAAATACACGTGCACGCTGCAGCCATGCTGCAACCGCACCACTCTGCAAGACCTGACGCGCCTGCGTGACACCGCCCATCAGATCCGCCGCGACATCGGCAATCCACAAGGCCACACCTGCATTGAATAAAACCGTGTCACGCAAACCGGCTGGCACGGCATCCACCGCACCACTTAACAAGGCCTGCATTGTGGCTAAATTAGCTGTGACATCGCCGCCCTTTAAACACGCGCACCCACAATTAGCCAAGCCGGCATCCGAGGCATTTAAATGCTTCGGCACCGAGGCCAGACGACCGACGCCGGCCACGTAATTCTCACCCGCACAGCTCAGTTCATCCAATCCAATCCCCGGCTGCGGTTGACCATGTGCCACTAGACCAGCCGACAAGCCTAGCTCGCCCAGAGCATCGGCCAAGGCTGGTACCCAGTCTCTCGAAAATACGCCCAGTAACTGATAGGCGGGCCGACCGGGGTTGATTAAAGGCCCCAATAAATTAAAAATGGTACGCTGGCCTTCTTGCGCCAATGCTCGTCGTACGGGCATAATTTCCTTGAATGCCGGGTGATAGGCCGGTGCAAAGAAAAACGCGAAATTCAATTCGCGCAAGGACTCACGCAATAAATCATGCGGTGCGTCCAAACGTATTCCCAGGATCTCGATTAAATCCGCGCTGCCACAGTTCGAGGTAATCGAACGGTTGCCATGTTTGAATACTGGCACACCTGCCGCCGCAACGATAAAAGAGACCGCCGTTGAAATATTAAAAGTACCGGATCCATCTCCACCGGTGCCACACACATCAATTGCACGATCGGCCCACTCTGCGACTCCCGGATCGACCGCATGCGCACGAAAGGCATGGGCAAACGCTGCGACCTCAGTGGCACTCTCCCCTTTACGCGCAAGTGCCAGCAAACATTTACGCTTCAACATCGCGGATACATCTTGACGGATCAGTAATTCGGCAACAATAGTCGCCTGATCAGCCGCCAGATCGCTACCGCTTAAAAGTATATCTGTAAATGGTTCGAGTGTTTGCATGTGACGTGGTAGGCTCCAGGCAATGACTTCCACCTTAAAGCTCAAGCAAAAACCCAAATGCATGCAAAACATAAAGCCCATACTCTTGGCTTTATGTCTTCCATTGGAATCAAATAGCTGTAGCGTGCCACTATGCAACTGACCAAGGTTACACTTCTGACCACCTGCTTACTCATCACTTCGTTCACCCACGGCGCAGCGCTTAACACCCCGTCGATTGAGCATGAATCACTGCCACAGTCGCCCTACTTAAGCTACAGTGATGCCACCATCCTTGGACTCGTCGAAGGCCTAACGGAATACCTGCCGGTTTCGTCTACCGGCCATCTGATTATTACAAACGCGCTACTTGGACTCGATGCCGAAACAGCACTGACCGACCACAGCGGACAACCCATCTTGATTGAAGCAAACGGTGGCCAACGTGCATACACTATCGGCGATGCCGCCTACGCCTATGTCATCATCATTCAAGCCGGTGCGATTGTCGCGGTAGTGAGTGTATACTGGCGCACCATTCGAACCATCTTGCTTGGAGTTTTCGGTCGAAATAAAAGCGGACAACGACTGGCAATCAACTTGATCGTTGCTTTCCTCCCCGCCGCCGTGTTAGGCCTGTTATTAGACGATTTAATCGAAACAGCACTGGGTGACAATACCATTGCGGTTGCCAGTGCCCTGATCGTCGGTGCAGGTATTATGCTAGCGGTGGAACGCTGGCGGCACCACGGCTGCCAACGCGCCATTCCACCGCAAGACGGTCCGGGCCTGAACGAACTCACGCTGAGACAATCCTTGATGATTGGCTGCTGCCAATGTTTCGCCATGTGGCCGGGCACCAGTCGCTCGATGGCGACGATTGTGGGTGGCTATCTTGCTGGACTTTCGCCCGCGCATGCGGCTGAATTCAGTTTCTTGCTTGGCCTGATCACCCTCAGCGCCGCGTCCGCTTACAAATTGGTGTCGGATGGGCCCACCATGCTTGCGGCCCTGGCAATCGGCCCGGTGCTGGTCGGTTGTCTTGTCGCCTTCGTCTCGGCAGTGCTCGCAGTTAAATGGCTCGTTCGCTACCTGAGTCGCCATGGGCTTGGACTATTCGCTTGGTATCGCATCGTCCTGGCAATTGTTATCTTTGCATTCATCCGCTAATGCCTAACGCCATTCATGCTTTGGATAGCGCCCCGCGAGATCTTTGCGCACCTGCGGATAAAGCCCTTCCCAGAAACCATCCAAATCATCGGTCAAATGTACCGGACGCTGGTTAGGTGCAAGTATCTCAACCAATAGCGGCACTTGTCCATTTGCCACCACCAAATGTGCGCCAGGCACATCATAGAAATCCTGTAACTTGGCAGCAATCAAGGCACGCCCATCCGCTTCGTAACGAATCTTTACCGGATTGCGTCGCCGCGGCAGCTCTATCGTTGGCGGTGCATAAGTGTCGATGTAATAATGCTGCTCGAACGAAAGCCACTCTTGCACGACCGGAAGCACCGGACGATCTTTTATTTCCTTATAACTCAATGCGCCCTGACAAATTTGCTCGATTAACAACTGCCGCGCCTGGTCATCAATCATGGGCACATCTGTCTCTGGACAATGCCGTGCGACAAAATTAACCCGTGAAATCCATTGTTCGACGCCCGCATCCCAGCCTTTCAAGTTCAAGCGCCCCGCCAACACTTCGACGGCCAACAATTCAGCAGCCTGATTAAACTCAGGCTCACCACGATCGGCGGACGATAGTACTAAATCACGAAAACGGCGCTCATTTCGGCACACCACCCGTCGGATGCTCGGATCATAGGCGGTCAAACTGATGTCTACACAATCATCTGGAAACAGCTCATCCAACCACCCCGGCTCCACCGCAGTCGCCAGCCCCAGCAGCACGCTCACACCATCCCGCACATTGCGCTCCTCGATCTCAGCGGCAACCAACAGTCCTTGTTCAACAATACTTTCACGACGTATTTCGGCCGAGCGATTATGCACCATGCGACAGCGTCGCGTACCGGAATCAATGCGCTTTGCCAAATGATCGGCAAATCCGGCCAATAAACATTTGCAGATACGTTCTGCCTCGTCTGGCAAGGCCGACTCGCCCATTTCCAAGCCCTGCCGCTGCGCAAGCTGCAACAACTGATGTGCCACTTCACCCGCTTGCCGTGCCACAGCACCATGAATGCCGAGCGCGGCACATTGGGATGGATCAAACTTGGCCGCCCGTGCCAGGGTCCAGGCCCGCAACTGTACAAAGAAATCCGAACGCCCATCTGCTGGATCTTCTATCTGCCGAATCTGCTCCTTGCGGATCCGCGCATCTCGAGACACTCGGTACAAGGGACGTCCCTGACTCAGGCCAGCGACAAGAGCCACCTGCGGCAATACTCCTCGCTGATCTGCCTCAATCAACATGCGTGCATAGCGTGGATGGATCGGAAAGTTTGCCATCCTACGTCCGATCGCAGTAATCACAGCATCCGTGTCCACTGCGCCTAGATCCAGCAATAACTGGTGCGCACGTGTGAGTGCCTCTGGCTCTGGAGCCTCGAACCAGGCAAATGTATCGGGCTGCGTAATCCCTGCTGCAGCAAGCAGTAATACGGTCTCGGATAGATCCACCCGTTTCACCTCAGGCGCATCATGCGGGACACGCGCAGCGTGCTCCGCCTCGCTCCACAAGCGCAAACAAATTCCCGGCCCGGTGCGCCCGGCTCGACCGCTGCGTTGCTGTGCCGATGCACGACTAATTGGCTCAACCAAAATGGAATTAATTCCGCGTCGAGCATCATAACGTGCGATCCGCGCCATCCCGCCGTCAATGACCACCCGTACCCCTTCGATTGTAATCGAAGTTTCCGCAACATTGGTGGACACAATCACTTTCGGACCAGCACCAAAGGCCACGGCTCGATCTTGAGCATCTGCTGACAATTCCCCATGCAAAGGTAACACCTCATAGGCATCTGACTCCGGTAACGATTTCACCGCCTCAATGGTCTTACGGATCTCAAATGCACCCGACATAAAAATTAATACATCCCCCTGAATCGCCTCGCGCACCACCGTGCGAAAAGCCGCTGCCGCCCGCGTCCAAACCGGTGCCGCATCACGATTCAACGCTGCCCCCATATAGCGAATGTCGACCGGATAGAGGCGACCCGAGGCCTCGACACGGGCACAGGGCTGCAAATAAGCCGCTACAGTATCCACATTCAGCGTAGCCGACATCACGACAATGTTTAAATCCGGTCGCTGTGTTTGCGCCGAGTGCAGCGCGCGGGCAAGACTCAAATCACCGGTCAAATGCCGCTCATGAAATTCATCCAACACCACCGCACCCACCCCTGGCAAACCAGGATTCTGCAAAATCTGCCGCAACAATATCGCCTCGGTCACAAAGCGAATGCGCGTATTCGGGCCGACTACATTTTCAAAACGAATTTGATAACCGACTCGATCTCCCAACTTAGATCCTTGTTCCTGCGCCACACGTCTGGCTAGCAACCGGGCGGCCAGGCGCCGCGGCTGTAATACCACCACCTCACCCTGCACCTGCGCGGCATCGATTAAAATTTGCGGCACCTGAGTCGATTTGCCGGAGCCCGTCGGCGCATTCAATACCACCCGACGATACTTTGCCAAACCAATGAGAATTTGGTCCGCAACCGAATAAATAGGGAGAGTTAGATCAGAATCAGACATATCCAAAGAAGCAATCAAGCAGGTAAATCAAGCAGGTATAGAACAATCCGAATGCATGAACATGGGATCACCAGAATGAAACATCACCTGCACCGAATGCAAAGGAAAACTATTCAGGATAGCCAACAGATGCAAATATTGAGTGCTAAACGCTTGCATGGCAATGAAGCTTCATCAAGCATTTGCGGCTGATGAAGCAGTGGATGAGACACCTCTTTTGTTGTGGAGCGCTCAGTTTGGGGCTGTCGCTGTCATCTGTACATGCCGCACAAACAGAGCCTGCAGCAAGTCGGCGAGAGACCATCAAAAAGACAGACTTGCAATCAGTAGCGATGCCAACAATGGGCAATGATCGTTTGGGAGCTATTTTGCAGCGCTACTATGAAAAGGGGCTCGGAGGAGCCGAAAATTGGGAAAGAGTAATGAGTGTGCGGATGAGCGGGCACTTGATACTCGAAAGCGGGCAATTTGCCCTCAATATATATCAGAAAAAGCCACATTATATTAAAATTTCACTTAGCGGCAATTCGTATCGAATTGAAAAAGCCTATGATGGCCACAGTGCCTGGCAGGCCTCGGGACAGGATGCAAGCGTGATCAGCGAGATGGAGACGGCAGCAGCACGGCGCTTCATCCATCGTGCACATTTTGGATCATATTTACTCTATCCGTATTCGTCTGGGAAACAGATTGAGTACTTGAATACAGTACCAATGAACGGAGCCGTCTGTCATCACATCCGGGTAAAACTACAGACCGATTATCAGGTTGATTATTTTCTTGATGCTCACAGCTATCTTGAAGTTAAAACGGTCCATACCGATCTGCGCTCAGGTGCGGTACACTCGATCAGGTACAGCGACTATATCCGTAAATCCGGGATACCGATCGCACAAAAAATAATGCGTTACGAAGAGGGTGAATGGCTATCAACGCTGCAAATTGATACAATCAAAGTGAACTCTGGAGTGATGGCCTGGATGTTTAAAATTCCGGAGTAAGCTTGATTGCTCAGCGCACGCTGAATCGAGCGGTCAATCATGAGTCATGATTGCCGAGTCAATACGAGGTGATTGACATTGATCAACCCAGCATCAAAGCCAGCTTCGCAATAGCTTAAATAATAATTCCACTGACGACAAAATGCCGCATCAAACCCAAGCGACTGGATCTTCGGTTGACTGGTATTAAAGCGATCGCTCCAGCGGCGTAATGTCTCGGCGTAATCATGCCCAAACCCATCTACGAATGAAACCACCAATTCATCTAGATCATCTATATGTGCACGAATCGCTCCGATTGAAGGTAGGTGACCACCAGGGAAAATATATTTCTGGATCCAATCACATTTACGAGAGTATTGCTCATAGCGCTCATCTTCAATTGTAATCGCTTGAAGCACCGCCTTAGCGCCCGGTTTCAAACATGCCTGAATGGTTTTGAAATAAGCTGCCAAATATTGCTTGCCCACCGCTTCAATCATCTCGCAGGAAAGCACCGCATCAAACTGCCCGTCCAGCAAGCGATAATCCTGCAAGCAAAGATCAATCTGATCAGCCACACCAGCCTCTACAAAACGCTGTTGTGCCAGCGCGTATTGTTGTTCGGACAGTGTAATCGTCTTTATCCGGCAGCCACGTTGAGCGGCTCGAATCGCCAATGCCCCCCAACCGCTACCAATTTCCAGAATCGAGCTACCGGTATGCACACCAGCAAGATCCAGCATCCGATCCATCTTGTTCAATTGCGCCTGCTGCAAAGACTCCGCTGAGCCTGAAAAAAGTGCACTTGAATATGTCATCGTGGGATCCAAAAAACACGCATAGAAATCATTGCTTAAATCATAATGCGCCTGAATGTTTTTTCGACTCTGCTGCAAGGTGTTACGCCTGGCCAAATGGTACAGACGATTACAATAGCGAGCAAACACAGAAAAGCCCTGATACAAGCGTCCCGCCTTGGCCTGATTTTTTGCCAGCAACAACAGCAAGCTACTCAAATCAGAACTACGCCAGAAGCCTTGTACATAGGCTTCACCAAATCCAATACTGCCCCGCAAAAATACATAGCTAAAAAATTTTGCATCTATGATCTGCATATTCTGCAATGGCATTGACGCATCCCCGACACGCACACAAGTTCCACCTGGAAATTGAATCTCAATACTGCCCGAATGCAAGCGGCGCAACAGACGCACAAACAAACGCTCAAACGGCGTGAGACGTGTTTTGAGGGGCGTCGAAGAATTCAATGCCGATGGGGGATCCATGGAAAAAACGCGTTCGTAGTTTGCTGATAATCACGATATGCCGCACCGCGTGTCTGTAATGACACACGCTCGGCATGCGGTATACCGGTAACATAGTTTAGAAAGCAATACATTGCAACTGGCCCGATCAGTGACCAGGCCCACTGCGAACTGCCCCATGCGAATAACACATAGGCCCACCAGTGCAGCCATTCAAAAAAATAATTCGGGTGACGGCAGTAGCGCCAAGGTCCTCGCCGGCACACCTGACCGGCATTGGCCGGATCGGCACGAAATGCAGCCAATATTCGATCGGATAGGGTCTCCCCAAGCAAACTGATGAGCGCGATTGCCAAGCCCAAGTAATCTAGAATAACCAAAGCAGCGCTGCCTGCATCTAGGGCAACTGTCACTGGAATTAAGAACAAGGCCATCAGCAGCACCTGAGCCAAGAACAAGCCATAAAAGTTCCGCTTCGCAGCAGATCCCCAATAGGACGCCAACGCGACATAACGCGAATCTTCCTTCGCTCGCAACACCCGATTGCTGAACAAATAATAACTCAAGCGCAGCGACCAGACCAGCAGCACCGCCAGCACCATCAAACGATGCACTGTAAATACATTTGCATATAACACATAAGCCATCGCGCCCAGCCCCAAGCCCAAACTCCATACGACATCAACGACTGCGATACACTGCGCACGCCATGCCCACATGTATGCTACCGTGGCACACATACAGCCGACCAGCACAAAAGTAATCCAATAGGCCGCCATGCTTAAACGGTACGGTCCGCGTGTACAGGACCCAGTAACGCTTCATCGTAGATTTTTTGGGGGTACACTTTAAGATCCCAAACCAGACCGCAACGCTCTAGTATTCGCAAGATTAAATACGATAAATCAAACTCCCACCAATACATCCCTTGACGCGCCGAAAAAGGCCAGCGGTGATGATTATTATGCCAGCCTTCGCCAAAAGTCAGTAACGCGACCCACCAGCTGTTACGGCTCTCATCGTTGGTCAAAAAACGTTTCCTGCCGACAATGTGAGTGATCGAATTCACACAAAAAGTCACATGATACACCAGCACCGTACTGACAAAAAAGCCCCACATTACTAGTTGCACACCATTAGTTCCAAGACTTGGAAAATAAATATTCAAACCTGCTCCAATCGCATACAAAAGCACAACCAACGTTAGCACTGGCAACACGTGGAAGCGGTCAATGAAACGTAATTCCGGGTATTTGTACAAATCCTTGATGCGGTGATGCTGAATTTCCCCATACGCACGACACAAGACCCAACCAATATGCGCCCAGAAAGCACTTTGCACAACCGGCGAATGAATATCCTCTGGCTGATCGGAATATTGGTGATGATGCCGATGATTGGCCGCCCACCACATCGGCCCCAACTGGGCCGAAGATGTGCCTACCCATGCCAAAACAAACTGAAACACCCGACTCGTTTTAAATGCTCGGTGCGAAAAATAACGATGAAATCCAGCGGTTAATGCAAACACCCGCACTACGTAGGTCACCAGCATCGCAACCAAGGCGGTCCAGCTAAAACCGGTCAAAAATACTCCGCAAGCGAGTACATGCATCAAAAAAATCGGTGAAGACGCCATTAGTAAGCGATTATCTTCGCTATGCATTAAGCAGATCGGAAGAGCACACGTCTGAACTCCAGTCACG
>CAXQRK010000106.1:0-6163 GCA_964226535.1 Polaribacter sp.
ACCAGCACGACCATGATCACGGTCGCGACCATGATTTCAATTAGAGTAAATGCGCGGGTGGCCGTGCGTCGAGGGCTCATTTTGAAAGGTTTCATGCGGGAAGTCAGCGGACAATTGCAGTATTGTAGGTAAACACGGGCGATTCATCCGCAAGGCTTGCCAGATCCTTATCTTCCGTGAAGGTCGACCCCGGATCTTCGGCAAAAATGCGCACCTCGATTGCCAAGGAGCCCTCTGGGTAGTCACTAACAGACTGAGACAAGGTATACACACCCGATTCATTTCGAGCACTGGAACGCACGCTTAGCGGCAAGGCCGAAGAGGCCGACAACACCACTCGGTAAATAGAGCCGGCAGCATTGCCAAAATCAACTGCATCATCAGCATCAACTCTGGCGCTACGATTGATGAATTTCTCCTCATCTGCACTAAATCGAATTATTTGACTAATCGCATTAGAATCAGGGTCCGAATCTTGATAGGCACGAAACACAAACAGAGTTGCATGATCAAGAGTTGCATGATCATCGCTTGAAACCGCATTATACAGGGCATCAAATTTAGAACTGTCGGTAGGTGCAATCTCCTGGGAATGCTGCAAAAATGCATTTACTGTATTCACCACCGATGCCACCTCGCCGGTCTTCTCGACTTCATCCACTGACTGCAAAGTCGGCCCCAACAGTCCGACCAGCGCCAATATGGTGACCAGGAAAATACCGATGGCCAACACCACCTCAATCAGGCTGAAGCCACTCAAACGAGACGGAACAAATACTCGGGTTTTCATAACTTAGTTAATTAACGATATCTTCGGGGTCGGTGACCATTGTGGCAGTACCGACGCGCCGAAAAATAAGCGCGGCAGCGATATATTTCTGCGCCTCGTCGAGCGTGCTAAAATCAACATCCAATATGCCACTTGAATTTGGCTTTAATGTATTGGCCCGAATGACCAGCCATGCATTCTCAAAGCCGGTGGCCATTGTGCCATTGGAGTTGAATTCATAGTAATAATAGTCCGACCCAGTTCCAGCCGATTTGGACACCGCAAATGGATACTCATATTTTTCAGTCTTAGCCTTAGTCCACGACGAGCCATTCTGAATACTTTGATCCGGATCAAAATAAATCCCTTTGGGCAGATACGTGCCTTGAGTGGCGGCAATCCAGTCCCCGGGCTGGTCGGGATCTTCATAGATGATACCAAAGAAACGCAAATACTTGTCATCCTCACGATCTGTCGATGTATCGGCGTAAATGATCAGCCGTGTTTTGGCGTTCTTTAAGATGGCCTGTCCGCGAGCCCCCTTCGCAATACCAGAAACAACGCGCTGGGCCGAACTTAGTGACACACCACTGGCACTGTTGCCACCCATAAAAATAATTGAAGATACAATCAGGATGATGCTGATAACGACCAATAGTTCAATCAGGGTAAAGCCGTCTTTCAATCGTTGCATAGATGGAAGTGTGCGCATGTGGATCAGGAAGTCTGAAACAACTCATTCATATATGGAATAACCGGGATAGCCTTGATCGGGATCTTCCTGCACATATGCCGTTAATTGAGCACGTATGTCTTTAGTCGTGGTGAAATCACTCTCGGGATCAGGCACGGTCACGCTGCCGTTGTTGTCGTGGTCAAACACGATGATGATTTTATTATTGCCAAAACCATCCACCACTGTGTTCACAACGCTGCTGCCGGCACCATCTGCAATTTCATCCTGATTAAAGGTGTAAAATTGTATACGCTTGCGATTGCCGCCCGATGAAACAGTTTGCGCCGGATCCAGCAACTCTCGCCCTGAAAGAGTTTCGATAAAAATCTGGCTATTCTCAATAAGGCTCAAATCCAATTGACCCTGATCATTTAATTCGGTGCTGAACGGATAATAGCTATACTCACCCTTAAAACTTTGAATTGCGGATAAATATTGTGAGATGCGGGCTTTTGAAGTCGCAATCGTGGCTTTTTGCCTCACGAACCCGACCGTAGGAATTAAAATTCCGGCAAGGATGCCGATGATGGCGATAACCATCAAGAGTTCAATCAAAGTAAAGGCCCGTATCTTATATCGCTGTTGATGCATCGTAGTTACTGTTATCATTATTCTCCGGCATAGATATTATCGATATTCTCGTCAGCTTCACGATGGCTTGCCTGCATGATTCCGCTTGAGGCATCTAATCCCACCGCAAGATCCACTCCATCCACACCACGGGAATACAGATGGTAGCCGAAAATTTCCCACGCGTCCGGGTCGGAAGCACTTTTGCCATACAGGTACACATAGGGGTTTCCCCATGGACCCAGAAACACATAGCGACTCGGTGCGCTAGCTAGATCTATTTCCGGATTTAAGGCATCTGGCTGGCTCGGATCGGCATATGTCAGCTTTGAGATATCAATATATGCGACCGGGCCTGTAGTGGGCACGCTCGTCTTCGGTTCAAATTGAGTCGACGTGCCGGATCCAGAAAACTGCATCCAGCCGACGAGTGCCTGAAACAGGATTTTACCATTTTCATCGGCTTTGGAGGGGTCGCCATCGCCCCAGGGATAATCGCCGTTGCGCAATTTGAACTGTTCCAGGGCCTGGCTAAGCACGGCAAGTTCAGCTTTTGCCGCAGTGCGGGTCTGCGCGTTTTTGACCCCAGTAAAAACTCCGAAAGTAATCCCGGCAAGGATCATGATCACAGCGATGACCATGAGTAGCTCGATCAGTGTGAACGCACGCTTGGCTGAACGTATGTTTGACGAGAATGCAGCACATGAATTAGAGAGACGCATACCTGATAGAGATGAGGACGAAAGATTGAACCAAAAGTTATAATAGAAACACAATCTTCGCGTAAAATCGGTACTGCTGTCAATCTCGGAAGCGCTGGAATGTGCAAGGCTCAAAAAACTTCACAACCAACAGTCATACCTGTAGCCATCTTGCTGACGTTCAACCGGCGTAGGGCTTCTGAAAAATCGCCCCACTACGACGGCGTACGGCAATGCGTTCGACATCATCCTCACTCATTCGCTCTGGATCGCCGGTCTGCGGATCAATTTTCCAATTAGCTGGCTCAAGCTGGTGATCTACCGCCACACGATAGTCAAATACAAAGCAATCGCCCTGCCACAAGCTATGCTCTTTCGGCATTAATTCCAAATAGCGGAGAATGCCGCCCTTGAGGTGATACACATGCGTAAATCCCTGTTGCTTTAAATACGCGGTCGAGCGCTCACAGCGAATTCCGCCGGTGCAATACATCGCGATCGGCTGATCTTTGCGCCCAGCCAGATGCGCATCGACAAAATCTGCGAACTCGGTAAAGCCTGCGGTATTCGGATTAATCGCGCCCTTAAACTTGCCCACTCCAACTTCGTAATCATTGCGGGTATCAATGGTTAGCACATCGGGATCGCTAATCAACTCATTCCACTCCTGCGGCTCTACATAGGTGCCGACCTCATCGCGTGGGTCGGCCCCTGGTTGACGAAAGGTCACAATTTCAGGCTTTTTTTTGACTTTAAACTTGGGAAAGGGGCAAAAATCGGCATATGAATACTTGACTTGTATGGTCGCAAAACGTGAATCAGACCTGAGCAGGGCAATTGTCTGATCAATTGCCGCGTGCGACCCCGCACAGGTAGAATTAATCCCTTCGTTGGCGAGAATAATGGTACCACGCAGGCCGACCTGCAAGCCATGATCGACCAGACGCTCGGCCCATTCATCTCGATCAAGCAGTTCGACGAACTGATAAAATGCAGCAATTTTCCAAGATTCAGACATAAAAACAAGGTATTGAAGCTTAAAACTGGCCCGGCAAGGACAAAACAACTTTTAAATCTTGTCATCTATCGACGACCTGTCAAAGCCCTCTTGCGCGACCACTTCAAGAAAACCCTCAAATAAATGGGGCCATCTCCTTATTCGCTCACACATCGGGACTATTCAACCGATAGCACCTCGCACATATTATGAACATTCAATTTACTGATCTCGGACTCCGCCCGGAACTCATCGAAGGCATTCAACGCCTCGGTTTTGAATCGCCTTCGCCGATTCAAGCTCAAACCATTCCCGTGGCGCTCAGCGGCAAGGATATTGTCGGCCTCTCGCAGACCGGATCCGGTAAAACCGCAGCATTCGGGCTGCCGGCACTCAATCAAATCGATCTCAAGCGTACAGAGACCCAGGTGCTGGTGCTGTGCCCGACTCGTGAGCTTGCCGTGCAAGTCTGCGAGGAGATCAATCGTCTCGCCACTGCGCTACATGGCCTCAGCTCTGTGCCCGTCTACGGTGGTGCGCCGATGGAGCGCCAAATGCGCGCTCTGCGCGGCGGTGCTCACATAGTGGTCGGTACACCGGGCCGCATCATGGACCACCTGCGCCGTAAAACACTGCGCACCGACGCCATCAAGCTCTGTGTGCTGGACGAAGCTGACCGCATGCTCGACATGGGCTTTCGCGAAGACATGGAAATCATCCTCGGCGACCTGCCTGAGCAACGCCAGACTTTGTTTTTTTCAGCCACTATGAACCGTGCAGTTGAAGGCTTGATCCGTACCTTCAGTCACCATGTCGAGCACATTTCAATTGAGCGCAAATCAGTGACAGTTGATACCATTGCCCAAACCTATTACGAAGTGCGCAATCGCTCTAAGATCGAGGTTATGTGTCGCCTGCTGGATATGGAGACGAAGCCGCGCGGCATCGTATTCTGCAACACCAAACAAATGGTCGAAGAAGCGACCGAAGCACTGGCCGCACGTGGCTACGTAGCTGACCGCATCCACGGTGATATTACGCAAGCTAATCGTGAACGTGTCATTAAACGCTTCAAAGAAGGCTCGGTTGAACTGCTGGTCGCCACGGATGTAGCGGCACGTGGCCTCGACATTGACAACATCGATCTAGTGTTCAACTACGATCTGCCGTACGATCCGGAAGACTATGTGCATCGCATCGGCCGTACCGGGCGTGCCGGCCGTTCGGGCAAATCAATCACCTTTATCTACGGCCGCGACATTTACCGCCTTGAGGCCATTGAGCGCTACACCCGCCAAATTGTGCGCCGCATGCCAATTCCCTCGCTTGAAGATGTCGAAGGCCGCAAAGCCAATAAGGTCTTTGATCAAGTACGCACCCTGCTTGAGACTGGTAACTTCAAGCATCATGATGCCTTGGTGGATCGCCTGCTCGACGCCGGACACACCCCGACCGATATCAGTAGCGCACTCTTCACGCTGCTCAATCAGGATATCACGTCTCCGGGCGAGGCGATTGCCGAGGACAGCGAGCCCTATTACGACACCCCGCAACACGTTCGTGCGGGCAACAAAGGCACTGCTCGCAAACGCGGTGGCTTTCGCGGCAGGCGTGCCTATCCCAAGCAAGGTGGCAAGCGCTTCCGAAATAATGGCGGCGAAGGCCCCAAGCGCCGCTCCAAGAGCAAGCATACATTTAAATCCTAACCACTCCTCACTCTTCAAATGTCTGAACAAACAGAATCTTCTTTCACTCGTGCGGATGGGCGTGCCCTTGACGAACTGCGCACGATTCGCTTCGAAACCGGCATTGCGCCCCATGCACTCGGCTCGGTGCTGGTTAGCTTCGGCAATACCCGTGTAATTTGTGCCGCTTCAATCGACCACCGCGTGCCCAATTGGATGCGGGTACAAAAAGTTGAGGGTGGCTGGATGACTGCCGAATATTCAATGCTGCCCTACAGCACACTGGATCGCAAGCAGCGCGACATTAGTCGTGGCAAGGCGGACGGTCGCACCATCGAAATCCAACGCCTGATCGGTCGATCCCTGCGTGCCGTATTCGATCTCAAAAAACTTACAGGCAAGACGCTCTGGATCGACTGTGATGTGCTGCAAGCCGATGGCGGCACCCGCACCGCCTCAATCAGCGGAGCCTATGTCGCCGCCCAAATTGCGATTCAAAAGCTGATCGCTGACGATGCACTCGCCGAAAATCCCTTTACCGATTCGGTTGCTGCGATCTCTGCCGGCGTTGTGGCTGACACCGCGATCCTCGACCTCAATTATCTTGAAGATAAAGATGCCACGGTGGATGCTAACCTTGTGATGACCGGCAGCGGCACATACGTTGAAGTGCAAAGCTCAGGCGAAGAAGCTAGCTTCAGCCAT
>CAXQRK010000107.1:0-12227 GCA_964226535.1 Polaribacter sp.
CCCTACACGACGCTCTTCCGATCTGCTAAGCCCCCTAATTTGTTTAAGAGAAGTAGACTAAAAATGCGGCGCGTGTTTAGCGCAAGATAAAATTTATCTAAAACAATTCATTTGCCCATTTTTTAGCAGCTAGGCTGATTTTTCCTGTTGTGCGAACAGCCTCAAGTATCGGCCTGAATCGCGGTGATCGCAATCGTGTATATAATATCATCCACCAGGGCCCCACGGGAGAGATCGTTCACCGGTTTGCGTAAACCTTGCAAAATTGGCCCAATACTTATCACATTGGCTGCGCGCTGCACCGCCTTATAGGTTGTATTACCCGTATTCAAATCTGGAAAAACGAAGACTGTAGCCTGACCCGCAACTTGACTATTTGGTGCCTTCTTTGCGGCGACATCACTGACCGCCGCCGAATCATATTGCAATGGTCCGTCAATCAATAGATCAGGACGTGCTGCCTGGGCCAGCACTGTTGCTTTACGTACCTTTTCCACATCCGCACCGGATCCGGATTCACCGGTACTGTAACTAATCAGGGCGACACGTGCAGGGATGCCAAAGTTCTGCGCCGACTCGGCACTTTGCAGCGCAATATCAGCCAAAATTTCAGCACTTGGATCCGGGTTGACCGCGCAATCACCATATACCAGAACCTGATCGGGCAGGCACATGAAAAATACCGATGAAACCACCTTTGCACGGGCACTTGTTTTAATCAATTGCAAGGCAGGACGAATGGTATTGGCTGACGAATGCATCGCACCGGAAACCAGTCCATCAACTTCATCCAAAGCAAGCATCAAGGTACCGAGTACAACGGTATCTTCCAGCCACTCACGTGCTGCTTTCTCAGTCATCTGCTTATGCTTGCGCATCTCCATCAGAGGCAATACATAGCGTTCGCGTACAGTCTCCGGATTGATCACTTCAATATCAGTTAAATCGATTTCCTGTAGTCGTGCCACCCGACTTATTTGCTCGGGATCGCCGATCAAGATACATTTAGCCAGTCCGCGCTGTCGGCATGCCGCAGCCGCCATCATGGTGCGTGGTTCATTTCCTTCCGGCAGCACAATACGTTTGTTTGCTTGACGCGCCCGCTTCGATAATTGATATCGAAATGCTGCTGGTGACATGCGCACCTCCAAGTCACGCGCCACGCGTGAAGCGAGCAATTCCATATTAAGGTTGCGCGCAATAAAATCGAGTGTTGCATTGAAACGCTCCACGTCATCACCGGGGATATGCGTGTGCATTCGCGCCAGTTCGGTAGCGGTATCAAAACTATCTGTGGCCACACTGAATACTGGCAGCCCCTCGGCGAAGGCAGGCTGACACAAGTGTAAGACTGTGTCGCTCAGTTTTACGCCACCGGTCAATACGACACCGGCAAGCGGAATTTTGTCCATGCTTGCCAGCGCTGCAGTCAATAACACGTCGATACGATCACTCGGTGCAACGAGCAAACGTCCGGCATCAAAGATATGTAAGATATGTGACAGATTACGTGCACACAGCGACACTGCTTTAACGCGCCGCCGATCAAAATCGCCTTGATTAATTATAGTGGCATCCAATTGGCGTACGACATCACTCATACGAATTGAAGGTAAATTTGGATTCCACGGCACGCAACCAATCAAATCAAACGTAGTATCCTGAAATAACGGGCATTCAGCCTTGATCTGTCGCTCCAGATCAGCGAGTTGCTCGGAGTTGTTCGGCACAACAGGACCGTCACCATGATTGCGCTGATTCGGGCACATACTGTCGATGGATGGATTAAGCTGGTGGATCTGTACTTTATTTAAAATACAGCCAATTACATTTTTTTTCTGCCAGCCACCATACAACGATGCCGTCATTTTTAAGTCATCTTTTAAATGCGCGATTGAGGCACCCTGCATTACGTTGACCAAAATAACTTCGGCATTCAGGGCATTCACAACAGATTGATTGATACGATTGGGGAATGATTGACTCTCGGTCGGCAACAATCCTTCTACCACCATTACATCGACCTCATCGCTATGTAGGCTCATTTGCTCTACAATTTTTTCCATTAGCGCATCAATTTGATTGTTACGCACATAGTGCTCTGCAGCTTCAAGTGACATCGGCGTGGCCGGTTTAAATCCAGTCGTACTTGAAATTAACCTGATCGAGGGATCCATTTCACCATCGCACAAGCATTCCTGGCTGATCGGCTTGTAAAATCCGACACGAATTCCATGCCGGTCCAGGGCGCGAAAGACTCCGAGCGAAATAGATGTCAGGCCATTGCCAACTCCAGCGGCAGCGAGAAAAAATACGTGTTTCATGATTTTGTTAAGGTTAAGGTTTCACGTGCAATCATCAACTCTTCATTAGTCCCCACGACCAGGCAGGGCAAACTGTCGGTCGTGCTGATGCGGGCGCTTTCAGGATCACCGTTTTGAAGATTGAGTTTGGTATCGATCTGTGCGCCCAGCACTCCCAAATACGCCAATGTTTTAGCCCGCACCGGAGGCGAGTTTTCGCCAATACCACCAGTAAATACAATCGCGTCGAGTTGTGTCAATGCAGCGGTCAGCCCCAGCATTGACTTAGCCAAACGATACGCAAACACTTCTATCGCTAAATGAGCACGTTCATTTCCCGCATCCATTGCATTCACCAGCGTGCGCATATCATTGCTTTGCCCTGAAATGCCGAGCAGACCACTTTCTTGATTCAAGGCAACCATGATTCGGTCTAACGACCAGCCCAGTGTATGTGCCATAAATGCTGGCAATGCCGGATCAATGTCACCGCTACGTGTGCCCATCACCAATCCCTCTAAGGGAGAAAAGCCCATACTGGTATCCATACTCTTTCCACCTTCGATCGCACAAGTGCTGCATCCATTGCCCAGGTGTGCGCTTATAATGCCGAGTGTCGCCAAGTCTCGTCCCATAAGACGGGCTGTCTCACCGGCCACATAACGGTGGCTGGTGCCATGAAATCCGTAGCGTCGCACCCCCAAATCTTCATACCAATGATATGGAACCGGATATAGGTAGGCGTGCTTCGGTAGCGTTTGATGAAAGGCCGTATCAAACACTGCAACATGCGGCTGATCGGGAAATATCGTCTGCGCTGCACGGATCCCTGCGATATTGACCGGATTGTGTAACGGCGCGAGTGCCGCGCACTGTTCCAGTACCTCTAGCACAGTGGCATCAATGCACACACTCGCCGCAAAGGCCTCACCGCCATGTACCACTCGGTGCCCAACTGCAACTACCTCTACCGCCACCGGTAGAATTGCCATCACTGCATTCAATCCCGCGATCAAATCAGCGCCTGGCAAAGCATTCAGCCCCTTTTGTCCGTTTGATGTCCAACTCAAGCGAGCATCCGTACAGTCTAAACATTCGACCTGGCCAGTCATCAACGGCACAGATGAGTGTGTGTCGATCAAAGCGAATTTGACCGATGAACTGCCGCAATTGATTACCAATACGGCTTGCTGTTGTGAATCAGTCGTTTCCGCCTTCATATTTATTCGTTAGTGCACTAACCTGTGCCATGTAACCTCATTCGTAACAGGGATTGATTTCAAGGCATTTCTACTATATTATTGGTCCATCAAGTGTGAGGACAATAAACGTTTTGTTTGGCTTGCACTTGCTTCAGTATTCCGATGCAGTGGATGTAAATTTAATTTTTACTTAGATCTAAATAATGACCTCGATATTCAAAAATATTGCATTTGGTTTGGTTGCTGGTGCCTTGCTATTTACTGCCTGTGGTAAACCGGCGACGGACTCGGCTAGACGAACGATTCCAGACGCACCAGATGCAGCCATCCGAACAGTTATGACTGAATTTGCAAACGGCAATGGCGGCATTCTTTGGCAGGCAATGCCGGCCAGCTATCAGAATGATATAACTGACTTGATGCATCTAGCAGGTTCTAAAATGGATCCTGAGATATATGATCAGAGTTTTGCGACGATCGCACATTTTGCGGAGGTTCTCGATCAGCAACAGGTATTTATTTTGAATTCAACCTTTATGCAGCAACAGTCGGCCGAGCAGCTTGCTCGGCTGGAAGCGGCCTTACCTTCAATTGTCGGTATAATTGAGACTTTTGTTACGAGTGATTTAGCCTCGGCAAACGGCTTACTTCATTTTGATGGGCAAGCCTTTTTTGATACAACAGTGTCGCAATTTACTGAATACTGCGAGGCATTGGCCCAGTTGGCTGGGGAAGCGTCGGTATTTTCAGGCTATGATCAAGCAGTGGTTACAGTGCTTGAAGCGAATGACTTAGAGGCGACCGTGCAGATGACGGTTCCTGGGCAAGCGTCTTATCAAGCAGTATTCACGAGGGTGGAACAACGTTGGGTGCCAGCTGACATCGCGAGTGAGTGGCCGGCTACGATTGCGCAGGCGATTGCAAATCTTGAGGCGACTTCGGTGGATACCATGCGTACACAAAAACCACAAATCATGGCGGCCTTGACGATGATGGATGGGGTACTCACACAGATCGCAGCTGCGCAGACTCAAGCTCAATTTGATCAGAGTTTAAAGGGTGCCATCATGCCGCTAATGGGGCTGTTGCTGATGGGCCAGGGCCTGGGAGGCATGCAGTCCGCCGCGGAGGCACCGGAGCCGACGACTCCGGTCACCCCGTCCGGCAGCAATCCTGTGCAGAAATAAAACGTGTAGGGCCTAAATGTAGGGCAAGCCCTGTGTGATCAATCAAGCTAGCACTGTGTTATGAATGTTTTAGGAATTGGAGGCGCCGTGGGGCACGATCCCGCCAGCGCACTCTTGATTGATGGAGAACTCGTCGCTGCAGTCGAAGAAGAACGCTTAATTCGCGATAAACATGCCAAAGGCAAGACCGGCGTCGAAGCCACCAAATTTTGTCTTCAGCAAGCGGATCTCAAACCGACCGACATCGATATCGTCGCTTATCCCTTTGCACCGATGCCATTTTTCTATCCCGGACGCTGGGCTTATGCGCGACGCTATTGGTATGCTCCGGACCGCGCCTTCACCGCTATTTTCAATGGCAACCGCCGTTTTAAGCGCAACCAGAAGAATGCCCTGGCCATGTTAAACGCCCTCGGTTTCAATATGAGCCGAACTAAATTCCAGCCCGTTGAGCACCATCTGGCACATGCCAGCAGCGCATATCACCTGAGCGGATTCACCGAGAAAACCGCTATCCTCGGGATTGATGGCAAAGGTGAATATGCTACCACTTTCTTTGGTTATGCCGAAAACGGACAGATTCATAAGATTAAAGAATTTTACGATCCGGACTCTCTTGGTGGCATGTACGGGGCGCTGACCGAGTTCCTCGGCTTTGAAATGCTCGATGGCGAATTCAAGGTCATGGGCATGGCTCCGTATGGGAACCCCCAAAAATATGATTTCTCTCGTCTAATCAGCTACGGCAACGGCGACTTTAAGGTAAATACTAAACTAGTTAACGTGATTGGCCATCGCCGTTACAAAGAAGCAGGCAAAGGCTACTACTTTAGTCCAAAGCTGATTGACTGGTTGGGACCGAAGCGCCATGGCGATGAAATAGATGATCCCTACATTGATTATGCAGCATCCATTCAGCAATTACTCGAAGATGTTGCACTGCACTTGATCGACTTCTACCTGAGTGACATCCTCAAACAAAGCGGCAAACTGGCATTCGCCGGTGGGGTCGCTCTCAATGTCAAGTTGAACCAACGAATCATGGCGCTGCCCTATGTTGACGAACTCTTTGTGCAACCGGCCGCCAGCGATGCAGGCACTGCAATTGGTGCAGCTTCGTACGCTGCTTTCGAGGCCGGTGAAACCATTCAAGCGCAAAAACACGTTTATCTGGGGCCTGCGTATACTACAGAAGCATGCATCAAGGCCTGCAAGCAACATCCGGCTCGACCCAGTTGGGAGATTCTCGATGATCCCGCCAAAACTGGAGCCTGCATCTTAGCTGCAGGCCATCCACTCTCTTGGATGCAGGGACGACTTGAGTTTGGCCCCCGTGCGCTCGGTAACCGCAGTATCCTTGGCGATCCAAGCTATCCCGGCGTGGCTGACCGGATTAACGAACAGATCAAATACCGCGAACGTTGGCGGCCCTTCTGCCCGAGTATGCTCGACACTGTCGCACCAGATCTGTTACAATCAGATCACCCGGCTCCGTATATGACCTTTACCTTCGATATGGCTGACCATTGGAAGCCGCGCGTGCCCGAAGTCGTGCACCAAGACGGCACTGCCCGCGCACAAGTTGTCACCAAAGAAAGCAACCCACGCTACTATGCACTGCTTAAAGAACTCGAATGTCTTCGCGGTCACGGTGTGTGTCTAAATACCTCGCTCAATCGCCGCGGCGAGCCGATGGTGTGCTCCCCCACAGATGCTTTAAATATGCTCTACGACTCCGATCTGCAGTTTCTGATCATGGAAAACGTGCTGGTCAAAAAACCGGATGCCCCAAGCTATTAACCGTTTTAAAAGTCAAAAACCCTTCAAACAGACCATCCTGGTCGAGGTGACGAAACTGTGCCACTTGAAAAGCAAGGAGCTGCTAGAGGAGGCACTTGAAAAAAGTTATTAAGTTAAACACTAATGAGAATAAGAGGCAAAAAATTAACAAAGAAATCTCTCTTTAAGTTGATCTTTGTTAGCGCGCTAATTCCGATGGGCTTATTCTGCCTTTTTTGCGGCATAGCGTCGGCATTCGGAGCTGCAACGGTCAGCTTTAACGGTGAGTATCAAACAGGATGGCAGGGATTGATTGCCGCACTTAGCATGTTTCCATTTTTTGTTGTCATCTTTACATGCTGCATGTGGGTTGGTGCAGCACTCGGACTCTGGATGTTTTCTTGGTTCAGGGAAATTGAAATTGAATTGGTCGATGCGAAAGTCATGAATCACTTGAACTCAGATCAAGACGATGGCATCAACTCCGTTACGTCGTTGCGCGACTCCACTAGGTGATACCTCTCTTGCATCCAGTAGGTGGAATAGTAAAGACTTGATCTGACAGGGTCTATTGCAGGTGGTATGTTCTTCTGGCTTCCCTCTCTATTAGTCTTCGATGGGACGATGCGCTAGAAGCTTGTGACGCTGCTGCACAAGTGAGCGCAAAAATACGACCTTTACGGGTTCAAGCGTAGGGATGGATAATCCTGTTCCGCGGCAGCGGAAAAACAGGCTGGGGAAGCCCTTTCCGAGTTCGAGAATGAACAGCTCTAACTCTCTAAGCAAAGCATTCTCCAGTTCGTTCTCCAGATAGCCGTCTTTCAGCCCGAGGAAATCTAGAAAGTAAGGGTCTTTGAAATGACCGCTGAGGTGATTTGCCTCTGCTATTTCTAATTTTGAATCGGCGATTTCTGAACGTTCAAAAGTTTTGCGTTCGATCTGATGACGCAACTCTCGTTTGCCCCATGCAAATTCAGCTGCTTGTCGCAAATAGTATAGGCGAGCATCTTGAGTTTTAAGCTTCAAGACCTCCATAAAGTGTGACCAGCTCAATTGTGTCGCCAGTGGCGTCACAATCCTGGAATCAGGAAATACCTCGGCAAACTGCATCATGCGGCGCAGGTTTCGTGCCTCGAAGCTCTTGCCATAATGAGTCACCAGATCCTCTGCAATCGAAGCCACAACCTGCTTGCCATACTCTGCGCGCCCACCCTTGAGCACCTCCTCATTGATCCGTTTTCCTACATGCCAATAAGTCAAGGTCAGTGTACTGTTAACTGAGGCAACGGCTTTGCGACGTCCTTGATCGATCAGTTGCTTAAGGTCGCGAAGTAAAAGCGTCGGGTTCGAGAGGCTCGACGGCTCACTAGGGGACTTGTCCTGACTCACGATGCTCCTCCTTTCTGATGCACGCGAAGGCGCGAAGACGCGAAGTTGTTATGCTTGTTGACTACTCGGCTTAAGCCTTCTTTCAATAAGGGTGCGCCAAAGTTGATCAAAAGTCCCAAAGGCAAGTCCATTAAGCGCAAGTAGGTGAGCAGTTGCTTCGGATGAACAGGGTGAATTATTTCAACTGATTTAAGTTCTACGATAAGCTGTCCATCGACGAGTAAATCGAGACGGAAGCCCTCGTCTAAAGAAATCCCCTGATAGTGAATTGGAATAGACTTCTGCCGCTCTACTTTCAAGCCTTGCGACTCAAGCATTTTAGCCAGAACAGCTTCATAAACAGTCTCCAATAAGCCCGGTCCCAAATCTTTGTGCACCTGAAGCGCCGTATCGACCACTAGCGCCGCAACTTCCTCAACATCCCTTCGCGCCTTAGCGACCACATTGACGAAAAGCTGGCTGGGATAGATGAAGTAACCCTTGGTCTTGCTGGCATCATCCTTGATCGCCGCAAGGTCTTCATTGTCGTCGGCTATATCCGCGTAGCGGAAACTCTCGTCTCCACCTTCGATGTAGCGGGCAAAGTTCTCGCTGATGAAGCGGTAGAAAAGCGCACCCAGCACATACTGCTTGAAGTCCCATCCGTCCACTGTGCCACGCACGTCATTGGCAATCTGCCAGATGCGACGTTTCAGTTCCTCGTTTTGTTGTATGTGGGTCATGGTCTATTCTTGGAAGATTTGGGGTTCTCCTGAGCATCAGGCTTCTGAGTGAGCTGGGCTTCCCGAATTTCAAGCAGGCGAAGCCCTTCGCGCACCACCTCACTGGCAGAGCGGTAGCGGCCTTGCGCCACTAGTTCGTTGACAAAATCCTCCAGCTTATCGGTCAGGGAAACATTCATTCTGCCCGATACTGTAGAAACGGCCAAAAATGTCAAAGTTTGTTACTGCCAAAATTACGACTTAGCAGTGATTCTTATTGAGCGATAGGCACAACGCGGTGCTTGTCGGTGTAGCGTTCGATCACCAGAAGAATGGAGCGTGAGCCAGAGCGATACAGACGGCCTTTTATGAAATGCTGGTGAAGCTCTGGCGGCGGTTCTTCACGGAAAATTCCGATGCGGACGGCATAGCGGTTGATTCGTGTGCGTATGCGGTTGAACTCCATGCGCGCACCATCCTGAAATTTGTAATCCTGCGATTCATACTCGTATCGCCGTTTTCCATCGGGTGAACGTCGAATGACCGCTGCTGATTCTGAAATAATCCCTGAACGACTCATGAAGCTGGCAAGCTGCGAGAAGTTCATAGCGGGTAGCGAAGTTGGCCTTGTTGAGCTGCTTCTCTGTGCAACAGGGGCTGGAGCCAACGGAACACTCGGCTCAGACTTTGGAGCTGTGTAATAGCTCGGTGTGGGGACGTAGCTACAGGAGAACTTTTCCTGAATCTGTTGCTCTCGCTGGCTCAATGGGAACGACAGCTTACCCGTCAGCGTGTCGCAGATAAAATCGCTGAGCGTAGCAAGCGAGGCTATTGGAATGGCGGCAAGCCGCGAAGAGTGAGCACTTGGGAGCCGTGAAGCCCTTTGAGGCTAAGCTTCGCAAGACGGTCAAAGAACTGGATGAAGTTTCCAAGGAAGTCGCTTCCTTGATTGAGATGGCGAAACGCCCCCAAATGAAAAACCACTCCAGTGAGTTCATGGCGGAGGCAGACAACCTTGGAAAACGTAAGAGCGATTTGCAAGTGGAGCGGCAAAAGCTCCAAATGGAAATCGACTATCGCCACTCGCTGGTGGTCGATGAAACGCTCATCTGTGAGAACTTGACCGAGTTCACAAGCTTGTTCGACAAGCTGACCTTTGAAGAGCCATCGGAGCTTATGAGCCTGCTTTTCAAGGAAATCCGCGTGTCACGGTTTGATCCAGAAAAGGACGATCATCCGTGTGATCCAGAGGTCTTTGTGACCAAAATGCGAACTTCGTGGTAGCGCGTGGATTTGAGAATGTTCTCCAAGTCCTTTAACATAAACGACATGCTTGGAAACGGCGAACTGGAACCAGAATTCGCAATAAGCCTGAAAGTGGCGGAGAAGAGGGGATTCGAACCCCTGGAACCCTTTTGAGGTTCACTTCTTTAGCAAAGAAGCGCTTTCGGCCACTCAGCCACTTCTCCATGCCATCGCAGGAGATAAATATAATCTGATCGATAAGATCAACTCTTATTTTACAAGAATTCGGCAAAGTTTACGGTTTTATACATGATGATATTTAGAGCCGGCATTGATTGATGCGGCACGATAGAGTTGCTCACATACCAGCATGCGGGCAATTTCATGTGTGAACGTAAGTGGTGAGAGCGCAAACTGCAGATCTGCTCTGGCTTTCACCAGCGGGCTTAGGCCGTATGGACCACCGATGATAAATACTGCCGGCTGGCCGTATAGTTCCCTAAGTTCGCCAGCCAGCCCAGTAGAGCTGCGCATTTCACCTTCTTCGGCCATTGCATAGATGCGGGCTTTCGGACGTTTGGCCAGAGTGTTGAGAATACGCCTGCCCTCGCTTTCCACAGTGCCATCCTTGAGCTCGATGCATTCAAAGTGGCCGCCTAGTTTAAGCCGTTGCGAGAAATCTTCGCACAGTGCCGCCAAGGGCTTGTTTTTTATGCGGCCAATTGCAATGAGCGTATAACGATACATGCTGAAAGGGTGATTATGCAGGTCTGCAAATATGTTTGAAATATATTGTCGAAACCAGGCCGATTCAGTCTCCTGTCCGGCCAACTGCCGGCGAATCGGGCATTTGCAGTTCAATTAGTACGGGACGGTGATCACTCACATAGGCGCGTAAGATTTCACACTTAAGTACCTTGTAGCTGGGCGGCACAAACACAAAATCCAAGCCATGAACTGGTAACAGTGACGGAAAGGTACGGCCACGTTGAGGATAGAGTTGATAGGCGCATCGCTCTTCGAGATAATTGAACAGGTGAGCGACGGCATCGTTGGACTTGGCGGATCGACTGTTGAAATCGCCACAGACAATGGGTGACAAATAAGTCTCACCACCTTTTTGCGCGTGGCGTTGTTCCAAAAACACAATCAATCGTTCAATTTGTTCAATCCGGCGCAGGCGCGATTTATAGTCTAAATGCAGATTGACGATCGGCAGGTGTCCATCCGGCAAGCTGTGCTCAGTGTACAGAAAGCCTTTCTCGCCAAGTTCTGCAGCTCCAAAGGCTTGATGATCGGCATGCTCGATCGGAAAGTTCGAGAGCACTGCATTGCCGTAAGCCAGCGGCAATCGACCGCCGCGACGGTTGTGAACACCCAAATGACTGTGCATGTATCCGACTTTTGCTTGGATAAAATCGAGCAAATGAATATGCTTGTTCCAATGTGAGTCCTCATCGACTTCCTGCATCGCAACAATGTCGGCGGCTTCACGTTCAAGCAAACGAGCGATGCGTAAGAGGTTGCGCTCAATGCCACGCACTCCATGAAAGCCCTGATAGGTCGACAGTCCGCGCCCATGAGCGATGTTAAGCGTAAGGATACGAAGTGAACAGACGGACATGGGCGATGTGAGGTGAGTTATACATCGTCCTGTAGGGAACGTGCGTATGCAGCAACCGATTTAAACAATGAATCCGCAAATGATGCAACTGTGACCAGCACTAGTTGCAACTCCACATCATTGAATCGTATAGCTTCGCCCGTACGAAAAATTTTGCGCAAATCAATTAATTTGCCCTGGGGAGGACCTTCGAGACCGGCAACATCCTTGATTTCGACTGTTTTCAATCCAATTACCAATTCGTCCTGCTCATTGAGCTGAGCAGCCTGCACCATTCCACTTTGCTTGAGCAGAATCTGCATCACAGTGCCCAGCGCAGTAATACTATCTTCCAATTCACACATGATGCCGTAATCCTGCTCAATTTGGTTAAATTTTTTATCCAGTTGAGCGGCTACAAATGCTTGCTGGGCGGATTGGGCTTCTTTTTGAGCTTCAGGCGACAAATTTTTGTTGGCATTGGTTGCTTTGACCAAAGCGAGAAAGAAGTGTGCATTATGCATCGCCGTAACACTCAGGTTTAAGGCGTCGCCAATCACCTGACGTACGAGGAGGTCACGCGCATATGCTTGCATTTGCTCGAAATTCTGATGTCGCGCAGCGGCTGGCATGATTCGAGGCGCATTGATATGTTGATTGTAGCTGTCTTCCTGCACCGATTCACGGGAAGCGAGGTTGAATGCTAGCATATCGAAGTGGCGCTGTAGGCCAGACATGAACTGTCGTGCAATTTGCTGCAGATTCAGATCGGAAGAGCGTCGTGTAGGGACAGAGTGTATAAGCTGGTGTAGATCTCG
>CAXQRK010000108.1:0-7443 GCA_964226535.1 Polaribacter sp.
ATACAAGCTCAGACGAGGGAAACTTTGTCCAAAGCTCAGACAAAAACAGCGTAAATGCGGCACTGTAAGGGTATATGCGTCTTAAACTACGAAAAAAGGTGAAACTAAAACCCTCCGAATTGCAAAAATTCCGAACTTTGCCGAACTCAGTTTTGAGTAGCTAAAAGTTAAGCCCGACAGACTGCTAGCTAATCGTACTTGCTGAAAATATGCTTTATCTTGAAGTTTTACAAAAATGCCTTTGTCGAGGTAGGGTATGACATCAAATTCCCGCCTCTCTCCATTCGTGAATTCTAGTAATAGGCAATAATTTTCTTCTGGTGTTACTTTTGTGACTCTTGGATTCATATTATTTTAGTGATTCGATTTTAAAGACTTCCTGCCCATTCACTGCAAGTTCCCAATCTGCCATAAGTAATTGCGCCTCCAACTAGAAGCTAGCTTTACCCAACGGTTGGAGGTTCCTATCAGCCCCCCACCCGGCCGGGGGCCGAGCTAGAACAAGGATGAAACACCAATTTTATAGGCGGCGAAGGAGGCGTTACTCTGATGCCGCCACTACATCTGTCGAATCTTTGGGCAGGGTTGGAATTTTTTCAATCGCTTTGACCTCTGGCAGGGTAACAGTCGAGGCGCAGTCGAGTGCCTGAAATTTCCTTGCAGTTGACAGCAAACGGGTCTCCACCGAACTGACTGCCTTATTGTAGTGAGCGACGGTTTGATCCAGACTCTTACCGACTTTGGCGAAATGGCCAGCCACCACACTGATGCGCTCGTACAGTTCGTGGCCGAGTGCACTGATCTGCTTGGCTTCGCGGGCAATCGCTTCCTGCTGCCAGCCATATGCAATCGCTTTGAGTAGGGCGATCAAGGTAGTCGGCGTGGCCAGGATGACTTGATTGAGCACCCCAAGTTCAATCAGGCTGGGATCTTGCTCCAGTGCGGCACTGAAAATCGCTTCGTTGGGAATGAACAGCACTACAAACTCCGGGCTGTGATCGAACTGTGTCCAATAAGATTTGGCCGACAGCCCCTTGATGTGATCGCGTATATGCCTTGCATGTGCCTGCATCCGCTCCGTCTGCCGGGCCGGATCGTCGGATTCAAGCGCATCAAGATACGCGGCAAGCGGCACCTTGGAATCGACCACTACTTGACGTGCGTTGGGCAAATGAATCAATAGATCGGGCCGGCGGCGCTGGCCATCGGTAGTTTCGACCGCCGTTTGTTCCTCGAAATCACAATAGTTGAGCATGCCCGCAATTTCAACCGTGCGGCGTAATTGCATTTCGCCCCACTGGCCTCGAACCTGCGGTGCACGCAGTGCCTGCACCAGGCTGCCGGTGGTACGACTGAGCTGAATCTGCGACTCGGCAAGTTGCTGTAATTTTTCACGCAAGCCGGCATCCGTCTCAGTGCGGCGCTGTTCAATTTTGGCGACGCGCTCGTTAAACAATTGGAGCGCTTCACCGACTGGCTCAACCGTTTTTTGAATCGCCTGCTGGCGTTGTTCAAGGTCGCCTTGGGCCGCCTGTTGATAGGTTTTGAGCGTAGTTTTGGCCAGATTTAAGAAAGATTCGTTATTGCTCGACAAGGCCTCTGCTGAGAGCGCTTTAAAACTATCGTGCAAATGCGTCTTCGCCTGTTCGAGCAAGTTGAGCTTTTCGGTGGCCGCATTGAGCTCGGCTTCACGTTGTGCCTCAACCCGTACCAGCGCTTCTTTGGCCGACCAGTATGCGGTACGCATTTGTTGCAGGTCCTGATCAAGTGTGCGCAGTGTAGACTCTGCCCGCTGCTGCCCGCCACGCAACCATACGCAGGCCCATCCGGCCCCGGCAAGCATACCGACCACGAAGACAACGATCCACTCCATACGCGGCTACACTGTCAATTGCGGACGGTCTGGCTTGGGCCAATCAATGTGATAGTATGTGCCCCGTGCCTGATCGGTGCGCTCGTAGGTATGTGCTCCAAAAAAGTCGCGCTGGGCCTGCAACAAATTTTGTGGCAAACGTGCACTGCGGTAACCATCGTAATACGCAAGTGCGGAACTGAAAGTCGGGATCGCTACACCATATTTGGCAGCAAGTGCTACGACTCTACGCCAACCTGCCTGGGCCTGGTCAATTGCAGCGGTAAAATAAGGGTCGAGCAGCAAATTAGCCAGTGCAGGATTACGGGCAAAGGCTTCGGTAATTTTTTGTAAAAAGGCCGCACGAATGATGCAACCACCGCGAAAAATTTGTGCGATTTCGCCAAAATTAAGTGTCCAACCGTATGCCTGCTGCGCCTCACGCATGAGTTGAAAGCCTTGTGCATATGAACAAATTTTGGATGCGTAAAGTGCCTGCCGAATCGCTTCAACCATTTCATTTGGATCACCGGTGAATGCGAGGACTTCAGGGCCACTCAAAATCTTGGCAGCAGCGACGCGCTCATCTTTGATTGCAGAGATGCAGCGTGCAAATACCGCCTCGGCAATGGTAGGTGCAGGGGTGCCCATATCAAGTGCATTGATCGAGGTCCACTTGCCGGTGCCTTTTTGACCAGCAGCGTCAAGCACGACATCAACCAAAGGTTTTCCAGTCACGGGATCGGCTTGTTTGAGAATATCGGCGGTAATTTCAATCAGGAAAGAATTGAGTACGCCCTCGTTCCACTTGGCGAAAATATCGCCCATCTGCGCCGGACTCAATCCCAGCACATGCTGCATTAGATCGTAGGCTTCGCAAATCATTTGCATATCACCATATTCAATGCCGTTGTGGACCATTTTTACGTAGTGTCCTGCACCATCTGGACCAATGTAGGCGGTGCAACTGAACCCACCTTCGACTGGTTTGCCCGGCTTGGCCCCTTCAAGTGGCTGGCCGGTGTCGGGATCGACTTTAGCTGCAATCGCCTTCCAAATAGGCTCTAACTGCTCCCATGCAGCCTTGCTGCCACCTGGCATCAGTGACGGACCGAATCGAGCGCCTTCTTCGCCACCGGAAACACCTGAGCCGATAAAGTGCAGGCCCTTAGCGCTGAGGGCTTGTTCGCGACGGATGGTATCATCCCACTTTGCGTTGCCGCCATCAATGATGATATCGCCCTGCTCCATGAGCGGCACCAACCCCTCAATCACCTTGTCGGTAGCCCCACCGGCCTGCACCAGAATGATCACCTTGCGCGGACGCTTGAGCGATGTGATCAACTCTTCGAGTGTCTCGCAGCCCAGCAGACCGCCCGGCGTATTCGGATTGGCTGCGACAAACGCTTGCATCTTAGCAGTCGTTCGGTTGAACACGGAAATCTTGAAGCCGTGGTCGGCGATATTGAGAGCCAGGTTTTGGCCCATGACTGCGAGGCCAATGAGGCCGATCTCGGATGTTGCTGCGGACATAAGGTATCTGATTTAAAAAAGAATTATATATGCGTAATAAGAGAATGATTGGCAGCACTCAAGAAATATAGTATGGCTCGTGCAAATTGAAGAGATACTTATCTTTCATGACCTTTGCAAACCTGTAGAGTGCCTCAATCAATTCAACCATGTTGACCAAACGCCGCTATACACCAAGTAATTTCCGCACCCGACTCAGCTGGGCCGAGCTCGACCCCGACTATCTGCGTCAATTAATAGGACTGGCCAAGATTGAAGATCTCGCCGGGGCCGGCCTGGCGACCCGACCCAAACAGTTGGGCGATGTGAGCACTGCACTCATGCCCGAGACAGCTAGCGGCCATGCCCAACTTACCGCCCGCGAACCGATGATCGTCTGTGGCCTCGGTCTAGTGCAACCGGTGCTCGATGCATATGGGCAAGCCTGCAGTTTTAGGGCCCACCTTCAGGATGGTGACCGCGTGGTTGCGGGTGAAGCACTCGGCACCTTGTCTGGACCCTGTGGTCCACTGCTTCAGGCCGAACGTGTCCTGCTCAATTTCCTGCAGCATCTGACCGGCATTGCCACCGAAACGCATCGCTATATCGATGTCCTCGGTTCAAGCGACACCGTACTGTTAGATACACGCAAGACCTTGCCGGGCTATCGAGTACTGCAAAAATATGCCTTTGCTTGTGGTGGCGGTTACAACCATCGCATCGGCCTGTTTGATCGTGTCGTGCTCAAAGACAACCATCTGGCAGTTGCCGCTGCCACGGCTGGCAATCGACTCGTCGAGACAGTGTGTCTGGCTCGCAAGACCTGCGTAGACCTTGCGATTGAGGTGGAAGTGGATACCTTGGAACAGATTCCGGCCGTGCTTGATGCCGGAGCCGATATCATCCTACTTGACAACTTCTCGAGCGATGACCTGCAGCGTGCGGTTGCTTTGATTGACTCGCAGGCCTGCACCGAAGCCAGCGGCGGCATTCGAATCGACTCTTTGGCCACACTCGCCGGCATTGGCCTTGACTTTATTTCGACAGGCGCACCGATCCATCAAAGTACGTGGAAAGACATCGGCCTGGACTGGCAATAGATTCGCTTTTTTGTCACGGTTCCCTCAAGATTCGCGCATGAGCACCGATGCAAAGTATTCGGAAACAAAATACCGCGAGGACGAGTTCATCATCCTCAAGGCCTTACTGGAGGCCCGCGATCAATTTGTTTCCGGCCGCCAGCTGGCCGAGCAACTCGGCCGGTCGCGCCCAGCAATACGGGCAAAACTGGCTAAGCTCCGTACCCAAGGATTTGATTTTAAGGCTGTGCGTAACCGCGGTTATCGGTTTATTCGGGAGCCAGAAGTGCTGCATCCCGCATTGATCCGCTGTTATTTAGACATAGCTGCCGAAACCATGCCGTTGCTGTACTTTCCCGTAATTGATAGTACCAACAACGAAGCGGAGCGGCAACTTACTTACGGCCGCAAAAGTCCGTTCGCGATCGCTTCCAGCTGTCAGACCCAGGGCCGCGGCCGACTCGGACGCAGCTGGTACAGTGCCTCGGCCGACAATCTCTACCTATCGGTACTGTTTGAGCCGCACATCGCAGCGCAACAACTACAGCACTTCACCCTCTGGGCCGGCATTTATATCTGTCGCGCCCTGCAAGAGTTTACACCAGAGGCAGCACTGCAAATAAAGTGGCCGAATGACCTGTACTGTGACGGCCGCAAATTCGCCGGAATGCTCACCGAAGCGAAAATGGATACCGACTGCTTGCGCAGTATTATCTTTGGCATTGGGATTAATTTGAACAGCAACCCATTGAACTACCCTCAAGATCTGCGCAGTAGCGCCACCAGCTTGTATGCGATCAAGGGCACAACCGTGTCGCTCAATCAAGTCACTGCACGCGTCCTGCAAGCTATTCGACACGCATACAATTGTTGTACCTTGCAGCAAACCAATGAAACACTCCCCGCCGCCTGGAGTCCACTCAATGCACTGCACGGGCAAACGGTCACCGCAGTGCAGGGTGACCGCGCACTGACCGGAATTGCGAATGGCATCGATGCCACTGGCGCACTCCTGCTCACCCAAGCCGACGGCAGCAGCCTCGCTATCCATGCCGGTGATGTCAGCTTGAGAAAAAATCCACCTTCATCATCCAACCCCCCCGATCTCAAATGATTCTCAGCATCGACGTTGGTAACTCCAGCACCCACTACGGCATTGTAGACGGTCAAGCTGTCATGCATACCGGCCACTTCCCGACCCGTGCGTTTCGCCAGGGATCATCGGCGGCCTTTGCCGCAGCCATCGCCGCACACCTTGAAGCGGTTGAGGGGATTGCCTTCTGTTCGGTCGTCCCGGAAATTAATGCTGCGCTACAAGCCAGTCTGCACGGCTTTAAGCTGCCGATCTTTCACCTCACGCACAAGACCTGTGTGGGCCTGGAACTGGCATACCCAAGTCCAGAAGAAATCGGCCAAGACCGCATCGCCAATGCCATCGCGGCACAGGCGTATTACGGCGTGCCAGCTGTCATTCTCGATCTAGGCACCGCCGTCACTTTCGATATTGTTTCCAGCGTCGGCTACGAGGGCGGCATCATTGCGCCCGGCCTGGCGGTGATGACTCGTTACTTGCACGAACAAACTGCGCTGCTGCCCAAGCTCAGCGAAACAGATCTGCTCAAGGTTGAAGGCGCCATTGGTAAATCCACCGTACACGCGATGAAAATCGGGGTCGCAGTTGGTTTTTCTGGCATGTTGGATGCTCTCCTCGGCCGTGTTCTGAACGAACTTCGCGCACGTGGCGAAGCAACGCCCGTGATACTTTCAACCGGTGGCAGCATTGCCAATCTAACCAGTGACTGGGCACAGAAAAGTCGATTCATTGCCGATCTCACCCTGATCGGACTTGGCCTGGCATTTGAGCATGCAAGGCCAGCGGAGGGGAGGCATTAAAAATTAGCTGCGCTCTTCAAATGATGGTGTCAGGTTCGCGCGCAGCACATCGAATTTAGGATCATTTAAGTTCGCCCGGTGGATTTTAAATGTTTGCACACATGTAACGCTATTGATTTGTATTTATTTGAACACTTTTAGCACCTCATACCATGGAATATGCACAGGAATTAAAGCTGGAGGCTTCTACAAGCCATTCAGCGAACCAATCCAGTGATCAACGCACCCAAACGACTGCGGCAATACCATCGATCGAACTACCGCCAGGAGACCCTGAAACCCGTATGACCTGGCTTCGTGAAGTGGTTGAAAACTGTCCGATTTGTCGACAACATCTCAGTCGTTTCGGGAAAGTAGTGTTTGGTGTGGGCGATCCAAATGCCGCTATTTTCTTTTGCGGCGAAGCGCCCGGAGCCGATGAAGAAAAATCGGGTGAACCCTTTGTCGGCCCTGCGGGTCAATTGCTCACTAAAATGATTCAAGCAATGGGGCTGCAACGCAATCAAGTCTACATCGGCAATATTCTTAAATGGCGCCCACAGCACGACAAGCCCTATGGCAATCGCCCCCCGACCATTGAGGAAATGAACCTCTGCCTGCCGTATCTAAAGGCACAAATCGAGATCGTTCAGCCTCAGGTGATTGTGGCACTGGGCAGTACCGCCGTGACTGGTCTGCTGGGGCCTGATCCGAGCCGTCGGCTCAGTCAAATTCGCGGCCAGTGGCAGACCTTTGGCAATACGCCGTTAATGATCACCTTTCATCCCTCCTACTTGTTACGGAACGGCACGGTGAGCACTAAGCGCAAGGTTTGGGAAGACATGCTGCAGGTAATGCAACGCATCAACATGCCAATCAATCAGCGCCAGCGCAGCTTTTTTCTGCCCAAGGCTTAAGACATGTTGTTGCACGATCGATGAACGCGGCGCGGATACACCATCATTCCGGACACGGCAACCGTATCCAAGCTGGCATATGATCACTAATGTCAAATTCTGCTTTGTGATAAATCGACATTCGCTGAGATTTTTCAATGGAATGGATAGTATCTGCGTATAGGGCCTGAGCGATCAGCTCGGCGATATTGAACACCCCATAATTAAAGCG
>CAXQRK010000109.1:0-10512 GCA_964226535.1 Polaribacter sp.
CAGCGCCGCATCTTGAAAATCGAAAACTAATTTTTTTTGATTAAGTTTAAATCATCGCTTGAAACTTCAAGCACCTATGCTCTTCTGTTCTCCATCTCACTTAACCCGTCACATTTATTTCCAATGACAGAACCACAGTCCACAGAAACTGAAAAAAGTGCCAACACCAAGATTCAGGAATCATTCCTGAAAGAGCGTAAGATCTTCCTCTGGGGGGAAGTCTCCGACAAATCCGCACGCGATATCACTGAAAAACTGCTTTATCTAGAAGCCGATGCACCCGGCGAGGAAATCACGTTCTACATCAATACACCCGGAGGTTCGATTACCGCCGGCATGGCAGTATATGATACCATGCGGCTAATCAGTTCACCAATTAAAGTGGTCGTTACCGGAATGGCTGCCAGTATGGGCTCAATTTTACTCTGCGGGGCGAATAAGGGCAAGCGCTTTCTATACCCACACTCGCGCGTATTGATCCACCAGCCCTTGATCTCCGGTCAAATGATCGCAGTAGCCGTTGACATTCATATTCAAGCGCAAGAAATGGAGCGCCTGCGCGACGAACTGAACGCGATTCTTGCTAGCAGTTCCAGCCAAAAACTTGAAAAGATTCAAAACGACACCGATCGCGACTTTTACATGACCGCCCAAGAAGCGATCGAATATGGTTTGGCCGATGCCATTATCGACAAGGTGTAACACCGGCCAAAAACCTTGCCGAATCGGGGTGCGGACAGGGCTAAGTCCGCGCATCGATTAAAACGGATGGCAGATCCAGTTTTCAGCCCCCTCGATGCCAAGCGTCGTGCGCAAGCGCCATGCCACCACCAGTGCAGCGATCAAGGCCACTATGCGCTGAACACGCGACAGCCACTTCGAGCCCATGGATCGGTTGAGATGCATGTATTGGTTTTGTGCTAGCCACAGCAATGGTACGGTACCGACCCCAAAACCAATCGCACACTCCGCACCCTGCCAAGCCGAGCCGGAAAAAAGTGCCAAACCAAAGATTAAATACAATGGGCCGCAGGGCAACAGCGGACTGGCCAAGCCAATCATCACCGCCGCTACTGGCTTGGTCAGTTGCAAAAACGCTCGAGTAGCGCGATGGTAGCAGCCGCCAAGCCAGCGGGGCTTGAGCAAAAATCGATCCAACCTGAACGCCACAGCAATGAAAAACAGGACTAAAATCCAGGGTAAATAATTCAGCCAGGAGTGCTCGATCAAGCGAATGACCACACTCCCAAAAGTACCTGCCAAGGCTCCGACCAGACCATATGCACACAGCTTCGCTAAATGGTAACAGGTCAATACTAGTAAGGGATTACCCTGATCGGGTCGACTGGGGGCAAATGCACAACTAAGCGGGCCGCACATGGCGACGCAATGCACACTCGTAATCAACCCTGCCACCATGGCAGTGTAGCCATTATAAATTACCTGGTAGTCAAACACGTATGCGTGCCATCAATTGAAGGAGCTTGGTTGGGGTCAACCACAAAATCTTGCACTCGGTGACAAGGTATTCAGCCCATAGGGATGGTTTTTCCTTTACGACAGGTTAAACGGAAGCCATTTCAAATAGCGATTACCTGACTGCTATGAGCCTGATCGAAACCATCCGTACCCATACCGACACTGTCATCGGTGCCACCGAATTGGAACAACGTCTGCACGAAAAGCGCCCGCTGCGCATCAAGCTCGGAGTTGATCCGACTCGGCCCGACTTAACCTTTGGCCATTTGGTTGTATTTAATAAATTGCGCCAGTTTCAGGATCTCGGCCATCAGGCAATTCTGATTATCGGTGACTTTACCACACTGATCGGTGATCCATCCGGCCGCTCCAATACACGCCCGGTGCTCAGCAAAAATGAAATCATCGAAAATGCTCAAACATACCTTGAACAGGCCTTTAAAATCCTGGATCAGGACAAAACCAAAGTCTTTTACAATAGTGAATGGTTCGACCAAATGAACTTCGAAGACTGTCTCAAGCTGGCCCGCAAAATGACAGTCGCCCGTATGTTGGAGCGCGACGATTTTTCCAAACGCCATGCCAATAAGGTGCCCATTTCAATCATCGAATTTCTTTACCCGCTAATTCAGGGCTATGACTCACTCGTGCTGAATGCCGACGTCGAAATCGGCGGCACCGACCAGCTATTCAACATGCTAGTCGGTCGAGCCTTGCAAAAAGATGCGGGCAAGCCGGAACAAGCAGTCATCACCATGCCGCTGCTGATTGGCCTGGATGGCAGCAAGAAAATGTCCAAAAGTGCAGACAATTACATCTCTTTTACCGACACTGCCAAAGAAATGTTTGGTAAGATCATGTCGATTAGTGACGACACCATGTGGGATTATTATCGCCTACTGCTTGAGTTTGACGATAGTCGAATAGCCAAGCTACAGACAGGCCACCCAATGATGGCCAAAAAGAACCTCGCCTCAGCGTTGGTCGGCCAATTTCACTCAATGGACGCTGCCAAGCATGCCTTGCAACAATTTGAGCAAGTATTCTCGAAACATAAAGTACCAGACGAAATGCCAAGCTTCACCTGGAGCGATCTATTTGACGATGCCGACAACGCACCGTTGTATGAGGTGATGGCGCAATCCGCATTATTTGAGAGCAAAGGAGCCATTCGTCGGCTGATACAACAAGGCGGGGTTAAAATTGATGCGGTTAAACAAGACGATCCGAATAAACCCATCACACGCCCGCGCAGTGAACTAATTTTTCAAGCTGGCAAACGTATCTTTTTCAAGCTGCTCGGCTAAACGTCGATGCCGCAAAGCATCGCGCATAAAAGTGGATTGTTTGCATCTGACGCTTTACATCCACGCCATATAATCCTTTTATTTAGAGTCTTATTCATACAATCACATTCACCCCGATTTAATCCATATAACCCATGGCACTCGCAACCGGAAGCAAAGCACCCACATTCACCCTCAAATCAAAAAATGCCGAAGGCTTACATGAGATTTCTTTAACTGACCATCTTGGCCAAAAAAAGATCGTTCTTTTGTTTTTTCCACTCGCTTTCACCAGTGTATGCATGCAAGAAATGTGCGATGTAAACAACCAATTGAGTGCATATACGAATTTAAATGCGATCGTTTACGGCATCTCCGTCGACAGTCCCTTCGCACAGGAACAAATGGCGCAAATTGATCACTTGCAGTTTCCCCTGCTCAGCGATTTCAACAAAGAAGTCTCCACTGCATATGATGTATTGTATGCCGATCTACTCGGCTTCAAGGGTGTCTCCAAACGCTCGGCCTTTGTGATTGATGAACAAGGTATTATTATTTACAGCGAATCTGCTGAAGATCCACACGACCTGCCAAACTTTGCTGCGATTAAAGCTGCACTCGCATAAGTTTCATTGTTCAACTCATTATTGCCAATCCTTGATTCAGCATCGCCCATGAACGATCCGTTTAATGTCCTCAAAGAGCTAAATGGCTCGAAATACTACAGTCTACCAGCCCTAGAAAAGCAAGCGGGTCTCAGTGGCATTTCCCGCCTACCGGTCAGCATTCGTCTTGTACTCGAATCAGTGCTGCGTAATTGCGACGGCAAAAAAGTGCTTGAAGCGGATGTGCGTGCCCTCGCCAACTGGAGTGCGACGCATACCAGCAACAAAGAAATCCCCTTTGTTGTGGCACGCGTCGTGTTACAGGATTTCACTGGGGTACCACTGCTGGTAGATCTAGCGGCCATGCGGGAGGCGGTTTCTGCGCTCGGCAAAGACCCTGCAATCATTGAACCACTGGTGCCAGTCGACCTGGTCGTAGACCACTCGGTACAAGTCGATCGCTCCGGCTCTGCCAATGCATTTGTAGAGAATTTGAAATTGGAATTTGAGCGCAACAAAGAGCGCTACCAAT
The DNA here is from genome assembly GCA_964226535.1 of Polaribacter sp. Classification (GTDB taxonomy): domain Bacteria; phylum Verrucomicrobiota; class Verrucomicrobiia; order Opitutales; family Coraliomargaritaceae; genus Lentimonas. Next base: position 3,903 of record CAXQRK010000109.1, read on the forward strand.
TCCTTAAATGGGGCCAACAAGCTTTCAAAACCTTCAGTGTGGTACCACCAGCAATCGGCATCGTCCATCAGGTCAATCTTGAGTATCTGGCCAAGCTCGTATTTGCAAAGGATGGTGTGCTCTATCCAGACACCCTGGTCGGCACCGATTCCCACACTACCATGATCAACGGTCTCGGCGTCGTCGGCTGGGGCGTCGGCGGCATCGAAGCAGAATCCGCCATGCTTGGTCAACCGGTGTATTTTAAGACCCCGGAAGTCGTCGGCGTGCATCTCAGCGGCGACCTCCCGGAAGGTACTACGGCAACTGACCTGACCCTGCGCCTCACTGAAATGTTGCGCGAAGCAAAGGTGGTGGGCAAATTTGTCGAATTCTACGGCCCAGGTGCGGAACGACTCAGTCTCGCAGACCGTGCAACCATTGCCAATATGGCTCCCGAATACGGTGCCACCATGGGCTTTTTTCCGGTCGATGACAAATCACTTGACTACATGCAGCTCACCGGCCGGGATGCGGCTCAGATCGAGCAGATCAAATGCTACTATCAGGCTCAGGGCCTATTTGGTATTCCCCAACTAGGCGACATCGATTATTCGGTGGACCTTGCACTCGACATCAGCAGCATCGCACCATGTGTTTCGGGACCGAAACGCCCGCAAGACCGCATCCAAGTTCCAGCCCTCAAACAGCGCTTCAAGCAACTGCTCAGCACACCGATCGCCGCAGGTGGGTTCGATATTGCCCCAGACGATCAGACGAATCAAGTACAAGTCAATGCACCGGTCGCGGCCGGCGGCCGTGATTCCAGTGAGGCCATCGCAACGGTCGCAGACCGGGACTTGCCGTACATCAGCCACGGACAAGTGCTCATCGCTGCAATTACGTCCTGCACCAATACATCCAATCCATCGGTAATGATCGCCGCCGGACTAGTCGCCCGCAAAGCTCGTGCCAAAGGCCTGTGCGTCAACCCACTGGTCAAGACTTCCCTCGCCCCCGGCTCGCGTGTGGTCACCGACTACCTGCAAGCCACGGCGCTGCAAGAAGATTTAGATGCTCTTGGGTTCAATCTGGTCGGCTACGGCTGTACCACCTGTATCGGCAACTCTGGCCCACTCGACCCTGCGATTGAACACGCACTCAAGCAAGGCAACATCGTGGGCGCATCGGTGCTCTCTGGCAATCGAAATTTCGAAGCCCGCGTGCACGGTGCTCTGAAAGCCTCCTTCCTCATGTCACCGCCGCTGGTAGTTGCCTATGCGCTCGCCGGTACAGTCGCGATCGATCTAGCCAACGACGCGATTGGCATCGGCAACGATGGTCAGCCAGTCTATTTGAAGGATATTTGGCCGCAACGCAAAGAAATCGAAGATCTGGTACAGACCGGCTTGACCCCGGCAATGTTTCAGCGCAAGTACCGCGACCTGAATGCCGCCAACCCCGAGTGGAACGCGGTGCAATCCTCCGCCGGCAATCTATATGCCTGGGACCCCGCATCCACCTATATTCAACATCCGCCTTTCTTTGCAGAGTTCGACCTGCAGGCGGGCACCATCAATGAACTCCGGGAGCTTCGCCCCCTCGCAATTGTGGGCGATTCGATCACTACCGACCATATTTCACCCGCAGGTGCGATCAAACCAGACGGACCAGCCGGGCACTTTCTGACAGCGCATGGCGTCCACAGCAGTGATTTCAATAGCTTCGGTTCGCGCCGTGGCAATGACCGCATCATGACGCGCGGCACCTTCGCCAATGTTCGTTTCAAAAATAAAATGGCTGACGGCAAAGAAGGCGGCTACACCAAACTGATGCCTGAAGGCACCGTAATGGACATCTATGCTGCCTGCACGGAGTACCGACAACGCGAAACCGGCCTAATCATCTTCGCCGGCCAAGACTACGGCATGGGCAGCTCGCGCGACTGGGCAGCCAAGGGCACTGCACTGCTCGGCGTCAAGGCAGTGGTCGCACAAAGCTTCGAGCGCATTCATCGCAGCAATTTGATTGGCATGGGGGTGTTGCCCTTCCAGTTCGCGGAGGGCGTTAGCGCCGAAACACTTGGCTTGAGTGGCGCCGAAACCTTTTCACTAACTGGCCTCAACGATGCGCTCAAGCCTGGCCAATGCGTAGTAATGGAAATCAACAAACCCGATGGTTCAATCGAAACAGTTGACCTACAGCTGCGAATCGATACAGATATTGAAATCGAATACTACCGCCACGGTGGCATTCTGCCATATGTCCTACGTGATATTATTGCCGAATCTTAAACACTTGATTCATCTTTTGCCACTAATTTTCAATGTATGAGTGAGCAGCCGCAGCCTACTTTTTTAGTCAGTGCCTATTCTGATCCGGTGGTGGTTCGCATTAATGGCAAGGCGAACTATCTGAACTGTAACACGTTCCGAGAGTTCATCGAAACCATGCTGCACAGTGGCAAACAGCACATTGTACTCGACTTTGAGCAATGCACCGGAATGGACAGCACCTTCCTCGGCATCCTGGCGGGCATTGCCCTGGAATTGCGCGAGCAAACACCCGCAGGCATGTTAATTATCTGCCATCTAAGTGAACGTAATCATGCACTTATTTGTAATCTGGGACTGGACAACCTGCTCACCATTGGTGAAGATTTGCCGGATAGCCCAGCTGCTGAAACTGAATTCTCTGCGCTTAAAAATGTCGCCGTCTCTGATGCCAAAAACATGCTTGAAGCACATCAAAATCTGGTCCAGGCCGACACGGAAAATGCAGCTAAATTTCAGGATGTCATCGCCTTTCTGAAGAACCAAGTCGAATCAAACGAAACCATCTGAACGAAGCACTCGGGTCTGCTGCAAAATCCGCATGGGCATGTCTTTTTTTCTTGGAGTTCTCACCGGACTGTTCGGCATGTGGTTACTCTACACCGGGAAACGTAGATATATAAAAATCATTGAAGACGACAAACAGCTGCTCCGACAAGAGAAACAGATCGTAGTCGAATTCATGCACAACATGGTCGAAGCAGTCGCTCAGGGCAGTGACCGAGCGGATATGTTTCAACGCATCATTCATGCGGCTATTTTAAGCACCAACGCAATGAGTGCGTGCATCTTCGAAAAGCGTACAGATGATCGCCTACAGGGCATCGCGGTCGAAGGATTGTTCCCGCCGCAAAGTAAACTGCCCAAGGGCGTCCACTCCAAACACGCCACTCGCACCGAATTTCTCGAAAACATCCTCAAATCTGAAACCTTTAGCATGGGCGAAGGCCTGATCGGACAAGTTGCTCAATCCAAGCGTGCACAACTCATCGCAGATGCCAAAAATGATCCACGCGTGATTCAACATGAGGACCCTGCGCTTGAAGTGCGCTCCATGATCATCGCTCCCGTCCTGTTTCAAGACAGCCTCATTGCAGTGCTTGCAGTCGTGAATCCAGCCGACGAACTAGCCTTTACCGATACCGACTTCTCGCTGGTTGAATCACTCGCCGAACAAGTTGGACTCGCGGTGCATAACAGTGATGCGATACAGCTCCAAATCGAGAAAAACAAACTGGATCTAGATCTCGAACTCGCCGGCAATATCCAGAAGCTTTTGCTGCCAAGCACCTTCCCTTCATCCACACAGATCGAATTTGCCACACACTATACCGCCGCACAAAAAGTCGGTGGTGATCTGTATGATGTATTTGCAATTGATGACAACCGAATTGGCGTAGCCATTGCCGATGTCTCCGGCAAAGGGATCTCCGCGTCTATTTTGATGGCCATTTGCCAAACGAACCTGCGCCATTTTTCTCAGCAACAAGACTCACCTGCAGCGGTCCTCCGTGCGATTAATCAACAGATGCAAGGCTCCATGAAACGCGATATGTTTATCACCATCATCTATGTCATTATTGATCAAGCCAAGCAAGCACTTACCTTTGCCCGCGCCGGACATGAACTGCCCTTATTTTACCATTGCTCCACCGATGGTTCTAACAGTGTCCAGGCGATTAAGTCGCAGGGTATGGCGGTTGGCATGGTGCCACCTGCACTGTTCGACATCGCGATTGAGGATCAAACTGTTCGCTTTACCCAGGATGACACCCTGATTCTCTATACCGATGGGCTCACCGAAAGCGTTAACGCCGGCGGCGAAGAATATTCAGATAAACGCTTGATCGACAGCCTTAAAACACATGGCGGTAACAGTGCTCAGTCAATACTCAAGCACATAATTGACAGCGTGCAGCACTTTGCGGCCGATTCAGGACAACTTGACGATCTGACATTGATTGTGGTCAAACACAAACATTTGCTGCAAACCACTTGAATTAAATTTACCTGAAGCGTGCGCTCAATAGTCTTCGATCGTCACAAGCCCCCAAAGCAAGGTGGTCTTATCCCCAGAAAAATTCTTGCGTGTGTATAATTCATCTGAATTGATCGTGATACTGTTTGGCGTTGTTGGCGAATATGCTTGTGGCACGTGTTTGTAGATGCCAAGCACATTGGTTTCTTCAGGTGCCATGGAAGCCTTGCCAGCATCACAAGCACTCAATACAAGCGCTAGAATCGCTAACAACGAACAGGTAAGGATAGAATTACAACGCATACTTATTTTAGGGTTGATTGTTTAAGTCAATCACACTGAGAACCTTGATCTATTTGGCAAGCGTTTTTTTAGCGTATCGACAAATAATTCCACTCAATCAGACTTCTATCGAACTCAATCCATCCGGGAGTACGTCTGTGTGCGCTGTTTGCAAGAGGCGATTGTATTCGGCCCGAGGTATCCGCAAAACGACATTGCCGGCATCACTAATGCACGCCGGCCAAGCACCGAACCGGGATTTAAAACGACGTTGCAGCCGAGTTCTGCTTCATCTGCAACTAAAGCACCGAGCTTACGCAAGCCCGAACCACAACGCGAACCATCCGGAAGTTGCACCGGCACCTCTGATTGATCCAAACGAAGATTGGAACAAATCACCCCCGCGCCCAGATGAACTCGATTGCCGAGTATACTGTCGCCCACATAACTGAAATGTGGTACCTGCACACCATCCAGCAACAAACAATTTTTAAACTCGCAGGAGTTACCAAGTACACAATTCGCACCAGTAATTACATTTCCACGAATAAATACACCCGGACGCAAGTCAGAGCCTGCACCGATATAAGCGGGACCTGTAATCGAACCATATGCCGGCAATTTTACCGATGAATGTATACACACATCTCCGCTCAGGTGTAATCCGGCCGGGATCTTGCGCTCTAACCGTTCAAATGAAACCGTCTTTAGCGCCTTAGCAATACGCGGCACCCACTCCCACGGAGCCAGATCCGCAGCAAAGACTGCAGCAAATGGCCAGGACTGAGGATGTTCAAATAGATCAGCAGCAATAAGCATTTAGGAAAATAAACGATAATTGATCGCTTACGCCAAGTTAAAAGAATATAATTGAAGTTTGTTTTTCCGTGCGAACGCACTAATCTTAGCTTGTTTATCCACTTAATTGAAATTCTCTGTGCACGACGTTAAAGAAAAACCACGAATGGTTGAACGAGCCATGCTGATCGGCATTACCCTTCCCGGCATGACCCCTGCCAATACACACAGCCTACTGGATGAATTGCGTGAGCTTGTCACCACCCTTGGCATCAACATCCAACATGAAGTACAACTCACAATACGCAAGCCACATGCAAAATTTCTCCTCGGCGCAGGCAATGCCTGCGAACTGATTGAAACCGCCAAAGCACATACCTGTGATGTAATCATCTTTGATAATGAGTTGACCCCGGCACAACAACGCAACTGGGAACAGGCCACAGATGACACTATACTGGTGATCGACCGGCAAGAAGTGATTCTCGATATCTTCGCAAAACGTGCCCGAACCAAAGAGGCGGTTTTACAAGTCGAATTGGCCCGGCTCGAATACAACCTGCCACGCTTGAAAAGCGCCTGGACCCATCTGGGCCGACAGCGTGGCGGCGGCTCGATGCAGCGGGATGCTGGGGAGAAACAATTAGAACTAGACCAACGCATGGTGCGCACACGGATCACGCGGGTCAAACACGAACTCAAAGATGTAATCCAACAGCGCCATGTGCAGCGTAAAAAGCGCATGACCGTACCCGTGCCTACCTGCGCGATTGTGGGCTATACTAATGCTGGTAAATCCTCGCTCTTGAATCAACTGAGCGGTTCAGATATATTGGCAGAGGATCAACTCTTTGCCACACTCGATCCAACCTCGCGGCGTTGCCCACTCCCCAGTGGCCAACCCTTGGTCATCACCGATACGGTCGGCTTCATCCGTAATTTGCCGCATCGATTGGTCGATGCGTTTAAAGCGACCCTAGAAGAAGCGCTTGTTTCGAACTTCCTAATTCATGTATTGGACGTCAACAGCCCCGAAGTCGATGCGCATGCTAAGACGACTCTGTCAGTGCTGCGCGAGCTTGGTGCGGATCAGAAAAAAATACTGACCATATTTAATAAAATAGACCATCTGCAGAATCCAGAAACCCGCTTAGCATTATCGTTTAAATATCCTAAAGCGCTGTTTATCAGTGCCCACACTGGTGAAGGCATTCCTGCAGATCGGAAGAGCACACGTCTG